>NZ_LMDT01000023.1:0-128536 GCF_001425885.1 Ensifer sp. Root1252 | reverse complement strand
ACGGTTCGGCCCCTGACATTGCCGGCAAGGGCATCGCCAACCCGATCGCCATGATCGCCTCGTTTGCCATGTGCCTGCGCTACTCCTTCAACCTGGTGAMGGAAGCCGACAAYCTGGARAAGGCGATMGCCACCGTGCTCGACAAGGGCATCCGCACCGGCGACATCATGGCCGAAGGCGCACGCCAGGTCGGAACCGTCGAGATGGGCGAAGCCATCCTCTCCGAGTTCAAGGCACTGTCTGCCTGATACGAGCATTTCCAGGAAAAGTGCGAAGCGGTTTTCCGCCAGGAAATGCGTAAAACAAAAAGCTTGAACGTTTCCGCGGCATCGTCTGAAGCGGAAACGTTCAAGCAAGAGGCGCGCCCGATCGGGCAGCGCCCCGCAAGTTGTCAGAACACCTCCGGAGCGATCCGGAGGTGTTTTGCATTCGACAGTCTTGAATTCGACGGCCGAACCGACACATGCAGGCAGATGCTGCGAGCAATGAGGGGCGGCGAGGGACCGCATTCTCGCATGCAGACCGTTTGGAAAGGCCGACATGAACCGACCGCTCGCATCAACCGGATGGATCCTGGTGACGACACTGATCCTCGTACTCGCCTTCATTCCGCTCGATCCGTTTCTGTCGACGCGGGCGCAGGAACTGCCCGAGGGCATCGTCGCCTTCAATCGCCTGATTACCGACTTCGGCACCTTCGGCTGGATGATTTATGTCTCGGGTCTGGTGCTTGCCGTCGCCTTCATCCTGCAGCGTGCCGTTGGCCAGGCGCCGTTTCAGCGCAAAGCCCGAACTGTCCGCAACCTTGCTGCCTATTTCTTGCTGACGATCGGCACTGCCAGTGTGCTCGTGCATGTGCTGAAGTTCCTGATCGGGCGGGCAAGGCCCGAGCTTCTGGTGGATCTCGGTGCCTACAGCCTGACGCCGTTTACCGGCGACACCCTGTTCGAAAGCTTTCCATCCGGTCATTCGACGGCGGCGGGTGCTTTTTTCGGCGCCTTTGCCATGCTTCTGCCGAAGCTGCGGCCGTTGTTTTTCGTGATGGCATTGGTCATCGGGGTCTCGCGCGTCATCGTCGGCGCCCACTATCCGAGCGACGTTGCTGCCGGGCTGCTGCTTGGCCTATGGACATCTATGATGGTGGCGTTTCTCTTCGCCAAACGCGGCTGGCTTTTCCGCGCCGACGAGGGCGGTTGGCCTATCCCAAAGCGAACAGGCTCCCGCCCATAAAAAAGCCGGCGCGGAAAGCCGCGCCGGAGTCGGGAGAGCCGTAATGCCTCTCGGGGAAGTCTTTAGTCCATCGCGTGGATGTCGCGATCCTTGGTTTCCGGCAGGAACAACATGCCGATGACCAGGGTGATGCCCGCAAAGACGATCGGGTACCAGAGACCGTAGTAGATATCGCCCTGAGCCGCGCTCATCGCGAAGGCCGTGGCCGGCAGCAAGCCACCGAACCAACCGTTGCCGATATGGTAGGGCAGGGACATGCCGGTGTAGCGGATGCGGGTCGGGAACAGTTCGACCAGCAGGGCGGCAATCGGGCCGTAGACCATCGTCACGTAGATGACGAGAACGGTCAGAACGGCGATGATCATCGTCCAGTTGACGTTGGCAGGATCCGCCACCATTGCGTAGCTGCCGCCCTTGGCGATCGTGTAGACAGCCATTTCGGTGGCGGCGCCGACTTCGTCCTTGGTCAGGAGCTTGTCGGCAATGAGCTTGTCGGCAGGAACCATGGTCTTTTCGCCGCCGCGAACGGCAGCGGCATCAAGCGCCAGTTCCGGATTGGCGGCGACGAAGCCGTCAAGCTTGGATTCCGGAACCTTTGCCGCACCACGAACCAGCGGGTAGCCGGCATCATGGAGAGCCATGTTGGTCTGCTTTTCGAAGCCGGCGTTGGCAGCCTTGGCACCATCGCCTGCAGCGATCGCGTCATAGCTGTTGATCGTCGTTTCGCCGACCTCCACAGTCGCGGCAGTCCCCGCCGCAGCGGTCGTTACCACGTCATAGGGAACCGAGTTCTTGGTCAGGAACGCGGTTGCGATGTCGCACGAGGTCGTGAACTTCGCGGTACCGGTCGGGTTGAACTGGAACTTGCAGTCGCCCGGTGCCGCGGTCACGGTCGCCCGTACCGTTGCCTGGGCCTGAGCGAGCGCCGGGTTACCGGCCCAGGTCAGCGCCTTGAACAGCGGGAAGTAGGTGAGCATGGCAAGCAGCAGGCCGGCCATGATGATCGGCTTGCGGCCGATCTTGTCGGAGAGCCAGCCGAAGAGCACGAAGAAGCCCGTACCGATCAGCAGTGAGGCGGCGACCATGATATTGGCCGACTGGCCGTCCACCTTGAGCACGCCCGTCAGGAAGAACAGCGCGTAGAACTGACCGGAGTACCAGACGACGGCCTGGCCGACGACGGCGCCGAACAGTGCCAGAAGCGCGATCTTGGCGTTCTTCCACTGGCCGAAGGCTTCCGACAACGGTGCCTTGGAACCCTTGCCCTCTTCCTTCATCTTCTTGAAGGCCGGCGACTCGTTCATCTTCAGGCGGATCCAGACGGAAACGCCGAGAAGCACGACCGAGACCAGGAACGGAACGCGCCAGCCCCAGGCTGCAAACGCTTCTTTGCCCACCAGGTACTGGACGAGCAGGATCACCACCAGCGACAAGAACAGACCGAGCGTTGCCGTGGTCTGGATCCACGAGGTGAAGTAACCGCGACGCCCGTGCGGCGCGTGTTCGGCCACGTAGGTTGCAGCGCCGCCATATTCACCGCCGAGCGCCAGGCCCTGAAGCATGCGCAGAGCGATGAGCAGGATCGGCGCAGCGATGCCGATCGAGGCAGCGCCAGGCAGGATGCCGACCAGGAAGGTCGACAGACCCATGATCAGGATCGTCACGAGGAAGGTGTATTTGCGGCCGACGAGGTCGCCGAGGCGACCGAAGACCAGAGCGCCGAACGGGCGAACCAAGAAGCCCGCGGCAAACGCCAGAAGCGCGAAGATGTTTCGCGTCGTTTCCGGGTAGGAGCTGAAGAAGGTCGCGCCGATGTAAACGGCGAGCGAACCGTAGAGATAGAAATCGTACCATTCGAATACGGTACCAAGCGACGAGGCGAAGATGACCTTCTTCTCCTCGCCGGTCATCGGACGTGCTTTTGTGTCGTCCGCTGTCGCGACATTTGCCATTTTGTTTATCCTCCACTCCAAAACAGCCCATTGGAGCGCCCATTGGCTGGCTCGGACAATTCCTCCCTTGAACGTCCGAACGTGGTGCGCCTGATCACAGGATGTCAGAAAAGGAGGGCCGCAGGCAGGGATGCTTTCGGCTTATGACTTTCGTCTAAGAAGCCAGAGACCTCAGGCGCGAAGGGCTGCCGCCGGCGATTGCCGGTAGGCGATCATGGCCGGCAGGACGGCGAGGATGGCGGCGAAGACGAGAATGGCAGAGACAAGAAATCCGTCGCCGGCAGCGAACATGACAGGCATGGCAACGCCGCTCTCACCGGAAAGATATCCGGCTATGAACTTTGCGGCACCGAAGCCAAGCGCGAAACCGGAAAGCACACCGGCGGCAATCAGCGCAAACAGTTCGCTCCAGACGATGACAAACACCGCCGTGCGCGGCGCGCCGAAGGCACGAAGCGCCCCGATCTGCCGTCGGCGCTGGCCGACATGCAGGATCGTGACGAGCAGGATCGCGGCTGCGACCAGAACCTGAGCGCCCGTCGTCACTCCCACGAGCACCCGCTTGGCGTCGCCAAGTGTCGCATAGAGGTTCGTCAGCACCTCGCCGGGAAAAACCGCCAGTGTCGAGTTGCTGCGATAGTCCTGCCGGAGCTTGTAGGCGTCGGCGATCGATTTCGGTTTGACGAGGATCGCGGGCAGGCCGGGCGTGGCCTTGCTCCAATTCTCGTCGAGCGCCGCGTCCGCATCGATATGAGGGTGATCCGCCTCGACACCGGACGCGGCCTCGTCATGCGCGTGATCGTCGGCATCATCGTGTTCCGCCGCTTCCATTCCATGCAGCGCCCAGACCGCCTGCATCGGAACCAAAATGGCACGGTCCCAGGCGGTGCCCGTGGGCTTGAGGCGCCCGACAATGCGATAGGCGAGTTCCGTGTGGGCGTGGCCGCCGAGTTCGGCAAGTCCATGGGTCGGCTTGACCGTATAACCGAGTGGCAAATCGACGGCGGCGCCGGCAACCGCTTCACCAAGGGCGGCAAAGGCGCGGCCTTCGGCAAGCTGTTCGAGTTCCGCAAGCAACCCGGTGGAGGTGCCGACAACGGCATAGCCGCCAAAGCTGTCACCGAAGCCGACCGGTGCTGCGGAGGCGACGCGCGGATCGGCAAGAAGGCGCGGCAGAACCGTGCCTTCCATCAGCGGCAGCGGCGAGGGTTGCAGGAAGATCGATGAAAGCACGAGCTGGGTCTCGCTGCCGGGGGCGCCGATCACGAGGTCGAACTTGTCGGCAGCACGCGCACTGCCGAGCCGAAGCGCCCGTTCCTGCAAGGTGACGGCGACGCCGAGCGCCGTCGCCAACGCAACCAGGAGGACGACGACGAGCGAACCGGCCCAGAGGCGGCGCAGATCCGCAAGGATGAAACCGATCATGCCGCGCGCTCCTCGATGAGGCCATCTTCGACGATGCGCCCGGCGGCAAGCCGGATGCGACGGTCCATACGCCGCGTCAGCGCCAGATCGTGCGTCGCAACGATCAGCGTGCAGCCGCTTTCGCGTGAAAGCTCGAGCAGCAGGTCGCCGACGGTCTCGCCGGCGTCGCTGTCGAGGCTGGCGGTCGGCTCGTCGGCAATGACCACACCCGGCTTGCGCAAAAGCGCGCGGGCGATCGCCACCCGCTGCATTTCACCGCGCGACATGGTTTCGATCATCTGGGTCGGCCGGGTGAGGCCGACACGCAGAAGCAGATGTTCAGCACGGGCGCCGACATCACGGCTCATCGCGCCGGAGAGCCTTGTCGGCAGCAGAACGTTGTCCAGAGCACTGAGGCCGGGGAAAAGATGAAAGTCCTGCAGGACCAGACCGATATTGGCGCCGCACCAACGGTCACGACGGCCCTCGGAGAGCGCGCAGATATCGACATCGCCCCAGAGGATGCGGCCCTGTCCGACCCGCTCGAGCCCGGTCAGGATGCTGATCAGCGTGCTTTTGCCGGATCCTGACGCACCTGTGAGCGCCACACGGCTGCCGGCGGCGACGTCAAGGCTGTCGATCGCAAGAGCGGGTGCGGCAAGTCCGGGAAAGCTGACATCGACGCCTGCGAGTTGAAGACCAAGCATGCCCTAGACCGCGTAAAATTGAGACGAGCGCAGACGCAGCAGGCTGACGAATCCGGTCTCCGGATCGGTCCAGGAGCCGACCTCCAGTGTCCCGCGAACCTCGATCGTCTGGCCGGGCGGCACGAAGGTCTGCTTCTCCCCGAGATAGACGACGACGATATTGTCCGGCCAATCGGAATCCGACGAACAAAACGGGCAAAGCGCCATCGGAACTTCCGTCAGCACGAAGAACGCTGCCTCTGCCTTGAGCGGCGGCGCCATGAAGCCGCGCATGCGGACTTCCTGACCGGCAAGGCTCTTCACCTTTGTCGAGAATTCGAGGCCGAGTACACTGACCTTGCCGTAGAGCTCATCGAAAGTGAGACTGGCGTCGGCCAGGGCCGCATGCCCGTCGAACGCGACAACCGCGCCGGCAATCAGGCCGAGCACAGCTCGACGGCTCAAGGATATGGGTGTCGGTAGGGTCATCGTCTTATCGCCAAGAGTACCCCGGCAGCGCATGGGCGTGATGTGGCCGGGAATGAACGTCAGCGTGAAGCCTCCTCCCCGTTTCAGGGAGGAGGCGGGTTTCAAACGATCAGTTGGTCTGCTTCACGCCGAGGGCAAGCGCATCGACGAGAACGCGGTAGACGTCGCTCTGCTCCATGTAGCCTCTGAAGCCCTCGCTGCCCGGACCTTCCGACTGCAGCACGACGTCGTCGACCGTGTGCTGGCCGGTGCTTTCGTCCTTCGGCAGGATGCCGACGCGCAGCACGGCGCCGGGCATGTCCTTGTAAGCTTCGTTGGCGACATACTCGTCCTTCTCGTTCTTCACCGCCGGCTCGAACGGCCCGTCCAGCTTGGGGCTGAAGGTTTCGTAGTAGTCGGGGAAGTTTGAGACGAACATCGCCAGACGACGGCTCGCGTCGATCTTGTCGGGGAAGCCGTCCTTGTTCTCGTCGGTATAGTTCGGGAAGCCCGCCGAAGCGCCTGTTTTGACCTTGTCGCGGCCTTCCTTGCCCTCGACGGTGTCGTCGATGATGCCGAGCAGTGAGACGCCATGGGTATGGTCGCCGGTCACGACAACCAGCGTATCCGGGTTGTTCTTCGCGAACGCGCGGGCAACGCCGACCGCCTGGTCGAACTCGATGGTCTCGACGACGGCGCGCTCCATGTCGAGCGGATGGCTCATCTTGTCGATCGAGGCGCCCTCGACCATCAGGAAGAAGCCGTTTTCGTTCTTCGACAGCCTGTCGAGCGCGGTCTTGATCATGTCGACAAGGCCTGGCTGGCCGGGGAACTTTTCGACCGTGCCCTTCTTCAGGAACTCGCGATCAAGCGTCACGTCCATGTTGCCGGTGTGGAACAGACCGAGAAGCTTGCCGTCGGCGGGCGCATTGGCAAGTTCGCTCTTGTCGGTCGCAAGCGCATAACCGGCTTCCTGGAAAAGCTTGATGTAGTCCTGGTTGTCCTTGCGCTTGGAGCCGGGCGTCTCCTTGCCGAGGAAATAGGCCGAGCCTCCGCCAAGGATGACCTCCGGCTTGACGTCGTAGATCATGCCGACGATCTCGGCCTTGTCGCTGCGGTTGCGGGTGTGGGCGACGACGGCGGCCGGCGTGGCGTCCTCGATTTCCGAGGTCGTGACGAGACCGATCGACTTCTGCGTCTGGCGGCGCAGCGCTTCGGCAATGGTCTCGACCCGTGGATCGTCGAGGCTGTCGGGCGTGCGGTCGCCATAGACGCCCACGGCGTTGATCACGGTCTTGTGGCCGGTCATGTAGGCCGACATGGTGTTGGCGCTGTCGGTGTCGATCGAATTGGTCGCCGACGTGCCGATGAAGGCCATGCGCTCGAGGTCGTCCATGTTGAGGCGGCCATTGGCCTTACCCTCGGTCATGCCCTTCGACATGATGCGGGCGGCGGTGCGGTGCGCAACCGAAAGGCCATCGCCAAGCAGGAAGATGACGTTCTTGACCTTCGGCTGCTCCGCCGTGGCATAGACGTGCCAGGTCACGGTCTTCGTCTCTCCGCCAGCCGTCACTTCGACCTTGTAGCTGCCCGGTGCGCCAATTATAGCGTTGCGCAGGAGCAGGGCCGAACCGAGCTCCTTGTCTTCCTTGCCCTTTTCCATCGCGACATAGGCGGCTTCGGCACCGAGCGCTGCCTTGTAGTCCTGGCCGTTGACGGTCACCTTGATGTCTTCCGCCTTGACGGCGCTCTTGAGCTCGACCTTGAAATCGAACGGGGAACCGGCAAGAATTGTCGCGCGATCAATGGGATAGACGTCTGCGGCCTGAGCGGCGTGGGCCAGAACCGTCGTGGCAAAGAGGGTGGCAAGAAGCATACGCATGGCAATCGTCCCTTTGAGGTGTCGGATTGCGCGGTCGTAACGCCCGGCGATGACAGCGACATGACATTGCGATCACGTTTGCAGGCGCCAAGCATCGCACGCTTGACTCGCCGATAGAAACAATTATTACGAGCCTCGGAAAGGAAGGCATTCCATGCTTCGCCGCGAACACAACTTCGCTGACAGCAGCGTCCTGGCAGAAATCGCCGGGCAGGATATGCGTTTTCCAGCTTCCTTCAAAACAACGGCCAAAACGACGACGAAAACCGTCTGACGTCTCTGGCCCTCCGCTCTCTCCCCGGTTTGGCCGGGGACAGGAACCCTCGCGGCGGATCGCGCGGTTTCCCCCTCCACCCGACGAGGAGAGACAAAAAAGAGAGCTTAGATCATGGGTTTCAAGATTGCAGTCGCAGGCGCCACCGGCAATGTCGGCCGGGAGATGCTGAACATCCTTTCGGAACGCGGCTTTCCCGCCGATGAAGTGGTCGCCCTTGCTTCCGCCCGTTCCCAGGGCACGGAAGTTTCCTTCGGCGACAAGACGCTCAAGGTCAAGAACCTCGAAAACTACGATTTCTCCGATACCGATATCTGCCTGATGTCGGCCGGCGGCGCGGTTTCGCTGAAGTATTCGCCGAAGATCGGCCAGCAGGGTTGCGTCGTCATCGACAATTCCTCGGCCTGGCGTTACGACTCCGAAGTGCCGCTGATCGTGCCGGAAGTGAACCCGGACGCGATCACGCTCTTCACCAAGAAGAACATCATCGCCAATCCGAATTGCTCGACCGCCCAGCTCGTCGTCGCGCTGAAGCCGCTGCACGACCACGCCAAGATCAAGCGCGTCGTCGTCTCGACCTACCAGTCGGTTTCCGGCGCCGGCAAGGACGGCATGGACGAACTCTTCAACCAGACCCGTGCGGTCTTCGTTGCCGACCCGATCGAATCGAAGAAGTTCACCAAGCGCATCGCCTTCAACGTCATTCCGCACATCGACGTCTTCATGGAAGACGGCTACACCAAGGAAGAGTGGAAGGTTCTGGCCGAGACCAAGAAGATGCTCGACCCGAAGATCAAGGTGACCTGCACGGCCGTGCGCGTCCCGGTCTTCATCGGCCATTCGGAATCGGTCAACATCGAGTTCGAAAACGAGATCACCGCTGACGAGGCGCGCGATATCCTGCGCGAAGCACCGGGTTGCCTTGTTGTCGACAAGCACGAGAACGGCGGCTACGTAACGCCTTACGAGTGCGCCGGCGAAGACGCGACCTACATCTCGCGCATCCGCGAAGACGCAACCGTCGAAAACGGCCTCAACATCTGGGTCGTTTCCGATAACCTGCGCAAGGGTGCGGCACTCAACGCGATCCAGATCGCCGAGCTGCTCATCAACCGCGGTCTGATCCGCGCCAAGAAGCAGGCCGCCTGAACAAACAGACGGTAAAGCACGAATAAGAACCCCGCCTGGCCCGTTATCGGCCTGCGGGGTTTCCTGTTTCACGGATCCGTGCGCAAAATTGATCGGATTCACGTGAAACCGTTAGGAAATTTCCGCCAATGAGGGGCGGGTGACAGAGCCGGCAAAGGCTGGCATCTTCCTAACGGCAACCAGATTTGGGCAATGACGGGGTATTTCATGCACACGGCAAAGTGCGTAGCGATTGGGCTTGCGGCCCTGATTTCAACGGCGATCCTTCCGGCGACCGCGTCGGCGGCACAGTGCGGCAACGACGGCAGCGGTTTCGCGGCCTGGATGACGCAGTTCAAGCAGGAAGCCTCCGGCAACGGCATCAGCCCTGCGGCGCTCGACAAGGCGCTCTCCGGCGTTTCCTACAACAAGGCGACGATCCGCGCCGACCGCGGCCAGAAAAGCTTCAAGCTCTCGCTCAGCCAGTTCATGCAGAAGCGTGGCGGTCAGACGATCATCTCGCGCGGCAAGAAGATGAAGGCCCAGAATGCGGCGCTCTTCAACAGCATCGAACGGCGCTACGGCGTACCGGCCGGCCCGCTGATCGCCATCTGGGGCATGGAAACCGGCTTTGGCGGCTTCATGGGCAAGGAGCATACGCTCTCAGCCGTTTCGACGCTCGCCTATGACTGCCGCCGGTCCGACTACTTCACCAACCAGCTCTATGCGGCGCTCCAGCTCGTCCAGCGCGGCGATCTCAGCCCGGCTGCACGCGGCGCTGCCCATGGCGAAATCGGACAGACCCAGTTCCTTCCGGCAAACGTTCTGAAATACGGCGTCGACGGTGACGGCAACGGCCATATCGACATGGTCCGCTCGAAGGCTGACGCGCTTGCTTCGACCGCGAACTTCCTGCGTGGACACGGCTGGCAGCCGGGCGCCGGATATCAGCCGGGACAGGCCAATTTCGGCGCGATCCAGGGCTGGAACGCCGCCAGCGTCTATCAGCAGGCGATCGCCATCATCGGCGCGGAAATTGACGGCGACTAGAGCATTTCCAGGAAAAGTGCGAAGCGGTTTTCCGTCAGGAAATGCGTAGAAACAAGGAGATAGAGCGTTTCTGCGACTCCGCTTAAACCGCAGACGCTCTAACGCATGTTGCGCAAAGGTGCGCAGCGGTTTTGCGATAACGACAGCGCAAAAACAAAAGATCAAAGCTTATGAAATAAAAGAAGCCCGGTTCGAAAGGACCGGGCTTTTTCTCTGGCTTCTATCACATACCTGGACGGGCAAAGTCGCCGCTCTTCGGATCCATCACCCAGAGCTCGCCGGTCGAAATGTCGAACCAGGCGCCGTGAAGCTGGAGCTTGCCCTTCGATTCGAGAATCTGGACGCAGGGGAAGGTGCGAAGATTGGCGATCGAGTTGCGGATGGAAACCCGCTCCAGAGCGCGCTGCCGCTCGGCCTGGGTCATCACGTCATTGCTCTGGATCTGTTCGGCGGACGGTTTCAAGAGGTGCATCCAGCGACCGATGAAGTCACCCGGCGACAGGGGCTCGGCGTCCAGGTCAAGCGCCGCCTTGATGCCGCCGCAGCGTCCGTGGCCCATGACGACGATGTCGCTGACACGCAGAGACTGGACGGCAAATTCCAGAGCTGCCGACGTCGAGTGGTAGTGTCCGTCCGGCTCGTAGGGCGGCATGAGATTGGCGACGTTGCGCACGACGAAGAGCTCGCCCGGGCCGCTGTCGAAGATCGTCTCGGGCGCTGCCCGGGAGTCACAACAGGCAATGACCATGGTCTTGGGCTTCTGCCCGCTATCCGCCAATGTCTTGTAACGCTGCTGCTGTTCGCTGAAGCGACCACTCATGAAGTTATGATAGCCGTTCAGAAGGTGGTCTGGAAAACGCTGCATATCCATCGGTTACCCCGCTGCTGTCGAGAGTTCAATCCACCAAGCCATCCGACGGCGTGCCGTGAACAGCTTCTTCTATTTCCGCCGCATCTGGCTCGGATGCAGCAAGCGCCGCATCTGCACCATCGCCATCGGCGTCGAGAGACTGGACGCATCCTGTTCGAGCGTCAGTTCATCGGCGCCGCGCTTGACCGTGCGCGCGATAATTTCGAACACGCTGGCTGTCGCCATCTGAAGCGCGCGCTCCTCGGAGAGGCCTTCCAGCAGCCGCGCCAGGAACACCGCCGCCAGCAGATCGCCCGTGCCGTTCGGCGGGTTCTCGATCAGCCGGTGTTCGGCGAGCAGCGCATGGTTGCCGGAGAGATAGAGATTTCCCGTCCCGCCCTTCATCATCGGAATCGCCGACGTGACCAGCATGCGCGAGGGACCAAGCCCCAGCGCCGCGTCAAGGATTGCCGCATTGGTCTCGAGCGTCGCGCCGGCAAGCCAGGCCAGTTCGAACCGGTTGGGCGTGGCGAGACTTGCAAGCGGCAACAGCCGGTCGCGGATGGTAATCGCCGTCGCTTCGGGCACGTAGAGCCCTTCGGCATCACCGATCACCGGGTCGCAGGCATAGACGAGATCAGGATTGCGGGCGCGCAAGGCGGTCACCAGCCGGGCAACGCCCTCTGCCTGGCTCGCCGAGCCGAGATAGCCTGACAGGACTGCCCGGACCTCGCCGGCCCAGGGCGCCTGAGCCAGATCGTCGATCACCGACTGGAATTCCGCGTCCGGTATCGTGATGCGCGTCGAATGGCCATGGCCGGGATGCCAGGGCAGAATGACGGTCGGCAGAGCCCAGACGGGATGGCCAAGCGTCTCCAAGGCAAAGACAACCGCCCGATTGCCGACGGTGCCGCGAACCACGTGACTAGAAATGACGATGACGGCACCAGGCAAGGAGGGCATTTCGGGCATCGGCCAGTCCAATCCTTCGATTTGAACTCTGATCACCGACTGTCACCGCCATGTCAACAGGCTATGGCAGACAGGTTCCGCACGAGCCGCTGGCGTTTTCGTGCTTTTTCATCGAAATTCGAGCAATTTTCGCCAATCTGCCTTCGATTTAAATGGATTTAAGCTGTTTTCACGTGAGATTCTCCGATTCTCGGCTCGTTTTTGCCGAAATCGTCATAAAAAGCGGTCGCCATTAGCCAAGGTTCTGATAGGGTCTAGCCTATCATGAATGGGAGAAACTTCATGGGCGTGAAATACAATCCGAAGCGGGACAGACACATCGACGCAGCGAAGGCGGCCGCCATCAAACTGGGCACCGACGCGCTGGCGCCCGAGATCCTCTTCGGCGGGGCCAGCAACGACGACCTCGATCTTTATTCGGCGGACATGCTGGCACTGACGGCGGCCCATGCGAGAAGCGAACTCGCACGCTGGGACGGCGGCAAACCTCAAGTGTCGGTTGAAACCGTGGCCGGCGTTGCGCCTGGCGGCACCGAGGTTTCGATCATTGCCGTCACCGAACACAACATGCCGTTCCTCTTTGATTCGGTCATGGGCGAGGTGACGACCACGCACCGCGATATCCATCTCGCGATCCATCCCATTCTGGTCCAGGAACCGGGCAAGCCCGCCAAGCCGTTCGATCCGGACGAGCCGAGCGATCCGGCACACCGGATCAGCCACATCCAGATCCACCTGAGCAAGTTGACGCCGGTCGAGGCGCAATCGCTCAGCAACCGTATCCGCGATGTGCTCGAACAGGTTCATCAGGCCGTGCACGACTGGCCGGCGATGACGACGCTGCTCGATCACGCGATGAAGGAACTCGAGGACTACAACGCCTCGCGCAAGAAGAGCGACCGCGACGAAGCGCTGGCCTTCCTTCGCTGGCTCAGGGACAACAACTTCACCTTCCTCGGCATGCGCGAATACACCTATTCGGGCAAGGGCGGGAAGGCGACGGTCGAGCGCGGCAAGGGCAGGGGCCTCGGCATCCTTTCCAATCCCGATGTGCGCGTGCTGCGCCAGGGCAAGGACGCAGTTCTGACCACGCCGGAGATTCTGGCCTTCCTCGAAAGCCCGGATTTCCTGATCGTCACCAAGGCCAATGTGAAGTCGGTCGTGCACCGCCGCGCCTATATGGACTACATCGGCGTCAAGCGTTTCGATGCCGACGGCAATGTCGCCGGCGAGCTGCGCATCGTCGGCCTGTTCACCTCCTCGGCCTATACCCGTCAGGCCGCGGAAATCCCGCTGCTGCGCCACAAGATCGAGAAGATCGTCGATCATTTCGGCTACGATCCGCAGAGCCATTCCGGCAAGATGCTGGACAACACGCTCGAATCCTACCCGCGCGACGATCTCTTCCAGATCGACGTCGGCCTGCTCGCCGCCTTCTGCGAACAGATCAACGAGCTCGGCGACCGTCCGCGCATCCGCGTTCTGCCACGCATCGACCATTTCGACCGCTTCGTTTCGGTCATCGTCTTCGTACCGCGCGAGCAATATGATTCCGACGTTCGCGAGAAGATCGGGGACTATCTGAAGACGGCTTATGACGGTCGTGTTTCGGCCTACTACCCGGCCTTCCCCGAGGGCGGTCTGGCGCGCGTGCACTTCATCATCGGCCGGACCAGCGGCAAGACGCCGCGCATCCCCCAGGCCAAGCTCGAGGAGGCCGTGCGAGGCATCGTCACGCGCTGGATCGATCGCTTCGACCTGCTTGCCCGCAAGGATGGCATCGAGCTCAGCGTTGGCGAAGCCTACCAGGCGGCCTTTGCACCGGCCGAAGCCTATGCCGATCTCGCCGATATCGCCGCCTGCAAGGCGGAAGATCCGATCCGGATCTCGTTCTACCACTACAACCGCCCGGTCAATCGTCCTGATACGGCCGAGCTGAAGATCTTCCACGCCGGCGAACCCGTATCGCTTTCGCGCCGCGTGCCGCTGCTCGAAAATCTCGGCTTCCGGGTCATCAGCGAGCAGACCTACGACCTCAACGTCGGCAAGCATGGCGAGGACCAGCATCGCGTCGTGCTGCACGACATGGAGTTGATCCATCGCGACGGCCATGCGCTCAATCTCGACAAGTCGGGTGCGGCGCTCGAGGAAGCCTTCCTCGCCGCCTGGAACGGCACGATCGAGGATGATAACTTCAACAGGCTGATCCTGCTCGCCGGCTTGAACGCCCGCGAAGTGACGGTGCTGCGTGCCTATGCCCGCTACCTCCGCCAGGCCGGCATCACCTATTCGCAGGGCTATATCGCCGACACGCTGAACAAATATCCGGCGATTGCCGCCGATATCTTCAAGCTGTTCGTCACCCGCATGGACCCGGCGATCGAGGAGAAGCCGCGTGCCAAGAAGTGCAACGCCCTGATCGCATCGATCGAGACCGCACTGTCGGCGGTACCGAGCCTCGACGAGGACCGGATCCTGCGCCGCTACGTCAACGCCATCGAGGCGACGCTCCGCACCAATTACTTCCAGAAGGATGCCGACGGAAAGCCGCGTGCGGTCCTTGCCGTCAAGCTCGATCCCAAGCAGCTCGAAGGCTTGCCCGAGCCGCGTCCGTTCCGCGAAATCTTCGTCTACGGCACCGAAGTCGAAGGCGTGCATCTGCGTTTCGGCAAGGTCGCCCGTGGCGGTCTTCGCTGGTCCGACCGCGCACAGGACTACCGCACCGAAGTACTGGGCCTGGTGAAGGCACAGCAGGTCAAGAACGCCGTCATCGTGCCCGTTGGCGCCAAGGGTGGCTTCTACCCGAAGCAGCTGCCGGTTGGCGGCAACCGCGACGAGGTGTTCAAGGCCGGAACCGAAGCCTACAAGACCTTCATCCGCACGATGCTGTCGGTCACCGACAACATTGTCGGCCAGGATGTCGTGCCGCCGGCCGACACGCTGCGCCGCGACGGTGACGATCCCTACTTCGTCGTTGCCGCCGACAAGGGCACGGCGACCTTCTCGGACACGGCCAACGGCCTGGCCCAGGAAGCAGGCTTCTGGCTCGATGACGCGTTCGCCTCAGGCGGATCGGCCGGCTACGACCACAAGAAGATGGGCATCACCGCCCGTGGCGCCTGGGAGACCGCCAAGCGGCACTTCCGCGAGATGGACATCGACATCCAGACCACTCCCTTCACCGTCGCCGGCGTCGGCGACATGTCGGGCGACGTCTTCGGCAACGGCATGCTGCTTTCGGAAAAGATCCGTCTGCTCGCGGCCTTCGACCATCGCGACATCTTCATCGATCCGAATCCGGATACGGATGTTTCCTTCGCCGAACGCAAGCGCATGTTCGCCCTGCCACGTTCGAGCTGGCAGGACTATGATCGCAAGACGCTCTCCGAAGGCGGGATGATCATTTCCCGCGCCGAAAAGTCGGTGACGCTGACACCGGAAGCCATGGCGGCGATCTGCATCGACAAGCAGAAGGCCACGCCGTTCGAGATCATGAACGCGATCCTGAAGAGCCAGGTCGATCTTCTCTGGTTCGGCGGCATCGGCACCTATGTGCGCGGCAGCAACGAGACGGATGCCGAGGTTGGCGACCGCGCCAACGACGCGATCCGTGTGGTCGCCGAAGAGGTCCGCGCCCGTGTCATCGGCGAGGGCGCAAACCTCGGCGTGACCCAGAAGGGCCGTATCGGCTTCGGCCTCAATGGCGGTCGCTGCAACTCCGACGCCATCGACAACTCGGCGGGCGTCAACTCGTCCGACGTCGAGGTCAACATCAAGATCGCGCTGGCCTCGGCGATGCGCGACGGTCGCCTGACCCGGCCGAAGCGCAACACGCTGCTGGCGTCGATGACCGAGGAAGTCGGCCATCTCGTACTGCGCAACAACTACGAGCAGTCGCTGGCAATCTCGCTCACCGAACTGCAGGGTACCGGAAACCGCACGACGCTCGGCCGCCTGATGACGCGACTCGAAGCCGACGGCCACCTCAACCGCAAGGTTGAGACGCTGCCGACCGACCAGGTCATGACCGAGCGCTATCAGGCCGGCAAGCCGCTGACACGCGCGGAGATCGGCGTCCTCCTGTCCTACTCGAAGCTGGTGCTGTTCGACGAGCTGATCGCCAGCGAGCTTCCCGACGACCCGTATTTCACGGCGACCCTGGAACGCTACTTCCCCGGCAAGATGCGCAAGACTTATGCCGGCGACATCCACGGCCACCGGCTGCGCCGCGAGATCATCGCGACGGTGCTGGCCAACGAAACCATCAATCGCGGCGGCCCCGCTTTCGTCTCGACCTTGACGGATGCCACCGGCTTCCTCTCGGCAGACGTCGTCAAGGCGGCTGTTTTGGCACTCGATGGCTTCGACCTGCCGCGGATCTATGACGAGATCGATGCCCTGGACAATCGCATCAGCGGCGCCCTCCAGAATGCGCTCTACCAGGAAGTCGGGCGCATCTTCACGCTCGTGACGGAGCGGGCCCTGCGCACCCATGCGGCAACGGGTTCGGTTTCGGAAGCCGTGACGCGCCTGCGCGACGGGCTGCAGAAGCTGCGCAGCACCATGCGCACCGCGATTTCAGGCGAAACCGCCGACGAAGCTCGGGTAAAGACCGCAGCCTTCGTCGAGGGCGGCGTGCCGGAGAAACTGGCGGATGAGATCCTGGAACTGGCGCTGATGACCCTCGTGCCCGAAATCATGCAGATATCAGCTGAAACCGGCGAGACGCTGAGCCGCACGGCACAGGGTTATTTTGCCGTCACCGAAACGCTGCGGATCAACCGCCTGCTGGCGGCAGCCGACCGCGTACCGGCAACCGAGCAGTTCGAGGCAATGGCGCTGTCGCGCGCGATCTCGGACATTGCCGGCGCCAGACGCGACATCACCGCAGCGGCGCTGCGCGAGCAGAAGAGCGAGCGCAATCCCGTCCAGGCCTGGCAGGAAAACGACCGCGAACGCGTTTCACGCGCGGGCGGCCAGCTGACGCTCCTGACTGAGAAGGGCGAGACCACGCTTGCCAAGATCACGGTTGCCGCGGGTCTGCTCAACGACCTTGCACGCGGCAGGGTGAAATGACACAGTCCGCCCCGGACTACAGCGCCGGGCGTCTTATTAGACGCGCAAAGGTCGCTGTAGCAGTTTGAATTGCTGCATGGTTTAATCCTTAAATCGAATAGGATTTAAGGAAACATGCAGTAGCGCAAGATCGGGCCGGGGATGCTCCGTCAACCCGGTCTCGATGAGCGAGATATGACGATCTTTCTGCGCCGCGCGTTCATTAGAACGCACGGCGCAGTCATTTCCGGGAGGGGTAATTGGCGATTTCGGCGGACAGGGCTGCAGACAAGCCGGGAACGACCCGTCTCGGCATTGCCGGATGGATGCTGTTCGACTGGGCGGCCCAACCGTTCTTCACGGTGATCACCACCTTCATCTTCGGCCCCTACTTCGTTTCCCGGCTGACTGAGGATCATGCTATCGGCCAGGCGATGTGGGGCTATACGCTCACCATTTCCGGCATCATCATCGCCATTCTCTCCCCGGTTCTCGGCTCGATCGCCGACGCCACCGGACCGCGCAAGCCGTGGATCGGCTTTTTCGCCATCATCAAGATCGTATCGCTGGCGATGCTCTGGTTTGCCGCCCCCGGCTCACCGATCATCTACGCCGTCATCTTCATGGTGCTGGCCACCGTCGCTGCCGAATTCTCGATCGTGTTCAATGATTCGATGATGACGCGACTTGTGGACGAGAAGGACATCGGCCGCATTTCCAACATCGCCTGGGGCCTCGGCTATCTCGGCGGGATGATCGTGCTCATCGCTGTCGTGGCGCTTCTTGCCGGAAATCCGGAAACCGGCAAGACCGCTCTCGGCATCGATCCGCTGTTTGGGCTCGATCCGGCAAAGGGCGAGGACGCGCGCATCACCGGGCCGATATCGGCGCTCTGGTACCTCGTGTTCATCATTCCGATGTTCCTGTTCACGCCGGATGCGACCAAGGCGACCATGTCGCTTGCAGGGGCGACCCGAACGGGACTGCGCGAACTGAAAGGCACACTCGGCGAACTCAGGCAAAGGCGCGGCATCCTGCGCTTCCTCATCGCCCGCATGATCTTTCAGGATGGGGTCAATGGCCTGCTGGCACTGGGCGGCACCTTCGCCGCCGCCATGTTCGCCTGGCAAACCATGGAACTCGGCATCTATGGCATCATCCTCAACGTCGTTGCCATCGGTGGCTGCCTCTATGCAAGCAAGCTCGATGCCCGGCTCGGTTCAAAGACCATCGTGATCGCCAGCCTGGTCTGCCTGATCATTGCCACGCTTGGCATCGTCTCGACAGGACCGGGCTTCACCTTCTTCGGTCTGCTTCCCCTGCCGACGGACGATTCGGGCGGCATCTTCGGCACTGCAGCCGAGAAGGCCTATATCGTCTACGGCCTGCTCGTCGGTATCGCCTTCGGGCCGGTTCAGGCGTCGTCGCGCTCCTATCTGGCGCGCAGCGTCAGCCTGGACGAAGCAGGGCGCTACTTTGGTCTCTATGCACTTTCCGGCCGTGCGACGTCGTTTCTTGCGCCCGCGTCGGTCGCCACGATCACGCTCATGACCGGCTCCGCCCGCATCGGCATGATGGCGCTCGTCGTCTTCCTCGTCCTCGGTTTTCTGATCCTGCTGCGCACGCCTTATCCGGCGAATGCCGGACATACGAAAGCCGCCGCGTCCTGGGGACGCGACGGCTCTGAGGAATAAAACTCGGACTTTACTACAGCGCCGTGCGTCTTATTAACGCGCAAAGGTCGCTGTAGCACTTTGAATTGCTGCATGTTTTTATCCTTAAATCGAATAGGATTTATGGAAACATGCAGTAGCAACTGAAAATGCAACCGATCCGGTTTAGTGGCGGAAGTGGCGCATACCGGTGAAGACCATCGCAACGCCATGCTCGTCGGCCGCGGCAATCACTTCCTCGTCGCGCATCGAACCACCGGGCTGGATCACCGCCGTGGCACCGGCAGCGATCGCCGACAGCAAGCCATCGGCAAACGGCAGGAAAGCCTCGGAGGCGACGGCCGAGCCGCGCGTCAACGGCGTTGCGAGGCCGAGCGCCTTGGCGGCTTCTTCGGCCTTGATCGCGGCGATGCGGGCCGAATCGACCCGGCTCATCTGCCCGGCGCCGATGCCTGCGGTCTGGCCATCCTTGGCATAGACGACGGCGTTCGACTTGACGTGTTTTGCCACCTTGAAGGCAAACTTCATGTCTTCCAGTTCCTGCGCCGTCGGTGCACGCTTGGTCACCACCTTCAGCTCCAGGTCTTCGACCATGCCGTTGTCGCGGGTCTGGACGAGAAGGCCGCCGGATACGGTCTTGGCGGAAAGGCCGGGGATGCGCGGATCCGGCAGGGCGCCCGTGGTCAAGAGCCGCAGGTTCGGCTTGCGGGCGATGACGGCCTTGGCCTCATCGCTGACCTCAGGCGCGATGATCACTTCGGTAAAGAGCTTGACGATCGCTTCGGCCGTTTCCGCATCGAGCATCTGGTTGAGCGCGATGATGCCGCCAAAAGCTGAGGTGGAATCGCAGGCAAGCGCGCGTCGATAAGCTTCGACCAGCGTCGGGGCCGTGGCCACGCCGCAAGGATTGGCATGCTTGATGATCGCCACGGCCGGGGCTTTTTCCGGCAGGAACTCGGCGACGAGTTCGAAGGCGGCATCGGTGTCGTTGATGTTGTTGTAGGAAAGCTGCTTGCCCTGCAGCAGCTTAGCTGTGGCAACGCCCGGACGGTTCTCGCCGGTGACGTAGAAGCCCGCCTTCTGGTGCGGATTCTCACCGTAGCGCATCTCCTCCTTCAAGACGCCGCCGAGAACGCGGTGGCGCGGCATCGGCGTGTCGAGCGCCTCGGCAAACCAGTTGGAAATGGCTGCGTCATAGGCGGCCGTGCGGGCATAGGCCTTGGCCGCCATCTTCTGGCGGAAGGCATAGGTCGTCGCGCCTGCTGCAAGTTCTTCGAGCAGGACCGGATAGTCGGCCGGATCGGTGACAATTGTGACATAGGCGTGGTTCTTGGCGGATGCGCGGATCATCGCCGGGCCGCCGATATCGATGTTCTCGACCGTCGTCGGATAATCGCCGCCCTGCGCGCGAACCTCCTCGAAGGGATAGAGATTGATCACCGCCAGATCGATCGCGGTGATGCCATGTGCCGACATCGCCGCCTGATGCTCGGCATCGTCGCGGATTGCCAGCAGGCCGCCATGCACGCCCGGGTGAAGGGTTTTGACCCGGCCATCCATAACCTCGGGAAAGCCGGTGAGTTCGGCGACGTCGCTGACTGGCAACCCCGCCTGCGACAGTGCCTTGTGGGTGCCGCCGGTCGAAACCAGACGTACGCCTTTTTCATGCAGCGCACGGGCAAGCTCGACGACACCGGTCTTGTCGGACACGGAAAGAAGAGCGGTCCGGACTGGAACCTCGTTCGGGGCGGGAATTTTCTTGGAGGCGACAGCCATCAACCATGCTCCTTTGGCGGCGCCGGACGCCCGGGAGGATGCTCCGGCGATTGGGATGGCTGCCCGTTAGCATAGCTTGCCGGCCGAAGAAACCTCGGCAGGCCAACATCCTAAAATAAGGGGCGCAGTTGGCCTCAGTTCGTGCGCGAGAAGGTCCATTGGATCTCCGGCTGCCTGGCAACGGCGAAGGTCACCGTCAGCTGCGACGAGGCGCGAATGCCCGAGGGATCGGCAAAGAAGATGTCTTCCTCGACCGCCAGCTCGCCGTCCTGGCAGGCAAACAGCCAGATTTCACCATCGGGCGCGGTCAGATAGATCTCGCGGCCGTTGTTCTGGCGAATAGTGACGGCCGGGTGGATATGGAAGCGGGCGACTGCCACGGCCAGGTTCGTTTCATCAGGATCGCTGCCGTCGGCGCGCGAAAGCCGGTCACGCCCACGGATCATCCGGCCGCCGTTCAGCACGCCGATGTCGCGCTCGTGCAGGAGCCCAAAGGACGAGAGATAACCGTCATGGTTTGCCATGACGGATTCCTGGCGGCCCGGTTCGTCCTTGCGCTCGACGACGACGCGCGAGACGCCGCTGGTGATGATCGGGCCCAGAAACCGTGACTGCGAGAAGCGTGAGGAGGACGTGTCGTTGACGGTCACGGTGGAGTGGGCGGCGGTCATCCGTGCCATCTGGCGGAATCGTTCGCCGGCAAATTTCGGCGCGCCCGAATTGATCACGAAACGCGTCTTGCCCGAGGACATTTCGAACGAGAGGCAGCCGGCATGGGCGCTACGCGACAGGTCGACTGAAAGCGGCCGGCCGGTATCGACGATGACCACGGTGTTTTCGATCGACAGGCGCTCGTAATGCGCGAGAGGCAGCGAGCGGAATGGCTCGCCGGCGGTTTCATCATAGCGCAGCACCGAGGCAAGCTCATGCGCCAGCACCGAGGTCGCGCCGTTGAAAAGCGCCAGTTCGCCGCCCTGGTGGCGGAAGAAGCGCAGTGCCGGATACATACGATCGATGCAAGGGATCAGGCGCGACGGCACGTCATGCCCCAGATTGACATAGGTCTGGCGCAGCGGCAGCAGGTCGAGCAGCAACTCAAGCCCGGCCCGCGGGCTGCGCGAAAAGTGGCTGCCGTCGGCGAGAATCTGCCGATCAAGCTCGAAATCGAGATGGCGCGACGCCTTGCGGATCGCCGACGGCGTCGACGGCATCGAAACCGATGCCATGGCAAGCGCCATCCGCACACGCAGGCGAGCCTCGCCATCCCTGACCGTTTCGGCAATGTGACGGAGATAACGAACCTGGAAGGCCAGGCTTTTCAGGAAGCGGCGATAAAAGCCGTGCTCGGCATTGCGCAGGACCACCGGCGAATGCGAGAGCCATGCGATGATGCGCTGGGCGATGACGTCGGCATCCCAGGCAATGCCTCCGAAATTGCGGCCGTGGGTGGCAATCCAGTCGTCAACGATCTGCCGCAGGCGCACGAAGCCGGCATCCTCGCGGATCGCCCGCAGATGCCTGAGCCAGCCGAACGAATGCAGGCGGGTGGCAAATTCCAGCGACGGCAGGTCGATCTCGAAGGGCGATTCGCCCTCGGTGTCGAGCACCCGCCCAGCCAGCGGAAAGCGACCCTCGAGGATCTCCTCGGCAACGAAGGGATCGACGGCTCTGAGGTCCGTCGGCGCAACGATCAGGCGGCCGGGCGTCGATCCGGTAAAGCGCAGCGACGAGACGCGGCCGACCGAAAGTCGCCGCGACACGCGGCGCCAACCTTCGCGCGCATACAGATAAGAAAGCCTTCGCCTGCCGGAAAACACCATCAACGCCCGTCGATTTCCTTAATCCTGAAGCAAGCCGTTCGAGACGAACGAACGGCTGCATCGGCTTCGCGCCAGTATCACTCGCGCAGGGTTGCCCGAAAATCCCTATTCGATCTCCGGTACGCACGATGCGCCGTTTCAAAATGTCAGAGCGTTCTTCTCTGTCCGAAAGGACGCGCGGCGCTCCGCGTGAACTCTGGATGGTGCCGGAAAGATCATTAAACTTTTATCAATTTTATCGTCTTTGATAGGCTCATGGCCTTAAAGCGTCAAATGACGCGCCAAAACAGCCCGTGGCCGAGCCTTTCCGAAGAACGAATCGACTTTTCCAGACTTATTTGCGGCGAATCACGGCGGCGTAGAATCCGTCGAGTCCACCGGCAAAGGGTGGATCGAGCGGGAACATCGATGGCGTGGTGCGCACTTCGCCGAGCGGGGTGATCGCATCTTCAAGGCCCTGCCAATTCTCAGCCAGAACCGGCACCCGCTCATAATCATCGCCGGCTGCGACCACCCGGTCGACCACTTCCTCGCCTTCGCGTGGGTCAAGCGAGCAATTGGAGAACACGACGATGCCGCCCGGCTTGACCACCGTCAGCGCGTGGCGCAGCAGGCGCTCCTGAAGCAGCGCAAGCTTCTCGATGTCCTCCGGACCCTTGGTCCAAAGCACATCCGGGTGACGGCGGGTCGTTCCGGTCGACGAACAGGGGGCATCGAGCAAGGCGGCATCGAAAAGTTCGTCCGGCCGAAAGTCGGCCATGTTGGTCTCTTTCATCTGCGCTTCCAGGCCCAATCGCTCGAGATTGCCCTTCAGACGCCTCAGCCGGCTCGACGACTGATCAAGCGCCGTCACCTCGGCACCGGCGAGGATAAGCTGCGCCGTCTTACCACCGGGTGCCGCGCAGAGATCGACGACGGTCTTCCCGGCAATCGACCCGAAAAGACGGGCAGGGATGGATGCGGCCGCATCCTGAACCCACCACTCGCCATCGGAGAATCCGGCTAAGGAGGGGATAGAGCCCGAGAATTCTGCAAGGCGGACTGAGCCTGTCGGCAGCACCGTACCGCCGAGCCGCTCGGCCCAGGCATCCGGATCCGACTTGACAGTCAGATCGATCGCCGCTGGGGTCAGTTGCGCTTCGGCGATGAGATCGGCCTGTTCGCGTCCATAACGCTCGACCAGCCTGTCGAAGAACCAGTCCGGCATCGCAGGAACGGTTCGCAGATTTTCCAGGATCGTGTCCTTCTCGCGCGACAGGCGGCGAAGGATGGCATTGACCAGATTGGCAAACCGGCGGTTTCGCGGATCGGCCTGCGCCTGCTCGACGGCAAGATCGACGGCGGAATGATCAGGAACGTCGAGATAGAGGATCTGCGCGGCAGCCACTGCGAGCACATGGTCGAGAGCGCGCGCGCCTTCCGGAAGCGGCGTCTGCAGCATCGAGCCGATTGCCGCCTGGATGCGCGGCAGATGACGCAATGCCGAATTGAGAATGGCGCGCACCAGCGCCCGGTCGGCCTCGCTCAGTTCGCGGTAGGCCGGATTTCCGTGCTCATGATCGAGCATGCCATCGAGCGAGGTCTTGCGATCGACGACCGCCCCGAGAATCTTGGCCGCTGCCTGTCGCGTGCGCAGTCCGGGCTTCTCCGGACCGCGCTGCTCTTGCGCAGGCCTCTTCGACTTTGCCGGCTCCTTGCGCGAGCGGTTTTGTTTCGGACGTGAATCGTTGTTGTTTTCGGCAGACATCAGGACCAGGGACCTTTCGGCGGTTCGGAACCACCGCGACCCCAACCGGTAGAGGGAACAGAGCGCGATTTGCGCACCGGATTATCAGCCCGAACCGGCGGCGTCGACCCCATGGACATCTCCTGCGCCATCTGTTGCAGGGCCGCAATCCGGTTTTCAGTGTTCGGATGGGTCGAAAACAGGTTGTCCATGCGCTCGCCTGAGAGCGGATTGATGATGAACATATGCGCGGTTGCCGGGTTGCGCTCGGCATCGTCATTGTGAATCCGATGGGCAGCACCAGCGATCTTCTGCAGCGCCGAGGCGAGAGCCAGGGGCTTGCCACAGATTTCGGCGCCACGGCGATCGGCGGAATATTCCCGGGTACGGCTGATCGCCATCTGCACCAGCATGGCCGCCATCGGCGCGACGATCATTGCAATCAGCACCCCGACAAAACCGAGCGGGTTGTTGTTGTTGTTGTTTTCGCGATTGCCGCCAAACAGGAAGGCGAAGTTGCCCAGCATCGAAATGGCGCCGGCAAGCGTGGCTGTCAGCGTCATTGTCAGGGTATCGCGGTTCTGGACGTGCGCCAGTTCATGCGCCATGACGCCGGCGACCTCGTCGTAGGAGAGCGCGTTGAGCAGTCCGGTCGAGGCGGCAACGGCGGCGTTCTGCGGGTTGCGTCCGGTTGCAAAGGCGTTCGGCTGCGGGTTGTCGATGACATAGACCCGCGGCATCGGCAGGCCGGCATTCTCAGCGAGATCGCGCACGATGCCGTAATATTCCGGGGCGCTGCGTTCATCGACCTCCTGCGCACGGTACATGCGCAGCACCATGCGGTCGGAATACCAGTACGAGAAGAAATTCATACCGGCGGCGATGACGAACGCAATCATCATGCCGCCACGTCCACCAATGGCGAAGCCAACCGCCATGAACAGGGCGGTCATCACTGCAAGCAGCATGGCGGTGCGAACGAGGTTCATGAAGAGGCTCCGGGTCGTCGACGTTTCACGTGAATCAGGGTTTCCGTTCGGACAACGGCGCCTTATATGATGGGTGCAAATGCCCCGTTCTTCAATACAGATGCACGAATCCGGATACTGGCGAGATGCAGAACGACAACGACAATGCCCCCGACCGCCCGAAAAAGCCGCTGCCTGCCGCGGCCATGCGCGCGCTGAAGGAAGCGGAGGAGCGTCGGCAGGCTGAAGCGGAGAAGGTTATGCCGACAGAAATCGGCGGCCGCGGCGGCGCCGACCCGGCACGCTTCGGCGACTGGGAAATCAAGGGTAGGGCGATCGATTTCTGAGAATGCTCTCAGACGGGTTTGAAGCGAAGGAACATTTCCTTCTTTGGGATCGTCCGAAAACAACCGTGGGTCATATCGATCTCCTGCTGCCGCCCGGGAACTCCGCTTACCGTCAATCGGAATCCGGCTCACAAACGCCCGTCGATGACCCAGTCGTCTATTCCGTCCACCGCCTCGGTACGAAACATCATACAAAAAAGGGCGGCTCGAAGCCGCCCTTTTTACCGTGCGTTGCTGTTAAGCCTTGTTCTGCCGGTTGGCGATCAGGTCTTCCACAACAGCCGGATCGGCAAGCGTTGAGGTGTCACCAAGCGCACCGAAATCGTCTTCCGCGATCTTGCGCAGGATGCGGCGCATGATCTTGCCCGAGCGGGTCTTCGGCAGGCCGGGGGCAAACTGGATCTTGTCTGGCGTCGCGATCGGGCCGATTTCCGAGCGGACGTGCTTTACCAGCGCCTGACGCAGATCGTCATTGCCGACCTCACCCGCCATCAGCGAGACGTAGCAGTAGATGCCCTGTCCCTTGATCGGGTGCGGATAGCCGACGACGGCTGCCTCGGACACCAGATGGTGCGAGACAAGCGCCGATTCGACTTCGGCCGTGCCCAGCCGGTGTCCGGAGACGTTGAGCACGTCGTCGACGCGGCCGGTGATCCAATAGTAGCCATCCTCGTCGCGACGGCAGCCGTCACCCGTAAAATACTTGCCCTTGTAGGTGGCGAAGTAGGTCTGGCCGAAGCGTGCATGATCGCCATAGATCGTGCGCATCTGGCCGGGCCAGCTGTCGGTGATGCAGAGGTTGCCGTCGGCAGGTCCTTCGAGCACGTTGCCTTCGTTGTCGACCAGCTGCGGCTGGACGCCGAAGAAGGGCCGCGTCGCCGATCCGGGCTTGAGATCGGTCGCGCCCGGCAGCGGCGTGATCAGGATGCCGCCGGTTTCCGTCTGCCACCAGGTGTCGACGATCGGCGATTTCTGATCGCCAACGACGTTGTAGTACCATTCCCAGGCTTCCGGGTTGATCGGTTCGCCGACCGAACCGAGCAGGCGCAGCGACGAGCGCGAGGCGCGCTTGACGAAATCGTCGCCGGCGCCCATCAGCGAGCGGATTGCCGTCGGCGCGGTGTAGAAGACGTTGACCTTGTGCTTGTCGATGACTTCCCAGAAGCGGCCTGCGTCGGGGAAGTTCGGAACGCCCTCGAACATCACGGTGGTCGCCGCGTTGGCGAGCGGTCCGTAGACGATGTAGGAATGGCCGGTCACCCAGCCGACATCCGCCGTGCACCAATAGATATCGCCGTCGCGATAGTCGAACACGTATTCATGGGTCATCGAGGCATAGACGAGGTAGCCGCCGGTGGTGTGCAGCACGCCCTTCGGCTTGCCGGTCGAGCCCGAGGTGTAGAGGATGAACAACGGGTCTTCCGCCTTCATCTTCGCCGGCTCGCAATGCGGCTTCACGGTCGCAGTTTCCTGGTGGTACCAGAGGTCGCGGCCCGGCGCCCAGCCGATCTTGCCGCCGGTGCGGCGCACGACCAGCACCTTGTTGACGATCACGTGCTGCTTGGCGGCGATGTCGATCGCGGTGTCGGTATTTTCCTTCAGCGGCACCGGCTTGCCACCGCGCACGCCCTCGTCACAGGTGATGACGAAGGTGGATTCGCAGTCGACGATGCGGCCGGCGAGCGCGTCCGGCGAGAAGCCGCCGAACACGACCGAATGAATGGCGCCGATGCGCGCGCAGGCAAGCATCGCGTAGGATGCTTCCGGGATCATCGGCATGTAGATGGTGACGCGGTCGCCCTTCTTGACGCCATGCTTCTTCAGGACGTTGGCAAGCCGACAAACCTGCTCGTAGAGCTGGTTGTAGGTGATCTTCTTGTCGATATAGGGGTTGTCGCCTTCCCAGATGATCGCCGTCTTTTCGCCGTGCGTCTTCAGGTGGCGGTCGATGCAATTGTAGGAGACGTTGGTGAGGCCGTCCTCGTACCACTTGATCGAGACCTTGCCCTTGAAAGAGGTGTTCTTGACCTTGGTATAGGGCTTGAACCAGTCGATCCGTTTGCCGTGTTTGCCCCAGAACTTGGCCGGGTCCTCGACACTTTCCTCATACCACTTCAGATAGGTCGCGTTATCGAGCAGCGTCCGGCTCTTGGCAGACTTCAACACCGGATAGATCTTGGCGGACATTCGTTCCTCCCTGCGCATTCCTGTCTGAGGTCCCTCCCGGGGACCCCGCCTCGGCGACGAGTCATAGCAGGTCAAAGCCGCGCCGCAATTAGACAAAAGGACATTTGGAACTGGAGAATTGCAATTTTGAGACAACGACGCTATAGAGGCGCTCAATTCCCGGAAATCAGTGGTAGACTCCACGGCCCGCGACACCGGCGCGGCGGACAAAAGGACTATATCCATGGCTCAGCAACTGCTTATGCCCAAGGCAACAGCCGTCTGGCTCGTCGACAATACGGCATTGTCGTTCGAACAGATTGCAACGTTTTGCAAGCTGCATCCGCTCGAAGTGAAGGCGATCGCAGACGGTGAATCGGCACAGGGCATCAAGGGTCTAGATCCAATCGCAACCGGACAGCTGTCGCGCGACGAGATCGCCCGCGCCGAGGCAAATCCGAACCACAAGCTCAAGCTTTCGGAGCCGAAAGTCCGTGTTCCCGACTCCAAGCGCAAGGGCCCGCGCTACACGCCGGTCTCCAAGCGCCAGGATCGCCCGAATGCCATTCTCTGGCTGGTTCGCAACCATCCCGAGCTGAAGGACGCGCAGATTTCCCGCCTCGTCGGCACCACGAAGTCGACGATCGAGCAGATTCGCGAGCGCACCCACTGGAACTCGACGAACCTGACGCCGATGGATCCGGTAACGCTTGGCCTGTGCTCGCAGATCGATCTCGACCTTGAAGTCGAACGCGCCGCCAAGGGCCGTCCGCTGCCGACAGCCGCCGAGCTCGGCGCGACGCTCGAAGCAGCCCAGGAAACAGAAAAGCTCAACTTCAGCTACGAGCGCGAAGAAGAGAAGGAAATCGATGCGGATGCCGTCTTCGCCAAGCTCAAGTCGCTGAAGTCGGATCGCAAGGACGAGGACGAAGACGATCAATATTGATCGACTTGTCATGACCTGACGAAAGCCCGGATCGCTCGATCCGGGCTTTTTTGTTTGCCAGATTCAGTAGGCCGAACCGGACTGGTCCTTCAGATTGTGGCGCTCGGTCCCCTTGAGCGGTGGATTGAAGACACTGACGAGGATGAGATCCTCATTTTTTCCTCCCCGCAGGAAATGTTTGTCGTGCTGATCGAGCACGTAGATGTCGCCCTGACGAATCGGAAAGACATTGCCCTGCATATCCTCCACCTCGCCCTGGCCGGCGATGCAGTAGCAAGCCTCAAGATGGTTGCGGTACTCCAGCAATGAGACCGTATTGGCGCGAACGACGGTGTGGCAAACGGTAAAACCCATGCCATCTTTTTCCGTCAGCAGTCGGTGGCTGGTGCCGCTCCCCCATTCGACGAAATGATCGGTGGCCTCGATATCCTGCAGGCTGCGCACGAACATGTGCTATATCCTCCTATGAGAAATTCTTACATGACGAAGACCGGAATGCGTTCTCGTGATGTTGAAATCCTTATCCCACGGGACTTTTCGATAGAAAAACAACGATTTCTCAAGAGGTGGTTGAGGAGAATTTGCAGATGCTTCCGCCACTCGGCATGCTTCGCGCATTCGAGGCCGCCGCCCGGCTCGCCAGCTTTTCACGTGCCGCGGACGAGCTGCATGTCACACACGCTGCAGTTAGCCATCACATAAGGCTGCTCGAGGAATGGTTCGGCCGGCCGTTGTTCCGGCGGGAAAAGCGCGGCGTCGGTCTCCTTCCTGACGCCGAGCGGTTGGCCGACGCCTTGACATCGTGTTTTGCGCGCATCGCGATCGAAACAGAAATGCTGCGCGCCAACGCCAAATCATCGATCACCGTCGCTTGCATCCCATCGATCGCCACGCGCTGGCTGATACCGGCGCTCAGCGATTTCCTCGAACGGCACCCGGACGTCGATGTAAAGGTAATCTACGCGATGGCCGAGCAGAGGCTGCGGGAGACGGGTTGCGACGTGCTCATCACGCTCGGTGCGGACCTATCCGTCGGGACGCAATGCGACCGGCTGTTTTCGCGTGCGAACCGCCCGGTCGCCAGCCCTCGTTACATCGAGCGCAAAGGCGCGCTCGACACACCAGAGGCAATCACCACCGCCGACCTGCTTCACGACGAGACGATCGCGCGGTGGCAAGAATGGTTTGCGACAGCCGGCCTGCCCATGGCTCGACCGCCGCGCCGCGGTCCGGTTTTCCAGGATTTCAACCTGCTGGCGACGGCAGTGATCGCCGGCCATGGCGTGGCGCTCTGCCCGGTCGAAGTCTTTCGCCGCGAGATCGAGCACGGCGATCTCATCGTCCTCTCGCCGATCGCCACACTTGAAGACGAGAGTTACTACCTCATCACCAAGAACCTGCGCAGCAAACCGGTGGCGGCCTTCAGCACGTGGTTCAGTTCCGTCGTTCGAATCTGAGGCATGCTCCTGCATGTTTCCTTAAATCCTATTCGATTTAAGGATAAAAACATGCAGCCATTCAAAGTGCTACAGCGACCTTTGCGCGTCTAATAAGACGCGCGGATACCCTTGGAATGAAGCACCGCGGCAATCTCATCGAGGATCGCTGGGTCGTCGATTGTCGCCGGCATTTTCCACGGTTGGCGATCGGCGATCTTCTGGATCGTCGCGCGCAGGATCTTGCCGGATCGGGTTTTCGGCAGCCGCTTGACGCACATCGCCACGCGGAAGGCGGCCACCGGCCCGATGCGATCACGCACGAGGCTGATGACCTCCCGTTCGATCTCGGATGTTTCACGGGAAACATTCGAGTTGATGACCAGAAAGCCGGCGGGGATCTGACCCTTCAGCGCGTCGGCGATGCCGATGACGGCACATTCCGCCACATCCGGATGGCTGGCGCACACTTCCTCCATGGCGCCCGTCGACAACCGGTGACCGGCGACATTGATGATGTCGTCGGTGCGCGCCATGATGAAGACATAGCCGTCATCGTCGAGGTAGCCGGCATCGGCCGTCTTGTAGTAGCCGGGAAACTCCTCGAGATAGGCCGCGCGAAACCGATGGTCGGCATTCCAGAGTGTCGGCAGACACCCTGGAGGCAAAGGCAGTTTGACCACGACGTTGCCCAGCGTGCCCGCTTCGACCGGATGACCGGCGTCGTCGAGGATCTGGACATCGTAGCCGGGTAACGGAACAGCCGGTGATCCGTATTTGACAGGCAGGAGTCCGAGTCCGAGCGGATTGCCGGCAACAGGCCAGCCCGTTTCCGTCTGCCACCAATGGTCGATGATCGGCACACCGAGCGCCCTTTCCGCCCAGCAGATCGTGTCGGGGTCGGCCCGTTCACCGGCCAGAAACAACGCACGAAACCGAGAAAGATCATGGTTCGTCACCAGCGACGCATCCGGATCCTCCTTGCGAATGGCGCGCAGCGCCGTCGGAGCGGTGAACATGACGGCCACGCCGTGTTCCGCGATAATCCGCCAGTAGGTTCCGGGATCCGGCGTGCCGACGGGCTTGCCTTCGAACAGGATCGAGGTGTTGCCGTTGAGAAGCGGCCCATAGACGATGAACGAATGCCCGACGACCCAGCCGATGTCGGACGCCGCCCAGAAGACCTCACCGGGCTGAACGCCGAAGAAATTCTGCATCGACCATTTGAGCGCAACCATGTGGCCGCCATTGTCGCGCACCACGCCCTTCGGCTGGCCTGTGGTGCCGGAGGTATAGAGCACGTAAAGCGGATCGGTGGACGCCACCGGCGTGCAACCGGCCTCGTCGCCCGCATCCTTTGCCGCCGCAAGCGCTGTGGCATAGTCGATATCGCGCACCGGCGTCATATCCGCCTGCAGCATCTCGCGCTGATAGACAAGGCAATGCGCCGGTTTGTGTTCGGCGATCGTCAGCGCCGCATCGAGCAGCGGCTTGTAGGCGACCGTGCGACCGGGCTCGATGCCGCAGCTGGCCGACACGATGAGCTTGGCCCGGCAATCGTCGATGCGAACGGCGAGTTCGTTGGCGGCGAAGCCGCCAAACACCACCGAATGCACCGCGCCGATGCGCGCGGCGGCAAGCATCGCCACCGCCGCCTGCGGGATCATCGGCATATAGATGATGATGCGATCGCCTTTGTCGACGCCGAGCTTGCGGTAGACGGCGGCCAGCGCCTTGACGTCGTCGAGCAACGCTCCATAGGAGATGCGCTCGATGCTAGACGTGACCGGGCTGTCGTAGATGAAGGCGATCTGCTCGCCACGACCGGCTTCGACATGCCGGTCCAGGCAATTGTAGCAGCTGTTGGTCAGCCCGCCGGGAAACCAGTGGCCATAAATGCCCCCTTCAGCCTCGAAGGCGCGCTCCGGCCTCTCGAACCAGTCGATCGCCTCTGCCGCCTCAGACCAGAACCCCTCCGGATCCGTCTTCCACGCGCCGTACACTTCGGAATAGCGGCTCGCCATATCCGTTCTCCTCCCAATGCATGCCGGGCGATGCCCGGCCTCCTCGTGCACAAGGATAGGCTAATGAGAACGAAGGTGAACCCCGACGAAAGCGTAATGCGACGTTTTGGCCGTCAGCGTGATCCGAAAATTGCCGAACCGACGCGCACGCTGGTCGCGCCGAACTGGACCGCCGTTTCGAAATCTCCGGACATGCCCATCGACAGCCTGTCGAGCATGCACGCGCCGGCTAGTTTCGCCAACAGCGCAAAATGCGGACCGGGGTTCTCGTCGACAGGCGGAATGCACATCAGACCCTCGATAACCATATCCAGTTCCTCGCGGCAGAAGGTCACGAACGCGATGGTTTCTGCAGGCGCAATTCCGGCCTTCTGCGGTTCCAGACCGGTGTTGACCTGGACATAGAGACGAAGCGTCCTGTCCTGGCGCTTCATTTCCGCCGAGATCGCCCGGGCAATTTTCTCGCGATCGACGGTCTCGATGACATCAAACAGGGCAACGGCTTCTGCCGCCTTGTTGGACTGCAGCGGCCCGATCAGATGCAGCGCCAGATCGGGGCTTTCGCCCTTCAGCAGCGGCCATTTGCCCTGTGCTTCCTGCACGCGGTTTTCGCCGAACACGCGTTGGCCGGCCTCGATCACCGGACGGATCGCGTCAGCGTCGAATGTCTTGGAAACGGCAACGAGGCTGACGGCATTCTTTGGGCGCTTTGCCGCCCTTTCCGCCGTGTGAATCCGGCTCACGACATCCTGTAACCGCTCTTGAACTTCCATGGATATATTCTCCGACATAACGACCTTCCGGGCGATAACTAGCGGATTAGGCAAACTTGCGCGCCTTGCCAAGGCCATCGCCGCTCGAGCCGGCCCAAATCCGCCAAAGTGTCGCGCCAAACCCTTCGAAAACTTGACCACCAAGCGGTTTCATGATGAAGGTCACCCCAACTATCATGAGGGCGCTCCCTTGCCCCGCAGAACTTCCGGAACACCTAAAAGACATGTCTACCGAACGATATAATCCGCGTGATGCCGAGCCGCGTTGGCAGCAGGAATGGGAAAACGGCGAGGTCTTCAAGACCGAGAACGATGATCCGCGCGAAAAATATTACGTGCTCGAGATGTTCCCCTATCCGTCCGGGCGCATCCACATGGGCCACGTGCGCAACTACACGATGGGCGACGTCGTCGCCCGCTACAAGCGCGCCCGGGGCTTCAACGTGCTTCACCCCATGGGTTGGGATGCCTTCGGCATGCCGGCGGAAAACGCCGCCATGGAGCGCGGCGTGCATCCGGCCAGCTGGACCTATCAGAACATCGCCTCGATGAAGGCGCAGCTGAAGGTCATGGGACTGTCGCTTGACTGGAACCGCGAATTCGCGACCTGCGACCCTGAATACTACCAGCGCCAACAGCACCTGTTTATCGATTTTCTCGAGAAGGGCCTGGTTTACCGCAAGCAGTCCAAGGTCAACTGGGACCCGGTCGACAATACCGTTCTCGCCAACGAGCAGGTCATTGACGGCCGCGGTTGGCGTTCCGGCGCGCTCGTCGAGCAGCGCGAGCTGACGCAGTGGTTCTTCCGCATCACCGACTTCAGCCAGGAACTGCTGGACGCTCTGGACACGCTGGACCAGTGGCCGGAAAAAGTACGCCTGATGCAGAAGAACTGGATCGGCCGCTCCGAGGGCCTGTCCATTCGCTGGCAGATCGTCGAAGGCACCGCCGCCGCCGACACCACGGAACTGACCGTTTACACTACCCGTCCGGACACGCTGTTCGGCGCCTCCTTCCTGGCGATTTCCGCCGATCACCCGCTTGCCAGGCAGGCAGCGGCAAAGGATCCGGCAATCGAGGCCTTCTGCGAGGAGTGCCGGCGCGCCGGGACCTCACTTGCAGCGCTCGAGACCGCTGAAAAGAAGGGCATGGACACCGGCATCCGCGCCAGGCATCCACTCGACGAAAGCTGGGAGCTGCCGGTCTACGTCGCCAACTTCGTCCTCATGGACTACGGCACGGGCGCGATCTTCGGCTGCCCGTCCGGCGACCAGCGCGACCTCGACTTCGCCCGCAAGTATGGGCTTCCAGTCGTTCCGGTCGTCATGCCGAGGGATGCCGATGCCGAAAGCTTCGCGATCGGTGACGAGGCCTATATCGGCGACGGCGTGATGATCAATTCGCGTTTTCTCGACGGCCTGTCGACGGAAGACGCGTTCGAAACCGTGGCATCGAAGCTGGAAAAGTGCGTGTTGGCCGGCGCGCCGCGCGCCGAACGCAAGGTCAATTTCCGCCTGCGCGACTGGGGTATTTCCCGCCAGCGCTATTGGGGCTGCCCGATCCCGGTCATCCATTGCGATGACTGCGGCGTCATTCCCGTTCCCAAGGCCGACCTGCCCGTCATCCTGCCGCCGGACGTCACCTTCGACAAGCCGGGCAACCCGCTCGACCGCCATCCGACCTGGCGGCACGTGGCCTGCCCGCATTGCGGCAAGGACGCCCGTCGCGAGACCGACACGATGGACACCTTCGTCGATTCGTCCTGGTACTTCACGCGCTTCACGGCTCCTTGGGAGGACGACCCGACCGATCCGAAGACGGCCAACCACTGGCTGCCCGTCGACCAGTATATCGGCGGTATCGAACACGCGATCCTACATCTGCTCTATTCGCGCTTCTTCACCCGCGCGATGAAGGCGACCGGCCATGTTGCCCTGGACGAACCGTTCAAGGGCCTGTTCACCCAGGGCATGGTGGTGCACGAGACCTACAGCCGCGGCGAAGGCGCCCAGCGCGAATGGATCACGCCGGCGGAAATCCGCATCGACGAGGTCGACGGACAGCGCCGCGCCGTTCTGCTCGAGACCGGCGAAGACATCACCATCGGCTCGATCGAGAAGATGTCGAAGTCGAAGAAGAACGTCGTTGATCCTGACGATATCATCGCCTCCTACGGCGCCGATACCGCACGCTTCTTCGTTCTGTCCGACTCGCCGCCCGACCGTGACGTCATCTGGTCAGAGTCTGGCGTCGAAGGCGCCCATCGCTTCGTTCAGCGCGTCTGGCGCCTGATCGGCGAGGCGGCGGAAACACTTCGCACAGTCGAGGCGGCGCCAGCCCATGAAGGCAGCGGACTCGTTCTCTCACAGGCGGCCCACAGGACGCTGCGCGCGGTTGAAGCCGATTACGACAAGCTGGCCTTCAACAAGGCCGTGGCACGTATCTATGAGCTCGTGAACGTGATTGCGGCCCCCTTGACCCAGGTTGCTGCCGGCAAGGCCGATGCGGCGCTGGCAGCGGCTGCAAAGGATGCAACATCGATCCTGGTCAACCTGATCGCCCCAATGATGCCGCACCTGGCCGAGGAATGCTGGCAGGCGATCGGCGGCAAGGGCCTGATCGCCGAAAGCGGCTGGCCGAAGTTTGATGCGGCGCTCGTCGTTGAGAATGAAGTCACGCTGCCGGTCCAGATCAACGGCAAGAAGCGCGCGGATTTGACAATCGCGCGCGATGCAGATCAGACTGCGATCGAGAATGCCGTTCTCGCTCTCGATGCCGTCAAGTCCGTTCTCAACGGCAGCAGCCCCAAGAAAATCATCGTCGTGCCTCAGAGGATCGTCAATGTCGTTGTCTGATAGAGCTGGCTCCAGCATCCGGTCGCTCCCGATGCTGGCTGGTGTTCTTATGTTGACCGCGCTCGCCGGCTGCCAGGTCAGGCCACTTTATTCCGATGCGGTCGGCACATCGGCAGCGCTTGCGTCGATCGAAATCTCCGATGCGGATGACCGTGTTGAGCAGGAGGTGCGCAACGCATTGATCTTCCTGGCCGCCGGCGGCCAGGGAGAACCGGCGAACCCGCAATATCATCTGGCGCTGAACGTCACGACCCGCGTCATGGGCACGCTCTTTGATCAGGCACGGGACCGGGCAGCCGCAGGGCGTATCGTCGTGAAAGCGGACTATAACCTGTCCAGGGCCGGCACGGGCGAAACCATCAAGTCAGGCAACCGCACGGCCGTCGCGCTTGTCGACTTTCCCGTCCAGGAGTTTGCCAAGGTCCGCGCCGTCCGCGATGGCGAGAACCGCGCTGCAAGGGAACTGGCAGAGCTGATCCGGGCCGATATCGCCGCGGCCCTCAGCCGATAGAGCATTTCCAGGAAAAGTGCGAAGCGGTTTTCCGGCAGGAATTGCGTTGAAACAAAGGGATAGAGCGTTTCTGGGAGTCAGTCTAAACTGGAAACGCTCTAGGCGGTGACGGAATGAGCGAAGTCAAGTCGCACGAATTCGACTCTTTCCTACAGAAGTCAGCGGCACTTTATCGCCTCTTTGTCCTCTACGGACCAGACCGCGGGCTGGTTTCGGAGCGGGCAGAGGCGATCGCGTCGCGCAGCGGCGTTGCGCTCGACGACCCATTTTCCATCACCAAGCTCGATGCCGGGGATCTGCAACAGAGCCCCGGCCGGTTGCTCGACGAGGTCAATTCGATCGGCCTCTTCGGTGGCGAAAGGCTCATCTGGGTCCGCGGAGCCGCCAACGAGAAGGCGTTGGTCGATGGTCTGCAGATTTTGGCCGGCGAACCGCCGACCGGTAGCTATGTTGTCGTCGAAGCGGGTGATCTCAAGAAGGGATCGGCGCTGCGCAAGGTGGCCGAGACGGCACGTTCGATCGCGACTATCGCCTGCTACAGCGACGACGCCCGCAGCCTGCAGGCGTTGATCGACAAGGAATTGGGCGAAGAAAAACTCGGCATTACTCCGGCGGCACGTGAACGGCTGATGGAAGCGCTTGGCGGCGACCGCCTGGCATCGCGCAACGAAGTACGCAAGCTTGCACTCTATTGCCGTGGCAAGAGCACCGTCGACGAATCGGATGTGACCGACATTGTCGGCGATGCCAGCGCCATTTCCGTTGATGATGCTGTCGATGCGGTCCTGAAGGGTGACCTTGACGGTCTATTGCATGCGATGCAGAAGATAACCACGTCAAAAACGCCCGCCTTCCTCGTTTTGCAGGGGTGCCTCAGGCAGTTTCAGCAGCTCGATCTGATGCGCGCCGAAATGGATGCCAGCCGCCAGCAGGCCGGCCAGGTTATCGCCACCATGGGCCGGCACCTGCATTTTCGTCGCAAGCCCATCATCGAAGCAGCCCTCAGACATTGGTCTTCGCCGGCGATCCGCCGCGAACTGACACGGCTTCAAAATACGATCTATCAGAGCCGCACGCGCCAGAGCCTCGAGGAGAGCATGGTGCTGCAGAACCTGTTGGCGATTGCCGTGCAGTCAGCCAGACGCTGAGAGCCCGCAAAAGCAGGCTCAAATCAGCCTATCGGGCAATTGGAAGCGCGCTTAAAGCCTTTCCAGGAAAGGTGCGAAGCGGTTTTCCGTCAGGAAATGCGTAAAAACAAAGAGATAGAGCGTTTCTGTAGTTCGGTTTAAATCGAAAACACTCTAGCGGCGCTCGAGCAGGCGGCAGATCTCTTCAAGCTGATCAAGCGTCTTGTAGGAAATCCTGAGGTGCCCGCCTGAAGCCTTGTGACTGACGGTGACTTCAAGCCCGAGGCTGTCGGACAGTGTCCGCTCCAGCGCCAACGTATCGGCGTCCTTCTCGTCACGACGTGCGGCCTTGGCGTAGTGGGGATCGTTCTGGGCGCGAATATCGTTCTGCGCCAGCCGCTCAGCGTCGCGAACGGAGAGACCCTTTGCGACGATGTTGCGGGCGAGCGTTGCCGGATCCGACGTCGGGATCAGCGCGCGCGCATGGCCTGCCGACAGGCTTCCTTCTGACAACATGTCCCGCACCGGCTCGGGCAGCTTCAAAAGCCGCAGGCTGTTGGCGACATGGCTGCGGCTCTTGCCGATGATCTCGCCGAGATCGTTCTGGGTGTAGCCGTGTTCGGCAATCAGCTGCTCGTAGCCAAGCGCTTCGTCGAGCGGGTTAAGGTCGGACCGCTGCACGTTCTCGACGATCGCGATTTCGAGCGCCGTGCGATCGTCAACGTCGCGGATGATAACCGGAATTTCGGTAAAGCCGGCGAGCTGCGCTGCACGCCAGCGGCGTTCCCCGGCGATGATCTCGTAACGGTCAGTGCCGATCGTGCGAGCGACGACCGGCTGGACGATGCCGTGCTGCCGAATGGAACTGGCGAGGTCCTGCAGTTCACCTTCGTCGAACTGTCGACGCGGGTTTCGCGGGTTGCGCGATACGAACTCGATCGGCACTTTCCGATCGGGGTTAACCGGAGCAGGGGAGGCGCCGGCCTGTATCGGCTGATCCATCTCGCCGATCAATGCAGCCAGTCCCCGGCCAAGCCTTCTCTTCGAGCTGTCGTCGTTCATAGTGTCACCCGATTTAAATTCCGGTACCGAAACAATTATGCGGCTTTGCGCTGCCGCTCGCGCTGGATTACTTCCGATGCGAGTTGAAGGTAGGCTTGGCTGCCTGCGCATTTCAGATCGTAAAGGATGGCCGGCTTACCATAGGACGGTGCTTCCGATACACGCACATTCCGCGGAATGAGCGTGTGGTAGACCTTATCCCCAAGATGGGTGCGGACATCGCTCACCACCTGCTGTGCCAGATTGTTGCGAGAATCGAACATCGTCAACACGATACCCTGGATGTCCAGGTTCGGGTTGACCGTTTGGCGCACTTGGTCAACCGTCTCCAGCAACTGGCTCAAACCCTCCAGCGCGAAGAATTCGCACTGAAGCGGCACCAGTACCGAATGTGCGGCAGCCATAGCGTTCATCGTCAGCAGATTGAACGATGGCGGGCAGTCGACGAGAACGTATGAATACTCCAATGCCTCGGGGCTCTCCAAGGCCTTGCGAAGACGAAAGGCGCGATCGACCTCCCTGGAGATTTCCATTTCGACGCCGAGCAGATCCATCGTCGAGGGCACGATAGCCAGATTCGGCACAACTGTCTGCTGGACGATCTCACCTATCGAGTGCGATCCAACCATCAATTCATAGGAGGAGAGATGGCGATCGCGGCGCTGAATGCCGAGGCCGGTGCTGGCATTGCCCTGCGGGTCCAGATCAACGATCAGAACCTTTTCGCCGATGGCGGCCAATGCCGTTGCCAGATTGATCGCCGTCGTCGTTTTGCCGACGCCCCCCTTCTGGTTCGCTATCGTGATGATCCGATTTTTTGCGCCAAACATGTTTCCGCTCGCCAATCACTGAGTTCTTCGCGAAAGATTTGCGATCTCGAGCACAACAGAATCTGGCTCAACGATGCTTGGGTGTTTTACCAGATCAAACGCATAGCGGCCAACGGCTTTGTCGATCTCACGCTGGTAATCCCGCCCTTTGTGGAAGTAGGCGACCGTTTTGCCACCTTCGGCCGTCAGCCAAGGCGATGAATAATCGAGCAGTAGGCTCAGATCCGCCAGCGCACGGGCGGAAATCGCATCGCATTTTGGTGCGACAGAGCTGGCATCTTCGATTCGAATCGGATGAACGGATCCGCGCGCACCGGTCTCCGTCAACGCAACGCGCAGGAAAGCGGCTTTCTTGTTGTTGCTCTCGATCAAATGTACCCAGCCGTCGGAAAATTCCTGGAGGTAGATGGCGGTAATCACTCCGGGAAATCCACCACCGCTACCGAGATCGACCCAGGTCTTCGGACCCGGCGCAAGTTGCGCCAATTGTAGACTATCGACGATATGCCGCCGCCACAGGTCGTCGAGCGTCGACGGAGCAATCAGATTGATGAACTTCGCCCATTTCTGAAACAGCGCTGCGAAGTGCTCTAGTCGTTCCTTCGTTTCACGTGAAACACGCAGTCCGTTCAAGCCAGCGAAGGGACTCGTTTTCATTGCGCACTTACCTTTTCTTCCCGTTCCGCGGAACGACTCATTCGTTTCAACCAAGCCAAGATCAACGAGGCCGCGGCCGGGGTCATCCCATCGACCTTCAGCGCCTGGGCCAGATTCCGCGGCGCCTGCAGCGTCAACTTCTGCTTCAGCTCATTCGATAGACCAGCTAATGCCGAAAAGTCAAAATCGCTTGGAATCGCTAAATCCTCTTCGCGGCGGATGCCAGCAATGTCCGATGCCTGGCGGTCCATATAGACGGCATAGGCAGCATCGATTTCGAGTGCCTCCACCACCGCGGACGGAATGTCTTTCAACTCGGGCCACAGGATCAGCAAGGCACCAACACTCTGGTCAGGATAGGATAGGATTTCGAACGCCGTTCGCCGCTGGCCATCCTGGTTCAGTTTGAGTCCATGACGGTTGCCTTCTGCCGGCGTCACCGACAATTGCTTGAGCAATGCCCGACCGCTGTCAAACTGCGCCTTCCATTCGACAAAGCGCGCCTGCCGCGCTTCAGACACGCAACCGATTTCGATTGCCTTCGGTGTCAGGCGCACGTCTGCATTGTCGGCACGCAGGGACAATCGGTATTCGGCGCGTGACGTGAACATGCGATAGGGTTCGGTAATACCCCGAGAGGTCAGGTCGTCGACCATCACGCCGATATAGGAATCGGTGCGGCTGAAGATGACGGCTTCGCGCCCCGTCGCTGCCTTGGCAGCATTCAAGCCGGCGACCAGGCCTTGTGCCCCGGCCTCTTCATAGCCCGTGGTGCCATTGATCTGGCCGGCGAGGAACAAGCCCGGCATCTTGCGCACCGCCAGCGTCGCATCAAGCTCACGCGGATCGACGTGATCGTATTCGATCGCGTAACCCGGCTGGAGGATCACGACACTCTCAAGGCCGGGGATTGTGCGAATAAACGCGGCTTGAACGTTTGCCGGCAAGGATGTCGAAATGCCGTTGGGATAGACGGTATCATCGTCCAGGCCTTCCGGTTCAAGGAAGATCTGGTGACCGTCCCGTTCGCCAAAGCGAACGATCTTATCCTCGATCGAGGGGCAGTAGCGCGGACCGACACCTTCGATCTGACCGGAATACATCGCCGACTTGCCGATATTGTCGGCAATGATCTTATGCGTGGCTTCGGTGGTTCGGGTCACACCGCAGTCGATCTGTCGGTTGACGATCCGATCGGTCATGAAGGAGAAGGGCACCGGATCTTCGTCAGGCCCCTGGCGTCCGACGCGATCCCAATCAATAGTCTTGCCGTCCAGGCGTGCTGGCGTCCCCGTCTTCAACCGTCCCAAACGAAGGCCGTAGCGCGCCAAGGTGGCGGAGAGGCCAAGCGACGGCTCTTCGCCAATACGACCCGCCGGTATCTTCTGGTCGCCGATATGGATCAGTCCCTTTAGAAAGGTCCCGGTCGTCAGCACCACCGCCGCCGCAGCAAAGGATCTGCCATCCTTCATCACCACGCCGGCAATCTTGCTGTCCTGTTCAAGAAGGTCGAAAGCATCACCTTCGATCACGGTCAGGTTTTCAATGGCGTCAATCTCTCGCTGCATGGCTTCGCGATAGAGTCGCCGGTCGGCTTGGGTACGTGGGCCACGAACAGCCGGCCCCTTGCGCCGATTGAGCAGGCGAAACTGAATTCCAGCCGCATCGGCGATGCGACCCATCAAGCCATCAAGCGCATCGATCTCACGCACGAGGTGGCCTTTGCCTAGACCCCCAATCGCCGGGTTGCACGACATCACGCCAATGGTCGACGCCTTATGGGTAATCAGAGCGGTGCGTGCACCGAGGCGCGCGGCCGCCGCCGCAGCCTCGCAGCCGGCATGACCTCCACCAATGACGATAACGTCAAAATGGACCATTTTTATCATCTCCGATCAAACGCGTTCCGGATTCGAATCGTTTCACGTGAAACACTTCGCATGACTCGCTAGCGTTGTATTGTTTTAGTCGAACATCATTTACCGATACAGAATTCGGAAAATATCACATCCAACAGGTTTTCAACATCCACACGCCCGGTGATGCGTCCGATTGCATCCCCTGCGACACGAAGCAGCTCAGCGCGTATATCCAGGCCGTCTTGGTTCAGGCGCAAACTTTCCGCAAGCGCAATGCTGGCTTGGCGCAAGGCGTCAACATGCCTGCGTCTGGAGGGGATAGAGAGGGCGGTAACCCCAGACAAATCAGGTAGATAGCCCGATATGACGTTCAAGAGCTGGTCCATCCCCGCACCCGTTGTGGTCGAAATCGAAACCTCGGCGCCCGGAATGGTATCGCTGCCGGCTCGGTCGATCTTGGTTGCGACCCGCAAGACCGGCACAGCCGTAAGAGCGAGGTCGTCAAGGGTGTTAAAACCTTCTGTGTTTTCGGAAAGAAGCAGCACAAGGTCGGCGTTTGCAATTACATCGCGAGCGCGGCGAATACCTTCACGCTCCACCGTCTCGTCGGTCTCGCGCAGCCCGGCAGTATCGAACAACTTGACGGAGAATCCGGCTAATGAAAGGTCGACGGAAAGCACATCGCGCGTCGTTCCGGCTATCTCTGTCACGATCGCGATATCACGTTTTGCCAAGGCATTGAGCAGGCTGGACTTGCCGGCGTTGGGTTCGCCGGCAATGACGATCTTCAGGCCATCCCGGATGATTTCGCCAATCGGCGCCTGGGCAATGTGCGCGTCGATCTCGCGACGCAGCAATTCCATATCTTTCCAGATCCGGTCACTGACCGAGCCCGGCACGTCCTCCTCATCGGCGAAATCGAGCTCCGCCTCGATCATCGCGCGCGCATGGGTCAGACGCTTGGCCCAATCGTCATAGACCTTAGACTGGCCGCCGGCGGAATGCTCCAGCGCCAGACGACGCTGCATCTCGGTCTCCGCAGCGATCAGATCCGACAAGCCCTCAATCTCGACAAGATCCATCTTGCCGTTATGGAAGGCTCGCCGTGAAAACTCGCCGGCCTCAGCGTGGCGCAGCCCCGCAAAGCCAGACAACTCATGCAGCAGCATTTGAACAACGGCACGGCTGCCATGCACGTGCAACTCGGCACAGTCTTCCCCTGTAAACGAGGCCGGGCCGCGGAAGTAGATGATCAGGCCGCTATCGATCATGAAACCGTTGCGAGAGCGAATCGATTTCAGTGACGCCAAACGCGGCTCAGGGACGGCACCACACAATGACTTCAGGACAGCGTTTGTTTCTGGTCCGCTTATCCTGATCACCGCTACGCCGGCTGGCAACGCCCCGCTGGAAAGCGCGTATATCGTATCCACCGATGGCATCGTGTCACCTGAGATCCAAAGAGAGTTCCTGCTCTACGCACGCCTGCGCCGGAAACAAGTTCCGGCGGGTGAGGCGGCCTCATATTGATAGCTGAATGAAACGCGTTAGTCGGCGTTCCCGGCGTTCACAGAGGTGTCGAGCGGTTGCGAGCTTATGCCGAATAGTCGGGAGAAGATCAAGCCTTAGCCGCGGGATCGCCCGAATGTGTTTCACGTGAATCACTGAACTGACAGAAGGCGACACCGGATGAGGGGATCCAAGATCATTGCGATAGCGAATCGAAAGGCTCGCCGAGGAAGCCGGTCCATCGTTGAATCCGGCTAATCAACGTGATCGCTGGAAATAAAGAGACCGGGCAAGATCACCTGCCCGGTCTCAATCACGATATCGGCGTTCGGCCGTATCAGGTGTTCATCGAGTCGAAGAAGTCGCCGTTGTTCTTTGTCTGCTTCAGCTTGTCGATGAGGAACTCGATCGCGTCGGTGGTACCCATCGGGGCCAGAATCCGGCGAAGAACGAAGATCTTCTGCAGATCCTGGCGTGGAACCAGCAGGTCTTCCTTACGCGTGCCGGACTTGAGAATGTCCATCGCCGGGAAGATGCGCTTGTCGGCGACCTTGCGGTCGAGCACGATTTCCGAGTTGCCGGTACCCTTGAACTCTTCAAAGATGACTTCGTCCATGCGGCTGCCGGTATCGATCAGCGCCGTGGCGATGATGGTCAGCGAACCACCTTCTTCGATGTTGCGGGCGGCACCAAAGAAGCGCTTCGGGCGCTGCAGGGCGTTGGCGTCGACACCACCGGTCAGAACCTTGCCGGATGAAGGAACAACGGTGTTATAGGCGCGACCGAGGCGGGTGATGGAATCGAGCAGGATCACGACGTCGCGGCCGTGCTCGACCAGGCGCTTTGCCTTTTCGATCACCATTTCGGCGACTTGCACGTGGCGCGTCGCCGGCTCGTCAAAGGTAGAGGAAACCACTTCGCCCTTCACGGAGCGCTGCATGTCGGTGACTTCTTCCGGCCGTTCGTCGATCAACAGAACGATCAGGTAACATTCCGGATGGTTTGCGGTGATCGAGTGGGCGATGTTCTGCAGGAGAACGGTCTTACCGGTGCGCGGCGGAGCGACGATCAGACCGCGCTGGCCCTTGCCGAGCGGCGCGACCAGGTCGATCACCCGAGCAGAAAGGTCCTTCGACGTCGGGATATCGAGTTCCATCTTGAAGCGCTCGTTTGGATAGAGCGGCGTCAGGTTGTCGAAGTGAACCTTGTGACGGATCTTTTCGGGATCGTCGAAATTGATGGTGTTGACTTTCAGCAGCGCGAAGTAGCGTTCGCCTTCCTTCGGTCCGCGGATCGGTCCCTCGACCGTGTCGCCGGTCTTCAGCGAGAAGCGGCGGATCTGGGAGGGGGAGATGTAGATATCGTCCGGGCCGGGAAGGTAGTTGGCATTGGCAGAGCGCAGAAAGCCGAATCCGTCCTGCAGAACCTCGACGACGCCTTCACCGATGATTTCGATATCCTGGGAGGCGAGCATCTTGAGGATTGCGAACATCAGCTCCTGCTTGCGCATGGTGCTCGCATTTTCCACCTCGAGCTCTTCGGCAAAGGCCAGAAGATCGGTCGGCGTCTTGTTCTTAAGTTCTTGTAGCTTCATTTCAGCCATGAAGGATCCATGTTTCGTCTGGGAATGGAAAGACGGCGTGTTTTCTGAAGGGAGCTGCGGCAGGAGGGGCAGGCTCTGGTCTTTGTCACAAGCCATGAAGAGGAGATGGGAGAAAATAGCGATTCACGTGAAACGCCGCAAGGGGCTGACGAAAATTAGCGAGAACTATTACAATTAGCAATCGTTAAAATTCAAAACGGCTTCACCACGACCATGATGACGATCAGGATCATCAGCAGCGTCGGGGCTTCGTTCATCAACCGCCAGTAGCGTGCCGTGCGGCGATTTTCGTCCCGCTGGAACGCCCGAACCGCCCGGCTGAAGCGCATGTGCACGACGGTCAGCATCACCACGAATAGCAGCTTGGCGTGAAGCCAGCCGCCCTGGAAGTCGTAGACGCTCCAGGCGAGGTAAAGCCCGAGCACCCAGGAGATCATCATCGCCGGGTTCATGATGACCGTCAGCAACCGCTGTTCCATCATTTTGAAGGTTTCGGACTGTTCGGAACCGGGTGCTGCGTCGGTGTGGTAGATGAACAGGCGCGGCATGTAGAGCAGCGCTGCCATCCACGACATCACCGCAATCACGTGTAGCGCCTTGATCCAGAGATAGAGGCTGTCGGGCTGCCAGACGAAAAGCCCGATGAGCGACGCGGCAAAACCGCCAAGCGCAATCATTGCTCTGACCCGCGCCCTGTTGCCTGGACCGCGATCCCTCTGGCGTTCATCCATCAGCGTGCTCCGCGAACGCGCGACACCAGCGCCGAGACGTTCTCCGGATCGGCCTGCGGCGTAATCCCGTGACCGAGGTTGAAAATGAGCGGTCCGTTGCCGAGCGCATCGAGAATACGATCTATGCCCTGCTCGAGGGCGGCACCGCCGGAAACGACCCGCATCGGATCAAGGTTACCCTGCACCGGTCCGTCCTTCTGCAAATCGACAGCAAAGGACAGTGGGACGGTCCAATCGAGCCCGATGGCATCGGCACCCGTCTTCTGGCGATAATGCTTCAGGAGAAGCCCTGCGCCCTTGGCAAAGGCAATGATCTTGGCCTGCGGACGTCGCGTCCGCACCGAAGCGATGATTCGCGCGACCGGCTTGACGGCAAATCGTTCGAATTCCTCTTCGCCCAGAACGCCAGCCCAGGAGTCGAAAATCTGTACCGCATCGGCGCCGGCATCGATCTGCTCGACCAGATAGTCCGCCGACACATCGGCCAGGAACGTCAAAAGCCGTTCGAAGGCTTCCGGGTTCTGGTAAGCGAACAGCCGGGCAGGGGCCTGATCCGGTGTTCCCTGACCAGCGATCATGTAGGTCGCAACGGTCCAGGGCGCACCGCAAAATCCGAGCAGCGTCGTCTCCGCCGGAAGTTCCCCACGCAAACGCGATACCGTTTCGAAGACCGGTTTCAGGTGATTGGAGATACCGTCAGCCTTCAGAGCATCGATGCCATCAACGTCGATCGGATCCATTCTCGGACCATGGCCTTCCTCAAAGCGAACGTTGCGCTTCAGCGCGTCCGGGATGACGAGGATGTCGGAAAAAAGAATGGCTGCGTCAAAAGCATAACGACGGATCGGTTGAAGCGTCACTTCGACAGCGAGATCAGGCGTGTAACAGAGATCGAGGAAACTTCCGGCGACGGCACGCGTTGCTCGATATTCGGGAAGGTACCGGCCGGCCTGGCGCATGAGCCAGACGGGAGGAGGACTGACCGTCTTCCCCTCCAAAACCTCCAGAACTTTCCTTCGTGTCTCGGCCACGGATGGTCTCTCCTAATATATAAACAAAGATATTTAGACTCTTTCTATTTCTTAGAGTCGGTGGGTATCAAGGATTAAAAGATGGCCACAGTTCATCCACGGCCACCCGATCGGATTAATCCGAGTGGGAAGCAGAGCAGCGGTCATGAATGCATTTCGTGGATAAGTGCAAAAATCCGATTTGAATCAGAGGATTGCCGTCTTTGAGAGAAAGCGATTTGCTGTGGACAATGAGTCGAAACGCGTGACACTTTGTCATTGCTGTGAGTCTTGTCCACATCCCCCGCGAAGCTTTCTTCGGCGTCGCACCAATTGTGAATAAGTCGGCAGTTTTCCCCTTGCCTCGGCCGTCGCGGCGCCGGTAGCCTCTTTTATCCCGGTTTATCAACAGCACCCGGAGAATTGCGTGGAGAACAAGAAAAACTACTTCCACCTGCATCTGATCTCCGATTCGACGGGGGAGACCTTGATCGCTGCGGGGCGGGCGGCAGCGGCGCAATTCCAGGCGTCGCATGCGCTCGAGCATGTCTATCCGCTGATCAGGAATCGCCGGCAGTTGCTGCAGGTTCTCGATGCGATCGATGGCGCCCCCGGCATCGTGCTTTATACGATCGTCGATCGCGAGCTGGCTGATATCATTGATCAGCGCTGTCGCGAGATGGGCGTGCCGTGCGTCTCCGTGCTCGATCCGATCATCGAACTGTTTCAGTCCTATCTCGGCTCGCCGTCGCGACGCCGTTCCGGCGCGCAGCACGTGATGGATGCCGATTACTTCGCGCGGATCGATGCGTTGAATTTCACCATGGACCATGATGATGGTCAGCTGCCGGCCGATTTCGATGATGCCGATGTGGTGTTAATCGGCATCAGCCGAACATCGAAGACGCCGACATCCATCTACCTCGCCAACCGCGGCATAAAGACGGCCAATATTCCGATCGTCCCGGGCGTGCCGCTTCCCGATCGGCTGATGGCGGCAACCAAGCCACTGGTCGTCGGCCTGATTGCGACCGCCGACCGCATTTCCCAAGTTCGTCAGCATCGGGTGCTTGGCACCACGCAAGGCTTTCACGGCGATCAATATACCGATAGGGCAGCGATCGCCGAGGAGCTGAAATATGCCCGCGCGCTTTGCGCGCGCAACAACTGGCCGCTCATCGACGTCACCCGCCGCTCGATCGAGGAAACCGCCGCCGCAATTGTTGCCCTGCGTCCGCGGCTGCGATAGAGCGAATCCGAACAATTCGGGAACTTCGATGATGACACCTTCACTCGTTCTGGCTTCAGCAAGCCCGTTCCGTCGCGCGCTTCTGGAAAATGCCGGCTTGGTGTTTACCGCACGCGCCGCCGAGATCGACGAGCGGGCGCTTGAAAAACCACTTGAGGAAGAAGGTGCAGTTCCTGAAGATGTCGCGATGAGGCTGGCCGAAGCCAAGGCGAGGGATGTCGCCCGGCATTTTCCCGAGGCATTGGTGATCGGTTCCGACCAGACCATGTCGCTCGGCCAGCGTGTCTATCACAAACCGAAGGACATGGTCGAAGCCGGACAGCATCTGTTGTCGCTCTCCGGCAAGACCCATCGCCTGAACAGCGCGATTGTCCTCTTGCGCGGCGATGAGATCCTTTGGCGCCATGTCTCGTCCGCAAATATGTCAGTGCGCACACTGACGCCGGAATTCGTCGATCGCCATCTGCAGCGTGTCGGCAGCAAGGCCCTGTCCAGTGTCGGCGCCTACCAGCTGGAGGGTGAGGGCATCCAGCTGTTCGACAAGATCGATGGTGACTATTTCACCATCCTCGGTCTTCCGATGCTGCCGCTGCTCGCAAAACTTCGGGAATTGGGAACGATCGATGCGTGATTCACGTGAAACATTTGTTAACCACGCCTTCGTCACCGGTTATCCGATCAAGCATTCCAGGTCGCCATTGATCCACGGCTATTGGCTGAAACAGCTCGGGATAGACGGCAGCTACCGCGCGCACGAGGTGAAGCCGGCCGATTTCTCGGCCTTCATCGCAGAGCTGAAGCAAGGCACATCAGGTTTTTGCGGCGGCAACGTCACCATCCCGCACAAGGAAGTCGCCCATCGGTTGGCAGATCGCCCTGACGATCTCTGTCTGGAACTCGGCGCCGCCAATACGCTTTGGCTCGAGGCCGGCGAAGTCCATGCCACCAACACCGATGGCCAAGGGTTCGTTGCCAATCTTGACGAACGGGCGGCCGGCTGGGACCAATGTTCGACCGCGGTTGTGCTCGGTGCCGGTGGCGCCAGCCGCGCCGTCATCCAGGCCGTGCGCGACCGGGGCATTAGCACCATCCATGTCGTCAATCGCACGGTGGCGAGGGCTCAGGAGTTGTCCGACCGTTTCGGGTCGGCCGTGCATGCGCATCCGATGGAGGCATTGAACGAGGTGATGACCGGCGCTGGCCTCTTCATCAACACCACGTCTCTCGGCATGGATGGACAGGATGCACCGCAGATCGATTTCACCGTCATGGCCAGGGGTGCGGTGGTCACCGATATCGTCTATGTCCCGTTGAAGACGCCTTTGCTTCGCCAGGCGGAGGAGCAGGGCTACGCCATCGTCGATGGACTTGGCATGCTGCTGCACCAGGCTGCGCCTGGTTTCGAGCTCTGGTTCGGCCGCCGGCCCGTGGTCGACGCTAACCTCCGGCAACTCGTCATCGATGATATGGGGACGCACGCATGATGATTGTCGGATTGACCGGATCGATGGCAATGGGCAAGTCGACAACGGCGCAGATGTTCCGCGAGTTCGGGGTGCCGGTCAACGACGCCGATGAAGTGGTGCACGCGCTTTATCGCGGCGAAGCCGTCGCACTGGTCGAAGCCGCCTTTCCGGGAACAGTCAGGGACGGGGCGATCGATCGCGCCGAACTGTCCCGCCAGTTGTTGGCAACACCGGAAAGGCTACGCGAACTCGAAAACATCGTGCATCCGCTCGTTCGCCAGAAAGAACGCGAGTTCCTCGACAGGAATGCTGCGGCTGAGGTGCCCTTCGTCGTGCTCGATATTCCGTTGTTGTTCGAGACGGGCGCCGAGGCGCGGGTCGATAAAGTGGTCGTGGTTAGCTGCGCGCCCGAGATTCAAAGAGAGCGAGCGATGAAACGCCCCGGCATGACTGAAGAGAAATTTGCTATGATCCTGGCGCGTCAGGTGCCGGACAGTCAGAAGCGTGAACGCGCCGACTATATCATCGATACCAGCGACAGCTTCGACAACACACGCCAACAGGTGAGGGCGATCGTCGATGACCTCACCACGAATGGAGCGCCCGATGCGTGAGATCATTTTCGATACGGAAACGACCGGCCTCGACAATCGCGAGGACAGGGTGATCGAAATCGGTGGCGTCGAGTTGGAAAACCAGTTTCCGACCGGCCGTACGCTGCATATCTTCGTCAATCCCGGCAATCGCAAGGTTCATCCGGATGCGCTTGCCATTCACGGCATCACCGATGATTTCCTGAAGGACAAGCCGCCTTTTGCCGATGTTGCCCAGCAGATCCTCGACTTCTTCGGCGATGCCCGCTGGGTGGCGCACAATGCCACCTTCGACATGGGCTTCATTAATGCCGAATTCGGTCGCATCGGGTTGCCGGTCATTGCCGGCGAACGGGTGACGGATACGCTAGCGCTTGCTCGCCGGAAGCACCCGATGGGCCCGAACTCGCTCGATGCGCTTTGCCGTCGTTACGGCATCGACAATTCTCATCGCGCCAAGCACGGCGCGCTTCTCGACTCCGAGCTTCTTGCAGAAGTCTATATCGAGATGCTCGGCGGTCGTCAGGCCGCCTTGGGTCTGGTGTCGAGCAACAAGGTCGCGGGACAAACCGTCGCACACGACGATGCGCCGATCGTCATTGCGCAGCGCCCAAGGCCTTTGCCGAACCGATTGTCCGAAGCGGATGAGGAGGCTCATGCCGCGCTGGTTGCGAAGCTGGGGCCCAAGGCAATCTGGGCCAAATACGATCTGCAGGAATGAAAAAAGCCCGGCTCGACCGGGCTTTTTACTAATAATTGCGATCCAGACCGAACAAGATCAGTTGGCGGTCTCGTTGGTGTTCGACACCTGAGAACGGACCTTTTCTTCGGCCATGCGCTGGGCGAACATCTGAGCGAAATCGATCGGGTCGATCATCAGCGGCGGGAAGCCGCCGTTGCGGGTCGCGTCGGCAACGATCTGGCGCGCGAACGGGAACAGCAGGCGCGGGCATTCGATGAACAGCAGCGGCAGCATGTGTTCCTGCGGGAAGCCGGCAACACGGAAAACGCCGCCGTAGGAAAGTTCGACGTTGAACAGAACGCGCTCACCGTCCTTGGCTTCCGCGTTCAGCGAGAGAACGACATCGAAATCGTTCTCGGCAAGCGGATTGGCGTTGACGTTGACGTTGATGTTGATCGACGGCGCATTGTCACGGGCCTGCAGCGAACGCGGTGCGCCCGGGTTCTCGAACGAGAGATCCTTGACATACTGGGCGAGGATGTTGAGCGACGGGCTCTGCTGCGCGCTGCCGTTGCCGTTGGATGCGGTATCAGTCGTCATAAGGGTTTCCTCGACTTCAATTCGGTGAGGCCATCTAGCATTTCGTCATAGGGCTTACAACCCTGCGCCACAGGCCTTTGCTATTGCCGCCGGCGCTCTTCGGACGGGTTTGGTTCGTCATCATCGGTCCTTGAGAACTCGCCTTCGCCAAGGTCGATGACGCGCGGTTGGGCGCGCTCTTCCGGTGAATGGCTCGGTCCGCGCCAGGACTGGCTCGAGGCAGCGGTTACAATCGTCATTTTTGACCTCAGATAGCCGGCCACGGCCTGCCGGACAGGCGGCACAAATAAAAACAGACCGAAGATGTCGCTGATGAAGCCGGGCACGATCAACAACAGGGCTGCGACGAACATCAAGGCACCGCCGAGGACCTCGCGGCCGGGATCGCTGCCAGTGCGCGTTGCTTCCTGCATGCGCCTGATCATGGCGAAACCCTGGAAGCGAAGGAGGACGACCCCGGCGATTGCGCTCGACAGAACGAGCAGCAGCGTCATCGCCAGGCCGATTTCGCGGCCGACGATGACGAAGCCGGCAATCTCGGCAAGGGGCAGTCCAAGAACGACCAGGGGAATTAACATTGAGCGCATTAGCGGTGCCTGAAAGGGTCTTCGCATCGTCACCTCCGATCTAAGGGTGCGACAACGCTGTTTGAATGATCTATCCTTGCGGACTATATGGAATAGCTACGAGAAATTCTAACAGCGGTTTCAGGTGGAAATGGGCTCTTTCGACTTCATCACGTTTTTTTTCTTGATCGCCGCAGTGGTCATTTTCCTGCAGTTGCGCAGCGTTCTCGGTCGCCGGACCGGCAGCGAGCGGCCACCGTTTGATCCCTATTCTCCGAGAGACATGAGTCAGGGGCCTGAAAAGGCCGACAATGGCAAGGTCGTCCAGCTGCCGCGCCGCGACAATGTCGAGGACGATTCGGCCCGCTATGCCGCGATTGACGCCTTTGCCAAGGCGGGGACGCCGCTCAACGATCAGCTCCGTTCGTTGACCGACGCCGACACCGGCTTCGACCCGAAGGAGTTCGTCAACGGGGCGAAGATGGCCTACGAGATGATCGTTATGGCTTTTGCCGACGGCGACCGAAAGACGCTGAAGAACCTGTTGTCGCGCGAGGTCTATGAAGGCTTCGACGCCGCGATTGCCGAGCGCGAGCGCAAGGGCGAGGTGGTGAAATCTACCTTCGTCGGCATCGAGAAGGCCGACATCATCCACGCCGAGGTCAAGGACAGCGAAGAAAACATCACGGTCCGGATCGTCAGCCAGTTGATCTCGGCGACCTACGACAAGCAGGGCGCCATCATCGATGGAGACGCGGAGTCGGTGGCCGAAGTCAACGATCTCTGGACTTTCTCGCGCGACATTCGTTCACGTGATCCGAATTGGAAGCTGATCGCTACCGAATCCGAAAACTGATCGGAAGGGGCGACCATGACGCTTCGACTTGAGCCTGTCACCTTCTCCGATCTACCGGGGTGGCAGGACGACGATCCAACGGCGGTGATCGACGCGCTGCGCCGCTGTCACCACCATGTCTCGACGGCAAAGCCTTACCGCACCGGTTCGCTGGGCATTTCTGTCGATGATTTGGTGCCCGCGTTTTCGGCTGCAAGCGCAGATGTTGCCGACGCGGCTGCAGCCCGCGCATTCTTCGAGCAACAGTTCGTCGCCTTCAGGATCAGGCCGGAAAACGCCAAGACCGGTTTCGTGACGGCGTTCTACGAGCCCGAGATCGACGTGCGAGCGACACCCGACGAAGTCTTCCGCTATCCGATCTATCGGCGCCCAATCGATCTCGTCGACGTCGACGACACCAACCGGCCGGCCGATATGGATCCCTATTTCGCCTTCGGCCGGCTGCATGACGGCGTGGTTGGCGAATATCCCGACCGTCGCGCGATCGATGAGGGCTTTCTGGCGGGGCGCGGTCTGGAGATTGCCTATGCCAGATCCAAGGTCGATGTGTTCTTCGTCCACGTCCAGGGTGCTGCCCGGCTCGTCTATCCCGACGGTTCGCGCCGGCGCATCACCTATGCCGCCAAGACCGGTCATTATTTTTCCCCGATCGGAAAGCTGCTGATCGATCGCGGCGAGATCGATGCCGCCACCGTGTCGATGATGAGCATCCGGGGTTGGCTCGCCGCCAATCCGGATAAGATCGACGAGGTACTTTGGCACAATCGTTCCTTCATCTTTTTCCGCGAGGCGGACGTCGAAGACGAGCGGCTGGGGCCGGTCGCTGCCGCCAAGGTTTCGCTGGAGCCGGGACGATCGCTTGCCGTCGATCGGCTGATCCATACCTTCGGCGTGCCGTTTTTCATCTCAAGCGACAGCCTGACGCGTCTCGATGCCGGGCGGCCGTTTCGGCGGCTGATGCTGGCGCTTGACACCGGATCGGCGATCGTCGGCCCGGCCCGCGGCGACATCTTCACCGGATCCGGTGACAGGGCGGGCGAGCTTGCGGGTGCGGTTCGCAACGAAGCCGATTTCTACATCTTCATCCCTCGTGCGGCCGCGGCAAGATACGGCAATGGCTAGGGGCAAGAAGCTTTCGGCCGAAGAGCGGATCCTCTGGGGAAAGGTGGCACGCACGACCAGGCCCATGCCTGGCCGTCTCGACGATCTCCGGGAATTCCTCGGCGAGGATGTTCCGGCCGAGCCCAAGGACGAGCCGCAGAAGACGCAGGCCACGGCCTCGCCGAGTGGTGCCGACGACCAGCAGGGAATTGCCCTCAGCAAGACCGCGAACGGCAGACACCACTATCCGCTTGAAAAGCCGGTCAAGCGCAAGCTGTCGAAGGGGCACCTCGCGCTTGAAGCGCGGATCGATCTCCACGGCATGATCCAGAGCGAGGCCCATGGCTTCCTCCTGCATTTTCTTTTGAGAGCGCATGAGCGCGGGCTGCGCCACGTTCTTGTCATCACCGGCAAGGGAACGTCGATCGGCAGCGACGGCGCCTTGAAGCGTGCCGTGCCGCTCTGGTTCTCGCTGCCGGAGTTCCGGCCATTGATCTCGAGCTACGAGCCCGCGGCCCGCAATCATGGCGGCGATGGTGCGCTGTATGTCCGCCTGGCGCGCAGCAAGGGAAGCACGACGTGACCCCCTTTGGCGTGGCGGTGCGCGCGTTGCGGCGCAAGAAGGGGGTGTCGCAGAAGCAGATGGCCGCGGCGATCGGCGTCTCTGCCGCCTATCTCTCAGCGCTCGAACATGGAAAGCGCGGCGCGCCGAGCTTCGATTTTCTGCAAAGGGTCGCCGGCTATTTCAATGTCATCTGGGACGATGCCGAGGAATTGTTCCAGATCGCCCAGGTCTCCGCGCCGAAAGTGGTGCTGGATACGTCCGGGCTGGCGCCGGAATACACGGCCTTCGCCAACCGCTTGAGAGGGCAAATCCGCTATTTGTCCATCGACACGATCCGCGCCCTGGAAGATGTTTTGGAAAAAGCCACATTTCCTGCTAATGACAGGGGATGAACAGCTGTTTTCCGGCCGCTGCGCGCGGTCCGGGATTTGGAACCGTGGACAAATTTTCTATAGTCCGCGAGGCGTCCGAGACGTGATTCGCAACGAATCACCCCGTCCGAAGAACCTGGAAAGACCCGAAGCCGAATGACCGATATTCCTGAAACCGATACCGGCGCCGCCGCCGAATATGGTGCCGACTCCATCAAGGTGTTGAAGGGCCTGGATGCCGTACGCAAGCGGCCGGGCATGTATATCGGCGACACCGACGACGGCTCCGGTCTGCATCACATGGTGTACGAGGTGGTCGACAACGCCATCGACGAGGCTCTCGCAGGCCACGCCGATATCGTCACGGTGACGCTCAATGCCGACGGCTCGGTGACGGTAACCGACAACGGCCGCGGCATCCCGACCGACATCCACAAGGAAGAGGGCGTCTCGGCGGCCGAGGTCATCATGACGCAACTCCACGCCGGCGGTAAGTTCGACCAGAATTCCTACAAGGTTTCCGGCGGTCTGCACGGCGTTGGCGTTTCGGTGGTCAACGCGCTGTCCGTCATGCTGCGGTTGAAGATCCGCCGTGCGGGCAAGATCCATGAGATGAGCTTCACCCACGGCGTGGCTGACAGCCCGCTGAAGGTGATCGGCGACGCCGGCACCGATACCGGCACCGAAGTGACGTTCCTGCCGAGCACAGACACCTTTACCAAGACGGACTTCGACTACGGCACGCTCGAGCATCGCCTGCGCGAACTCGCCTTCCTGAATTCCGGCGTGCGCATCGTCCTGACCGACAAGCGCCATTCGGACGTGCGCCAGGACGAGATGATGTATGACGGCGGCCTTGAAGCCTTCGTTGCCTATCTCGACCGGGCCAAGAAGCCGCTCGTGCAGAAGCCGGTTTCGATCCGCGGCGAAAAGGACGGTATCACCGTCGAAGTCGCGATGTGGTGGAACGACAGCTACCACGAGAACGTGCTCTGCTTCACCAACAACATTCCGCAACGCGACGGCGGCACGCACATGGCCGGTTTCCGCGGTGCGCTGACCCGGCAGATCACCTCCTATGGCGAAAGCTCTGGTATCACCAAGAAGGAAAAGGTCACGCTGACCGGCGACGACTGCCGCGAAGGCCTGACCGCCGTTCTCTCGGTCAAGGTGCCGGATCCGAAGTTCTCATCGCAGACCAAGGACAAGCTGGTTTCCTCGGAAGTTCGTCCGGTGGTCGAAAGCCTCGTCAACGAAGCCTTGAGCACCTGGCTGGAGGAGCATCCCTCCGACGCCAAGATCCTTGTCGGCAAGGTCGTCGAAGCGGCCGCCGCACGCGAGGCGGCGCGCAAGGCACGCGAACTGACGCGCCGCAAGGGCGCGCTCGACATCTCCTCGCTGCCGGGCAAGTTGGCGGACTGCTCCGAACGCGATCCGGCAAAATCCGAAGTCTTCCTGGTGGAGGGTGATTCGGCAGGCGGTTCGGCCAAGCAGGGACGCTCGCGCGAAAACCAGGCGATCCTGCCGCTGCGTGGCAAGATCCTGAACGTCGAACGCGCGCGTTTCGACAAGATGCTTTCGAGCCAGGAAATCGGCACGCTGATCACCGCGCTCGGCACATCGATCGGTAAAGACGAGTTCAACGCCGACAAGCTGCGCTACCACAAGATCATCATCATGACGGACGCCGACGTCGACGGCGCCCACATCCGCACCCTGCTGCTCACCTTCTTCTTCCGGCAGATGCCGGAGCTGATCGAGCGCGGCCACCTCTATATTGCCCAGCCACCGCTTTATAAGGTGACGCGCGGCAAGTCCGCCCAGTACCTGAAAAACGAGCAGGCGCTGGAAGATTACCTGATCTCGATGGGCCTCGAGGAAGCTACGCTGGAGCTTGCTTCCGGTGAGGTTCGCGCCGGTCAGGACCTGCGCGAAGTCATCAACGATGCGTTGCGCGTGCGTAACCTGATGGATGGTCTTCACTCGCGCTACAATCGTTCGATTGTCGAACAGGCAGCCATTGCCGGCGCCTTGAATGTCGAACTCAACGGCCAGCGCGAACAATACGAGCAGGTCGCGATCGAAGTGGCGCGCAGGCTTGATGTGATCGCCGAAGAGACTGAACGCGGCTGGACCGGAGCGGTCACCGCCGAAGGCGGTCTCAAGCTTGAACGCATGGTTCGTGGCGTCAAGGAAGTCGCCATCCTCGATATGGCGCTGATCGGCTCGTCCGACGCCCGCCACATCGACCAGCTGACATCGAAGCTCAAGGAGATCTATTCCGCGCCTCCGGTGCTTCGCCGCCGCGATGGTGGGCAAGATATCAGCGGCCCGCGCGCGCTTCTGGATGCAATCTTCGCAGCAGGCCGCAAGGGTCTGTCGATGCAGCGTTACAAGGGTCTTGGCGAGATGAATGCCGAGCAGCTCTGGGAGACGACGCTCGATCCGAACGTGCGTTCGCTGCTGCAGGTTCGGGTGAACGACGCGACGGACGCGGATGGCCTGTTCTCGCGCCTGATGGGCGACGAGGTCGAGCCGCGCCGCGACTTCATCCAGGAAAACGCGCTGAGCGTCGCCAACCTCGATATCTGATCGCAATACGATCAGCCGCACTTCTAATGATCCCGGTGCCGCAAGGCACCGGGATCTTTTTTGTCTGGAGTGTCTCCGGCTTAAACTGAGACGCAGAAACGCTCTATCTCTTTGTTTTTGCGCACTTCCTGGCGGAAGACCGTTCCGCACCTTTCTTGGAAAGGCTCTATTCCCCCTTGAACCGGCCTTCGAAGGCCAGTTCGGCAAGCGGCTTGCGTTGGCTCGGCTTTTCCCGCTCACGCAGATCGTCCGGAAGCGTCGAGGGGTCGGCAAGCCGGCCGATTGCTACCGCCGCCTCGACCCGGTAGTGCGCGGGCACGCCAAGGCTCGTCATCGCCTTGTCGCGATCAATGCCCGCCATTGCATGCGCGTGCCAGCCGGCAGCGGTTGTCTGGAGCGCAAGGCTGAACCAGGCGGCGCCGGTGTCGAAGGCATGGGTGTAGGCGGCCCGCATCTCGCCGGTGGCTGCCTGCGTGTGCGTCTTGGAGATAACGATCACCAGGGCTGCGGCATGCTTCGCCCAGCGCTGATTGCTCTCGTTGAGAATATCCAGCAGGCGCGCGAAATGCTCGGTGCCGCGGCGGGCATAGACGAACCGCCAGGGTTGGCTGTTGCTCGCCGAGGGTGCCCAGCGGGCGGCTTCGAGCAGTGAGAGCAGTTCTTCTTCGCTGATCTCCTCCTGGGTGAACGCACGTGGCGACCAGCGTTTCAGGAACATGGTGTCGATCGGGTGGTCGGCGGTTCTGTGATTGCTTTCCGTCATGAACATACCTCTTTTATCGTATCGGGAATCCCGTGGGAGGAGCGCGCCGCCGTCGATGACGATTGCCGTCGTTAGCGAGACGTAGGGCGAGATTCGCTGCGGACGCTACATGGGATCGAGGAGCGATGAAACCGGCTTTGCGCGCGGATCGTCGGTCCTTTTGTCGGCCCGATCCGGTGCTAAAACGGAATATGCAGAAACGGCGTTTCGGGTGATTGTCGAGATCGATAAAAAAGTTGTATAAGTTCTGTAGATTTTTCTGAGAGAGGACGCGCGATGACTTTTAAGGACCCGTCACTGTTTCGCCAGGCTGCCTTGATTGGCGGCGAATGGATCGAAGCGGATGCCGCCAATGCGATCGATGTGGTGAACCCGGCAACGGGCGAACTCGTCGGCCGCGTACCGAAGCTTGGAGGCAAGGAAACCAAGGCGGCAATCGAAGCGGCGCGTCTGGCGCAGAAGGGTTGGGCTGCCCGCACCGCCAAGGATCGCGCCGGTGTGCTTCGCCGCTGGTTTGAGCTGATGATCGAGAACAAGGACGATCTCGGCCGCATCCTCACGCTCGAACAGGGCAAGCCGCTGGCAGAGGCGACCGGCGAAATCGTCTATGGCGCCAGCTTCGTCGAATGGTTTGCCGAAGAGGGCCGTCGCATCTACGGCGACCTGATCCCAGGCCATCAGCCGGACAAGCGCATCATGGTGATGAAGCAGCCGATCGGCGTCGTCGCTGCGATCACGCCCTGGAACTTCCCCAACGCGATGATCACGCGCAAGGCCGGCCCGGCCTTTGCCGCCGGTTGCGCCATGGTGTTGAAGCCGGCGTCGCAGACGCCGTTCTCGGCCCTTGCCATCGCCGTTCTTGCCGAGCGCGCCGGCCTGCCCAAGGGGCTCTTCAGCGTCGTGACCGGCTCGGCCCGCGAAATCGGTGCCGAAATGACCGCCAATCCGGTGGTGCGCAAGCTGACCTTTACCGGCTCGACCGAGGTCGGCGCCGAGCTCTATCGCCAGAGCGCCGGCACGATCAAGAAGCTCGGGCTGGAACTCGGCGGCAATGCGCCGTTCATCGTCTTCGACGACGCCGATCTCGATGCGGCCGTGGAAGGCGCATTGATCGCCAAGTTCCGCAACAACGGCCAGACCTGCGTCTGCGCTAACCGTATCTACGTGCAGGACAAGGTCTATGATGCCTTCTCCGACAAGCTGGCGGCGGCCGTTGCCAAGCTCAAGATCGGCAATGGTCTCGACCAGGGCGTCATCCTCGGCCCGCTGATCGACAAGGCGGCACTGGAGAAGGTGGAAGAGCATATCGCCGATGCCACCGCCAAGGGCGCGCGCGTCATCCAGGGCGGCAAGCGCCATGCGCTCGGCGGCACCTTCTTCGAAGCAACGGTTCTGGCCGATGTCACCCAGGCGATGGCAGTCGCCCGCGAGGAAACCTTCGGCCCGGTCGCGCCGCTGTTCCGCTTCAAGGATGAGGCCGATGTCGTCGAACAGGCCAATGACACCGAGTTCGGGCTGGCCTCCTATTTCTATGCCAAGGATCTGGCGCGGGTGTTCCGCGTGGCCGAGGCGCTGGAATACGGCATGGTCGGCGTCAACACCGGGCTGATCTCCACGGCGGAAGCACCGTTCGGCGGCGTCAAGCTCTCGGGCCTCGGCCGCGAAGGTTCGAAGTACGGGATCGAGGAGTTTACCGAGATCAAATATGTCTGCCTCGGCGGCATCGCCTGACGCATTTGCAGTCCGATACAATCTGATCGCGAAACCGGCCGGAAAGCTCTGGCCGGTTTTTTCGTTTGCCGGTACAGAAGTTGACGTCGTGAAAAGAGGAGATGACGCGATGCCGGCACCAACCAACCCCTTCAAGGCCGCCCTTCGCGAGCAGCGCTTTCAACTCGGGCTTTGGGTCGCGCTGGCGAGCCCCTATGCGGCCGAAGTCGTCTCCAACAGCGGTTATGACTGGCTGTTGATCGACGGCGAGCATGCGCCCAACGACCTGCCGCTGTTGTCGGCGCAGTTCCGGGCAGTGACAGCATCCGCCAGCCACCCGATCGTTCGCCTTCCTGTCGGCGATACCGCGCTGATCAAGCAGATCCTCGATGTCGGCGTCCAGACGCTGCTGATCCCGATGGTCGAAAGCGCCGAGCAGGCCAGGGAACTTGTTCGAGCAACCCGCTATCCGCCGCATGGCATTCGCGGTGTCGGCGCGGCACTGGCGCGTGCATCGCAATTCGGCCGGATAGCCGACTATCTCCACACCGCAAATGACCAGATCTGCCTTCTCTTGCAGATCGAGAGCCGCGCCGGCCTGGCGGCGATCGATGAGATTGCCGCTCTTGAAGGCGTCGACGGCCTGTTCATCGGACCGTCGGATCTCGCCGCGGATATGGGCTATCTCGGCAGCCCAGGACACCCGGATGTACGGGCGGCGATTGTCGATGCCTTCGCGCGCATCGACAAGGCCGGAAAAGCGCGCGGAATCATGACGCTCGATCTCGCGCAGGCACGCGAGTATCGCGATCTCGGGGCCGATTTCATGGCGATCGGCACCGATGTCACATCCCTGGTTCGGGCGACACAGGCGCTGCGCCAGGAATTTACCGACGAGCAGGGGCATAAACCCGACAAGCTGGAATCCGGCTACTGATCGCAGATCGCGCTGAGCATCGGCATGGCAACTTCAGGGCTCCAGCGCCGGAGCTCGGCAATCCGTCGCACGATCTTTTCAGTGTGATGGTTGGCGATATCGCCCATGCGATGGTCAAGGAACGGATTTCGGAAGCGGTCGAGCGTCGTTGCGACATAGGCACTCGCCTGTCGCCCGAGGCCCTTGGCGGCAAAGGCAGGAACGACTTCTTGTGCGTAGATATCCTCGAGCCGCCTGGCGACGTCCGCATCGGCAAGGATCTGCCGGACTGTTTCGTCGGGATCGCGGCCCTGCCTCAGCCAGATATCCGCGAGCACCGTGTGGCCGAGGTTGAGGATATGAAGCTTCAATTTTTCGTAGTGCGTCAGGTCGTCGACCAGTATCACGCATTCGTGCGCGCAAGGCGCTCTCAACCCCCGCTGTTTCTCGATCGCCCATAAAGCGTAGGGTTCGGCCACGGCGCCGGCGGGCTCGATCGGTTCCGAGACGATCCGGTCCACCAGCGTGTTGGCCCAGATTATCGCGTTCGCCAGCCAGAACACGAATTGCGGGTCGCCGAGGCGCTCGCGCGCGAGCTCCAGCACGATGGCTTTCAGCACGTCGCCATTGCGCGACACCAGTTCGCACGGAAGGATGGTCAGCGGTTTGCCGCCGGCATCGAAGCGGGCTTTCAAAAGCAGGAGAAGTTTGCCGGGAAAAGACAGCGGCACGTATGTCGACAGGTCGTCGCCGGAAACGTCGTAGCCGGTATCACCGGTGTTCGAGATCAGGAATTCGGCCTCGTCCGCCACGATATGGCAAACAGCATCCCAGTTGTCGTTTGTTGACACGGCCCGGACGACGCTCTTGACCCGCTCGATCTTGTCCACCGGCTTGCCGTCGGCAAGGCCACGGATCATCACGGGATAACCATCGGGTTGCGTCAGTGCCACCAGGCGTCCCGACCGTTCCGCTGAGCCGGTCGTCTGTACCACCGTGATCCGCCCCGGTGCTTCCTGCCTTTCCAGCGCCTCGCTGATGAAGAGATCGGCATGCGCCTGAAGAAAGCGGCTCGTTCCAAACTGCACAAATGGGGTCTTCATGCCGGTGCTCCGGTAGCTGGCTATGGAATGGATTGCAGCAGGGTCTCGCGTGCCGAGCGCAGGTGTCGCCGGCAGGCTTCCTCGGCACGTTTTGGATCGTGAGACCTGAGCGCTTCGATGTAAGCAAGGTGCTCTTCAAGCGCGCGCGCATTTCGCTGCCGCGCGTTGGTCTTGTTCCATTGGTAGTGATAGTGGAACACGATCGAGATGATGTCGTAGAAATCGACGATGAAACGATTGCTCGACGACTTGTGCACCAGGAGGTGGAAGCGCTCGTCGAGTTCGGAGAATTCCTTGTAGCGGTTGTCGATGTCGGCCAGGATTTCGTGGTGCAGCGCCTCGATCCTGTTCAGCTCCTGCCAGGCCGGATGGCTGTCCGGCAGCGCAACGAAACTTGCAGCCGAGCGAAGCTCGAACATCTCGCGGACCTCGGTCAGTTCCAGCGCAAACTCGCGGGTGAAACCTTTGAGGATCCAGTGGCTGTTCGGTCGCTTCTCGATCAGCCCGAACCGGCTGAAGCGGATCAGGAACTCCCGCACGCTCGTGGTACCGGCGCCGATCTCGCGTGCCAGCTCCAGTTCGTTGATCTGCATGCCAGGCTCGGCGCCGCCGGCCAGAATCCGGCGCATGAAGCTGCGCTCGATGATCTCGGCCAGCGAATCCGTTTCCTCCGTCGGGAAATAGTCGTCCGGTTGCGGCTGGCGCAGCACGATCTTCTTGCGCTTGTCCCAGGTGATCAGCTTCGCCTCTTCGAAGCGGCGGAGAATGGCACGCACCGTCGTCCGGCTCACGCCGAGCACCTGACCGAGTTCCGGCTCGGAGGGCAGGGAAGATGTCTCCGCCAGCACTTTCAGGCAGCGGTTATAGGCATCCTTGAAGACGGTGTTCTGTTTTGCCATTGCCAGGATCCGGACGGTTGGGGTTGCGCGAGCGATGAGCCGCTGATCGGAAGATCAGCTTTCGTCGGCCGCCGATCTAACCTGCCGGCGCGCGCTTGTCTTTGGCTCTCGCACCAAAATCATGACGTTTCTCCCCTGTTGCTGCTGTGCCTGCGGGCGGGCGGCGCTGTCTCGTTTCATAATACCCATTGACGGCGATCTGTCTATTGTGGATAAAAGACAAATAGGCCCTTCTCAAAATCGCAGCAGTTTTCACGGAGAAATTCAGAGTGTCTGTGCCGTCTTCAATCCTTCTGGCTCCTGAGGACAATGTGGCCGTGGCGACGTTGGCAATCGCTGCCGGCGAGGCCCTGCCGGGCGGAGTTCGCACCGCCACGAAGATCGATCTGGGGCACAAGGTCGCCATACGGCGGATTCGTGCGGGCGACCCCGTGGTCAAATATGCCCAGGCGATCGGACGCGCGACCAGCGATATAGAAGCCGGCGAGCATGTCCATTCCCACAACCTCTCCTTCGATCAGGATCGCTTGGCCATCAGTCCACAAGGCGCGCCGGAAGAGGCGAGCGCCGCCGACAGGGCGCGCACCTTCATGGGCTATCGGCGCAAAGACGGACGGGCGGCGACGCGCAACTATATCGGCATCATTGCCAGCGTGAACTGTTCCACCACCGTCTGCCGGGCAATCGCCGAGGAGGCCAACAGACGCATCTTGCCGAAATATGATGGCATCGACGGATTCGTGCCGATCGTGCATGACCAGGGTTGCGGCATGTCTTCGACCGGCGACGGCATGATGAACCTGCACAGGACCTTGGCGGGCTACGCGCGCCACGCCAATTTCGGCGGGGTGCTGATGGTCGGGCTCGGCTGCGAGGTCAACCAGTTGACGCTTTACGGGCAGAGCGGAGCCGGGCAGGAAAAGCGCCACTTCAACATCCAGGAGGCCGGCGGATCCCGACGCTCGGTCGAGCGTGCACTCGGCATCCTCGATGAAATTGCCGAGGAAGTCGGCAGGCAACGTCGCGTCGCCATTCCGGTCAGCGAAATCATCGTCGGTCTGCAATGCGGCGGCTCGGACGGGCTGTCTGGCATCACCGCTAACCCGGCGCTGGGAGCGGCGGTGGATATCCTGGCGGCTGCCGGTGGTACCGCCATCCTTTCCGAAACGTCAGAAATCTACGGCGCCGAACATCTGTTGCGCAGCCGTGCCGCCAGCGCGGCGGTCGCCGTAAAGCTCGACGGGCTGATTGTCTGGTGGGAAAACTACGTCGCGCTGCATGGTGCATCGCTCGACAACAATCCTTCGCCGGGCAACAAACGCGGTGGCCTCACAACCATTCTGGAGAAGTCGCTGGGTGCGGTCGCCAAGGGCGGGCGCTCACCGCTCAATGCGGTTTACGGCTATGCCGAACGCGTCACTGAACACGGGCTCGTCTTCATGGATACGCCCGGCTACGATCCGGTGTCGGCGACCGGCCAGGTGGCCGGCGGAGCCAATGTCATCGCCTTTACCACCGGCCGCGGCAGTTGTTTCGGCTGTCGGCCGGCACCGTCGATCAAGCTGACCAGCAACACCGCGCTGTTCCGCGCGATGGAAGAAGACATGGACATCGATTGCGGCGTGATCGCATCCGGCGAGGCGACGATCGCCGACCTCGGTCGCGAGATCTTCGATCTCATCATCGATACCGCTTCGGGAAAGAAGACCAAGAGCGAACTCTTCGGCTACGGCGACAACGAATTCGTGCCCTGGCATCTCGGGGCAACACTCTGATGATGTGAGCTTGCGCATCCTAGGAGGGAGGAGACAGGGAATGCAGACGAGAAAGATCGGTCGAACCGACCTGCCGGTGACCGAATACAGCTTCGGCGCCGCCGGACTTGGGGGGCTCTACCGCGAATGCACGCGCGAAGCGGCGATCGAAACGCTGGACGCCGCTTGGGGCTCTGGTTTGCGCTATTTCGACGTCGCACCCTATTACGGGCTCGGTCTTGCAGAGCGGCGGGTCGGCGATTTCCTGCGCGACAAGCCGCGCGGTGACTATGTGCTGTCCACCAAGGTCGGACGGCTGCTGCATCCCGTGCCTGAAGGCGCCGTGCCGGACTATTCCTACGTCAAGGCGCTGAACTTCGACGTGCGTTACGACTACAGCTACGATGCCATCATGCGTTCGGTGGAATTCAGCTATGCGCGCCTCGGCCTCAATCGCATCGATATCCTCTATCTCCATGATATCGGCGTCTACACGCACGGTGTCGCCCGCAACGCCGTCTATCTCAGGCAATTGCTGGATTCCGGCCTTAAGGCGCTGGAGGAACTAAAGGCTGGTGGCGTGATCGCGGCCTATGGGCTTGGCGTCAACGAGGTTCCGGTTTGCCTGGAGGTGATGCGCCGTGCCGACATCGACTGCATCCTGCTTGCGGGGCGCTATACGCTGCTTGATCGTTCCGCAGTCGCCGAACTCCTGCCGCTCTGCGAGACAAAGAAGACGTCGCTGATCGTCGGCGGTGTGTTCAACTCGGGCATCCTGGCGACTGGCCCGGTCGATGGCGCGCATTTCGACTATATGCGAGCAAATGCCGAGGTGCGCGAAAAGGTCGGCGCGATGGAACGCATTGCCCGGGAGCGTGGTGTGCCGTTGGCCGCTGCCGCCATGCAGTTCCCGCTCGACAATCCGGTGGTTGCCTCGGTCCTGCTTGGGACAGCGAAACCGGAAAGCTTGAGGCGCAACATCGATGCGCTGCGGCATCGTATGTCAAAGGACGATTTCTCGGCTTTCGAGCCCTACACGCTTGTGGCGCCGGAGCTTGGATTGGAGGCAGTCCGGGCCTGATGCTTGAGGGTGCCGAGCCCGCGGGTCCTTGCAGGCACAACCCGAATTTCACATAACGAAACGTAATCTGGGAGGAGACAGTGCAGTCACGTAAATCGCAGCAACGACTGCTTGCAAAGCGGACAGCGTTGTATTAGCGTTTCAATATGTTTTTTATCGATAAAAGATCGATATGCAAGCACCTGGCGAATCGATCTCCATAAGGTGGAACGAGGTGCACTGAGAGGAGAACCCCAATGAGCATAGCCAAGCACATTCTTTCCCGCCGTGCCTTCACTGCCCTGGCCGGCGCGACGATGATCGCCGCGATGGCACCCGTCGCGTCCTTCGCGCAGGATGTCACGATCCCGATCATCGTCAAGGATACCACGTCCTTCTACTGGCAGATCGTGCTGGCCGGTGCGCGCGCGGCCGGCAAGGATCTCGGCGTCAACGTTCCCGAGCTCGGCGCCCAGTCCGAATCCGATATCAACGGTCAGATCAGCATCCTCGAAAACGCCGTTGCCGGTTCTCCGGCTGCCGTGGTGATCTCACCAACCGAGTTCAAGGCGCTGGGCAAGCCGATCGACGAAGCTGCCAAGGCGGTTCCGATCATCGGCATCGACTCCGGCGCCGATTCCAAGGCGTTCTCCTCGTTCCTGACGACCGACAACGTTCAGGGTGGCAGGATCGCGGCCGATGGTCTGGCTGCAGCGATCAAGGAAATGTCGGGCAAGGAAGAAGGCGATATCGCCATCATCACCAGCCTGCCGGGCGTCGGTTCGCTCGATCAGCGCCGCGAAGGCTTCCTCGACCAGATCAAGACGAAATATCCGGGCTTCAAGGTCGTGGCCGACAAATATGCCGATGGCCAGGCAACCACCGGTCTCAACATGATGACCGACCTGATCACCGCCAACCCGAATCTCGTCGGCGTCTTTGCCTCCAACCTGATCATGGCACAGGGTGTCGGCCAGGCGATTGCCGAAAACAAGCTCGGCGACAAGATCAAGGTGATCGGCTTCGATAGCGACGAGAAGACTGTCGGCTTCCTCAAGGAAGGCGTGCTGGCCGGCCTGGTCGTTCAGGATCCCTACCGCATGGGTTATGATGGCGTGAAGACGGCGCTTGCGGTCTCGAAGAAGGAGAAGGTCGAAGCCAATGTCGATACCGGCGCCAATCTGGTGACCAAGGCCAACATGGCTGAACCGAAGATCGACGCACTGCTGAACCCGAAGGTCAATTGACGGCAATCGGCGGCAGGCGCGAGCATTGCCTGCCGCCGAGAATACGGTTGCCAGCGGCCGGATACGAGGACCGGCCGCTGGCAGTCTGTGCGATTGGGAGGAGTGCGCAGATGCCAGGTCTCGATGAGGTCAGCGATAACAAGAGCGACGGTTTGAGGACGGCTGCCCGCCACCCAGTGCCGAGGGGCGAACCGATCCTGGAAATGCGCGCGCTTCAGAAGAAATATGGCGCCGTCGAAGCGTTGAAGCCCGCCTCCATCACCTTTCTATCAGGAGAAGTTCACGCCATCGTTGGTGAAAACGGTGCCGGAAAATCGACACTGATCAAGCTTTTGACCGGCGTCATCCGGCGCACGTCTGGCGAAGTCTATTGGTGCGGCAAGCCGGTCCAGCTCGACAATCCTCAAGAAGCGATTGCGCGCGGAATCAACGCCGTGCATCAGGAGGTGGTGCTATGCCCGCACTTGAGCGTCGCCGCCAACATGTTCCTCGGCGACGAGATCAACAGCGCCGGCCTGATGCGCAAGCGCGCCATGACCGAGGCGGCCCAGAGCGTCCTTGACGATCTCGGTTTCAACCTGCCGGCCGCGGCGGCGCTCGGCAGCCTGACGATCGGCCAGCAGCAGTTGGTCGCGACCGCTCGCGCCGCCATGCGCGGCACCCAGTTTCTGATCTTCGACGAGCCGACCGCCTATCTGACCCGTCAGGAATCCGCGCAACTGTTCCGACTCATTCGCCGGCTACAGGGCGAAGGTGTGACGATCGTCTATATCAGCCACCGCATGGAGGAAGTCTTCGAGCTGGCCGATCGTGTGTCGGTGCTGCGCGACGGCACCCACGTCGGCACGCGAAAGATCGGCGAGACCAACGACGCCGAACTGATCACCCTGATGATCAATCGCACCATCGAGCAGATCTACCACAAGGAACACTTTCCGGCCGGCGAAGTGATCGTCGAGACCCGGGGCTTGAGCGGCCCCGGTTTCGCGGATGTGTCGCTGACCGTTCGCGCCGGCGAGATCGTCGGCCTCTACGGTCTGATCGGTGCCGGACGCAGCGAGTTTGCGCTCGGCCTCTATGGTCGCCATGCATCGACTGCGGGCGAGGTCTACTGGCAGGGGCGCAAGGTCAATATCGCCAACGAGCGGATCGCGATAGACCTCGGCATTGCGTTGGCACCGGAAAGCCGGCGCGATCAGGGCCTCTGCCTCAATCTGCCGATCGGCCTCAACATCAACCTGCCGATCTTCAGTCGGCTGACGCGCGGGCTGACGATCAACCGTCAGAAGGAAATCGAGAATGCGGATCGGCAGATCAGGGATTTGAAGATCAAGACGCCATCGCGCCGCGTGCTTGTCTCGGCGATGTCCGGCGGCAACCAGCAGAAGATCGTCATCGGCAAGTGGCTGAGCCACGGCGCCAAGCTTTTCATCTTCGATGAGCCGACGGTCGGCGTCGACGTCGGCACCAAGGCGGAAATCTACCGGTTGTTCGCCCGGCTTCTGGAAAACGGAGCGGGGATCATCCTGATCTCCTCCTACCTGCCTGAAGTCTACGAACTGTCCGATCGCCTGCACGTGTTTCGCCGGGGACGGCTGGTCGCCAGCCACGACTATCACGCGGCAAGCCACGAGGAAGTGCTGACACAGGCGATCGGTATCTGATCGCGACAATGACAATCAAGAAGAAGCAGGAGGACGACGATGAGTGCTGATACGGTCGACAGCGGAGCCGGCCCCGCGCCGCGGAAAGGCGTGAGCATCCTGTTCGGGCTCACGCTTCTCGGGCTCCTGCTTTTCCTCTGGCTGCTCTTGGGGCTTGCCACCAACAGTTTCTGGACGCCGAACAACATCAGCAACCTGTTGCGCCAGGGCGCCATGACGGCGATCCTTGCGGTCGGCCAGACCTTCGTCATCATCACTGCGGGCATCGATCTTTCCGTGGGTGCCGTTGTCGGCTTCACCAGCGTGATCGTCGCCTGGCTGCTTGCCGCCGGCGTGCCGCTCTGGATTGCGATCATCCTGACGCTCGCCTTCGGCGTGCTGATCGGCGCCTTCCACGCCTTCGGTATTGTCCGCATGGGTCTGCCGCCGTTCATCATCACGCTTGCAACCCTGACCTCGCTGCGCGGCATCGGACTGTTGATCACCAATGGCTCGACGATCTCGATCACCAACGAGGCCTTCACCAATTTCTCCCGCGCCAACTTCCTCGGGGTACCCAGCCTGTTCTGGATGGTGATCGTGGTGGCGATCCCGGCCTATGTCTTCCTGCACTTGAGCCGCTTTGGCCGCTATCTCTTCGCCGTCGGCTCCAACAGTGAGGCGGCCCGCCTTTCCGGCGTCAACGTGCATCGCACGATCTATCTTGCCTATATCCTGTCCTCGACCTGCGCGGCCTTTGTCGGCCTGCTGCTCGCCTCCCGCATCGGCATCGGCAACGCCACGCAAGCCGAAGGCTGGGAGCTGCAGGCGATCGCCTCGTCGGTCATCGGCGGCACCAGCCTCTTCGGCGCGGTCGGCTCCGTGCACGGCCCGCTGCTTGGCGCCTTCATTCTCGCCACGATCAACAATGGCGCCAACCTGCTCAACGTCAATTCGTTCTGGCAGCGCATTATCACCGGCGTGCTCATCATCGTGATCGTCTATTTTGATCAGCTCAGGCGGCGCGGCGCGCGCTAGGCGCCGGCCCTGACAACATGCGGAAAATGACATGAAAGCCGTCCTCTGCCCGGAACCCGGCCGCCTGGAGATTGTTGAACGCGCGCCCGCGCCCGCCCCATCGGCCGGGTGGGTGCGGGTTGCCGTCAGCCATGTCGGCATCTGCGGCACCGACTACCACATCTTCGCCGGCAAGCACCCGTTCCTGGAATATCCGCGAGTGATGGGGCATGAGATCTCCGCGACGGTAATTGCCAACGGACCGGCGACGACGATCGCGCCGGGAACGCCTGTGGTGGTCAACCCCTACCTTTCCTGCGGCGACTGTGTCGCCTGCCGCCGGGGGAAGCCGAACTGCTGCACGGCGATCAAGGTGCTCGGCGTCCATACCGACGGAGCCTTCTGCGAGGAAATCCTCGTTCCCGAGGGCAATCTTTATCCGGCGATCGATCTGTCGCCAGAGGCGGCAGCGACGGTGGAATTCCTCGCTATCGGCGCCCATGCCGTGCGCCGGGCTGCGGCCCCTGCCGGCGTTCGTGCTCTGGTGATTGGCGCCGGGCCGATCGGGCTTGGAACCGCCATCTTCTCGCGCATCGCCGGCCATGCGGTGACGCTGATGGATACCAGCATCGAACGGCTGGCGTTTGCGACCGACCGGCTCGGTTTCGGTTCCGGCATCGTTGCCGACGAAGCGTGCGTTCGGCGCGTCGCCGAGGCGACCGGGGGCGATGGTTTCGATGTCGTCTTCGATGCCACCGGCCATGGCGGTTCGATGGAGGCTTCCTTCGGCCATGTGGCTCATGGGGGAACACTGGTGTTCGTCAGCGTCGTCAAGGACAGCATCCGTTTCTCCGATCCGGAATTTCACAAGCGGGAAATGACGTTGATCGGCAGCCGTAACGCCACGCGCAAGGATTTCGACCATGTCGTAAATTCGATACGCGAGGGGCTGGTGCCGGTGGAGCGGTTGATCACCCACCGAACGACGATGGACGCGGTGGTCCACGATCTGCCGCGCTGGGCGCATGAGAAGTCGGGCCTGGTCAAGGCGATCGTCCGGATAGCGGCGGCGTGACGACCCGTTCTGCTGCGATGCGAGAAAGCGGATCGGCGGCCAGATATCGAAAGCCGGCCGGAGATAGTAAGACGCCTTCGCCGAAATCCGCGATTTTTGACGAAAACGCGACTTTTCGGCCAGCTCCGAGCAAGTCCGTTTGTTAATTGTCAGTAATCCGGGCGCATTCTCGCAGAAGTCGCTTGTCTAGAACCGAAACGGGTATACTTGTTGCAGTGCACAAGAAACATGGTAGTCTGGCAGGGATTGCGGACACCAAGACAAACAATCGCAAGCTTGCGTCCGACTGGGAGCGGCGTTGTCGTTGATTGAACCAAGGGGTACGCTTCCTATGTTCTACCAGCTCTATGAATTGAATCATGCCATGATGGCGCCGTGGCGAACGGCGGCGGATGCCATGCGGCTTGCTTTCAGCAATCCGATGAACCCGATCTCGCACACCTATTTCGGCCGCGCGACGGCGGCTGGCCTCGAGGTCTTCGAGCGGTCGACGCGCCGCTACGGCAAGCCGGAATTCGGCCTTCCCGAAACGCTGATCGACGGCGAGCCCGTTGGCGTTCACGAGCGCATCGTCTGGCGCGAGCCGTTCTGCAATCTGATCCATTTCGAGCGCGCGCTTCCCAAGGGGCGGGCTGCCGATCCGAAGGTGCTGATCGTCGCGCCGATGTCGGGCCATTATGCCACGCTCTTGCGTGGAACCGTTGAGGCCCTGCTTCCCCATTCCGACATCTACATCACCGACTGGATAGACGCGCGCATGGTTCCCTTGAGCGAGGGCACCTTCGATCTCGACGACTACATCGACTACGTCATCCAGATGCTGCACTTCCTCGGACCCGACACCCATGTCATCGGCGTCTGTCAGCCCGCCGTTCCGGTGCTTGCCGCCGTCGCCCTGATGGAAGCGGCTGATGATCCGCTGTCGCCGGCGTCGATGACGCTGATGGGTGGGCCGATCGATACGCGCATCAACCCGACAGCCGTCAATCTGCTGGCCAAGGAACGGCCGATCGAGTGGTTCCGCGACAACGTGATCATGCCGGTGCCGTGGCCGCAGCCGGGCTTCATGCGCATGGTCTATCCCGGCTTCCTGCAACTCTCCGGCTTCATGTCGATGAACCTCGACCGGCATCTGATCGCCCATAAGGAATTCTTCGCCCACCTGGTGAAGAACGACGGCGATGCGGCCGAGAAGCACCGGGATTTCTACGATGAATATCTTGCGGTGATGGATCTGACGGCAGAGTTTTACCTGCAGACCGTTCAGGTCGTCTTCATGCAGCATGCCTTGCCCAAGGGCGAGATGATGCATCGCGGTCGCCGGGTTGATACCACGGCGATCAAGAAGGTGGCCCTGCTGACGGTCGAAGGTGAGAATGACGACATTTCCGGTCTCGGCCAGACGAAGGCGGCGCAGACGATCTGCACCAACATCCCCGAGCACATGCGGATGCACTACATGCAGCCGGACGTCGGCCACTACGGCGTCTTCAACGGTTCGCGTTTCCGTCGCGAGATCGCGCCGCGCATCGTCGCCTTCCAGCGCGAGCACGCACGCCACGCAAAGCCGGTAAAGCAGCTGATCAAGGGCGGCAAAACCGCCTGATCCCCGTAAAATGCGGGCTTTTGCCCGCTTAGAGTCAAGGGTTTGTCCGATTCCGGGGAAGGGCGTCTTGTAGTCGAAAGCCCGCCTTCCCACATCGTTTTCACCGGGCCGCAATGGGTGGCCCGGGTGATTGCGAGGAATCCTGAAGATGAACCAATCTGCATTGATCCGTCCGGATTGGACGCCCGCGACCATTGCATTGATGGTGCTCGGTTTCGTGGTCTTCTGGCCTCTCGGCCTGGCCATGCTCGCCTACATCCTCTTCGGCGAGAAACTGAAAACGTTCAAGAAGGACGCCAACAGCACGGTCGATGGCATGTGCTCCGCCTTCAAGCGCGGCAATCGCGCCAACTGGACGCAGCATCATCGCACCGGCAACGTCGCCTTCGATGACTGGCGCCAAGCCGAGCTTACCCGCCTCGATGAAGAGCGTCGCAAGCTCGATGAAATGCGCGAGGAATTCGATTCCTACGTGCGCGAGCTTCGCCGCGCCAAGGACCAGGAAGAGTTCGACCGCTTCATGCGCGAACGCCGCAACGGCGGTTCCGGACCGGTAGCCCCGTTCGAGGCAAACTGAGTGACGAAAAAGACATCCGGTGTTTCACATGAAACGCCGGATGTCGCGATCAGCCATGCGGGCCACGTGTCTCTCTCGATGAGAAAACGGGCCGATCCTTATCGATCATCAGGCGCTTCGATCATCAGGCACTGGCAATTCCCTGGATCGTTGATGCCTTAGGGAATTATGCATTAGCCGAAAAGACCGCGAATCGGATAGAAAGCCGTCATGTTCCCTTCTTTCACGCGGCGGCGCATTCCCCCGGCTCCTGTCGACACGACCCGAGAAATCGAAGTCGCGGGCAAGATGCTTCCGCTAACCATCCGCCAGAATTCGCGCGCCACACGAATGACGCTGCGCATCGAGCCCGGCGGTCGGGCGCTGAAGCTGACGGTTCCGCAAGGGCTGGCCGATCGGGAGGTAAACGCCTTCCTCAACCGCCATCAGGGCTGGTTGATGACAAAGCTGGCGCGGTTTTCCGGCGAAAGCCAACTGGAAGAGGGCGGCTCGATCCTGATCCGCGGTATCGCGCATCGGATCGAAAGGTCAGGAAAAATCAGAGGTTTGACCGAGGCAATCATCGTCGGCGAAGACGCGATATTGCGTGTCAGCGGCGGCGAGGAACATCTGCGCCGCCGCATCGTCGACTTTCTCAAGAAGGAAGCGCGGCACGATCTCGATCGCCTGGTCGCGGTCTATGCCGGCCGGATCGGCCGGCGGCCCAAATCGCTGAGCCTGAAGGACACGCGCAGCCGCTGGGGCTCCTGTTCGGCCGATGGCGCCCTGAGCTTCTCATGGCGCATCGTCATGGCGCCGCCGAAGGTCATCGCCTATCTCGCAGCACACGAAGTCGCGCATCTCCAGGAGATGAACCACGGCCCTCAATTCTGGGCGCTGTGCGAAAAGCTTTGCCCCGACACCAACGATGCCAAGCGCTGGCTAAGGCGCAACGGCACGATGCTGCACGCCATCGACTTCGACTGATTTGCTTTGGAATTAGCCGCGGCTGGGGCCGGCGAGTGCCGCCTGAATTTTCTCGTCTGTCTTGTACTGGCTAAGCGCATAGACCGACCAGATCGCTGCCGGTACCCAGCCGATCAGGGTAATCTGCAGAATGAGGCAGATGATGCCTGCAAAGGGACGGCCGATGGTGAAGAACTGAAGCCAGGGAAGAATGAGGGCAAGCAGCAGACGCATTCGTCTCTCCGTTGTGATAGAATGCATATGGTGAGCGCACGCCGACACCGCAATGCCGCACCCTCTGGACGACGGTGTGCAGGGTGGTTTTTGGCTCGACTCCAGCGACATTTCATGCAAGGTCGCTTCTCATGAAAACCGAAGTGAAGATATGCGGGCTGAAGACCGCGGAAGCGGTGGATCGCGCAGTTGCGCTCGGCGCAACGCACACGGGGTTCATCTTTTTCGCCAAGAGCCCGCGCAACCTGGAACCCGATGACGCTGGCCGCCTGGCGGACAGAATCCGAGGCAAGGCGAAAATCGTCGCCGTGACCGTCAATGCCGACAATGACGATCTCGATGAAATCGTCGCCGCGCTTAATCCGGACATTCTGCAGCTGCATGGCAGCGAGACGCCCGACAGGGTGCTCACCGTCAAGGCGGTCTACGGCCTTCCGGTGATGAAGGCCCTGTCGATCCGCGACGCCGACGATCTGAAAAAGGTCGAGCCCTATATCGGGATCGCCGACCGCTTTCTCTTCGATGCAAAGCCCCCAGCAGGATCGGAATTGCCCGGCGGCAACGGTGTTTCCTTCGACTGGAAGCTGCTCGATGCGCTTGACGGCAGCGTCGATTACATGCTTTCCGGTGGTTTGAACGTGAACAACATCGGTGAGGCCCTGGCGCAGACGCGCGCCCGCGCCATCGATACCTCCTCCGGCGTCGAGAGCGCGCCGGGCGTCAAGGATCTGAAGCTCATGGAATCGTTTTTCGATGCCGTTCGCCAGGCGGAGGCGGTTACGGCACGGTCAGGGAGCAAGACGTGAACGAGGCGCCAAAACTGAATTCCTTCCGGGCGGGCCCTGACGAAGACGGCCGTTTCGGCATTTTCGGTGGCCGCTTCGTTGCTGAAACCCTGATGCCGTTGATCCTCGATCTGCAGGCCGAGTGGGACAAGGCAAAGAACGATCCGGCCTTCAAGGCCGAACTCGACAATCTCGGCGCGCATTATATCGGTCGCCCGAGCCCGCTCTATTTCGCCGAACGGCTGACCGCAGAACTCGGCGGCGCCAAGATCTACTTCAAGCGCGAAGAGTTGAACCACACCGGTTCGCACAAGATCAACAATTGCATTGGCCAGATCCTGCTTGCCAAGCGCATGGGCAAGACGCGCATCATCGCCGAAACCGGCGCCGGTCAGCACGGCGTGGCCTCGGCCACCGTCGCCGCCCGCTTCGGCCTGCCTTGCGTCGTCTACATGGGCGCGACCGACGTCGAGCGTCAGGCGCCGAACGTCTTCCGCATGAAGCTTTTGGGTGCCGAGGTGAAGCCGGTGACCGCCGGCAACGGCACGCTCAAGGATGCGATGAACGAGGCGCTGCGCGATTGGGTTACCAATGTCGACAACACCTATTACCTGATCGGCACGGCTGCCGGTCCGCATCCCTATCCGGAAATGGTCCGCGACTTTCAGGCCGTCATCGGCCAGGAGGCGAAGGAACAGATGCTTGCGGCCGAAGGCCGGCTGCCCGATCTCGTCATTGCTGCCGTCGGCGGCGGTTCCAATGCGATCGGCATCTTCCACTCGTTCCTTGACGACGAAGGCGTGAAGATCGTCGGCGTCGAGGCTGGCGGCAAGGGGCTCGACGGCGACGAGCATTGCGCGTCGATCACGGCCGGTTCGCCGGGCGTGCTCCACGGCAACCGCACCTATCTGCTGCAGGACGGCGACGGACAGATCAAGGAAGGCCACTCGATTTCGGCCGGCCTCGACTACCCCGGCATCGGCCCGGAACACTCCTGGCTCAACGATGTCGGCCGCGTCGAATATGTGCCGATCATGGACCACGAGGCGCTGGAGGCATTCCAGATGCTGACCCGCCTTGAAGGCATCATCCCGGCGCTGGAGCCCTCGCACGCCTTGGCCGAGGTCATCAAGCGTGCGCCGAAGATGGGCAAGGACGAGATCATCCTGATGAATCTCTCCGGTCGCGGCGACAAGGACATCTTCACCGTCGGCAAGATTCTGGGTATGGGGCTATAACGATCATGACCGCACGCATGGACAGAAAGTTCGCCGATGTGGCGTCGGAAGGACGTCCGGTCCTTGTCACCTATTTCATGGGTGGCGACCCCGATTTCGAAACGTCCCTTTCCATCATGAAGGCGCTGCCGAAGGCCGGTGCCGACGTCATTGAACTCGGCATGCCGTTTTCGGACCCGATGGCCGACGGACCGGCGATCCAGCTTGCCGGCCAGCGCGCGCTGAAGGGCGGCCAGACGCTGGCAAAGACGCTGGAGATCGCTCGCCGTTTCCGCGAGGAAGACCAGCGCACGCCGATCGTGCTGATGGGCTACTACAATCCGATCTACATCTACGGCGTCGATCGCTTCCTGACGGATGCTTTGGACGCAGGCATCGATGGCCTGATCGTTGTCGATCTGCCACCGGAGATGGACGATGAACTCTGCATCCCCGCCTTGCAGAAGGGCATCAGTTTCATTCGCCTGGCGACGCCGACGACGGATGACCGTCGTCTGCCGAAGGTTCTCGAAAATACCTCGGGCTTCGTGTACTACGTCTCGATGAACGGCATCACCGGCTCGGCACTGCCGGATCCGTCGTTGATTGCCGGTGCCGTTCAGCGCATCAAGGCCCATACGAAACTGCCCGTTTGCGTCGGTTTCGGCGTCAAGACGGCGGAACATGCAAGAGCCATTGGTGCTTCCGCCGATGGCGTCGTCGTCGGTACGGCGATCGTCAATCAGATCGCGTCGAGCCTGACCGAAGAGGGCAGGGCAACGGACGCGACGGTACCGGGTGTCGAAGCGTTGGTAAGGGGCCTTTCGGCTGGCGTGCGGTCCGCACGGCTCGCAGCAGCCGAATAATTGCCTATATTAGCGCGCACAACCCGAAGAAAATCTTCAGGAGTCTATAAGTGAACTGGATCACAAACTACGTTCGGCCGAAGATCAATTCGATGCTGGGCCGCAGGGAAGTTCCGGAAAATCTCTGGATCAAGTGCCCGGAAACCGGCGAGATGGTGTATCACCGCGATCTCGAGGAAAACAAATGGGTCATCCCGCAATCCGGCTTCCATATGAAGATGCCGGCCAAGGCGCGACTGAAGGATCTGTTCGACGGTGGCATCTATGAAGCCCTGCCGCAGCCCAAGGTGGCGCAGGATCCGTTGAAGTTCCGCGACTCCAAGAAATACTCCGATCGCCTTCGTGACAGTCGCGCCAAGACCGAGCTGGAAGATACGATCGTGGCCGGTGTCGGCCGCGTCCAGGGCGTCAAGCTCGTCGGCGTCGTGCATGAGTTCAACTTCATCGGCGGTTCGCTCGGCATGGCCGCAGGCGAAGCGATCGTGAAGGCCTTCGAGAAGGCGATTGCGGAGAAGTGCCCGCTGGTCATCTTCCCGGCCTCCGGTGGCGCCCGCATGCAGGAAGGCATCCTGTCGCTGATGCAGCTGCCGCGCACGACCGTTGCGGTCAACATGCTCAAGGAAGCGGGCCTTCCCTATATCGTCGTTTTGACGAACCCGACCACCGGTGGTGTAACCGCCTCCTACGCCATGCTTGGCGATGTCCATCTGGCCGAACCCGGCGCCGAAATCGGCTTTGCCGGCAAGCGCGTGATCGAGCAGACCCTGCGCGAAAAGCTGCCGGAAGGCTTCCAGACCGCGGAATACCTGCTGGAGCACGGCATGGTCGACATGGTGGTCAAGCGTCATGACATTCCCTCGACGCTGGCCCGTGTGCTGAAGATCCTGATGAAGAAGCCGGCCGATGCGGTAAAACTCAACGGCGGCGGTGCAGAACCAGCGGCTTTGCCGGTTGCGGCAAGCGCATAGCATACGATCCTATCGGGGCAGGGCGAGATGACAGCGGTGGAAGCCAGCGAAGCAGGCTATGAGATCGAAAAACTCCTTGCCTTGCATCCGAAAGGCTTCGACCTGTCGTTGGACAGGATAACCCGGCTTCTGGCCGCGCTCGGCAATCCGCAGGATCGGCTGCCGCCGATCATTCACGTGGCCGGCACTAACGGCAAGGGCTCCGTCACCGCATTCTCGCGGGCGGTGCTTGAAGCCGCGGGCTTGAGCGTTCACGTCCACACCTCGCCGCATCTGGTCAACTGGCACGAGCGCTATCGGCTTGGCGTCAAGGGTGGCAAGGGCAGGCTCGTCAGCGATCCCGTGCTTGCCGATGCGGTTCGGCGCGTCGCGGAAGCCAATGGCGGCGAGAAGATCACCGTCTTCGAAATCCTGACCGCCGTTACCTTCGTTCTTTTCGCCGAACACCCGGCAGATGTCGCGATCATCGAGGTCGGTCTCGGTGGCCGCTTCGACGCGACCAATGTCATAACCCGCCCTGCGGTCTCCGTGATCATGCCGATCTCGCTCGATCACCAGGCCTATCTCGGCGACCGGGTCGAACTGATCGCAGCGGAAAAAGCCGGCATCATGAAGCGTGGCTGCTCCGTCGTCATCGGCCAGCAGGAAGAAGAAGGCGTCCGCGACGTCCTGACCTCGACCGCCGAGCGTCTCGGCTGCCCGATGTCCGTCTACGGGCAGGACTTCATGGCGCATGAGGAATTCGGCCGCCTTGTCTATCAGGACGAGCGGGGTCTGTCTGACCTTCCCCTGCCGAAGCTGCCCGGCCGTCACCAGTATGCCAATGCAGCCGCGGCCATCCGCGCCGTCCGCGCCGCCGGTTTCGACGTGCCGGATGCGGCCATCGAGCGCGGTGTCGCCGGCGTCGAGTGGCCCGGACGCTTGCAGCGTCTTGCCGGTGGCAAGCTTGGTCACTACGGCCCGCAGGATGCGGAAATCTGGGTCGATGGCGGGCACAATCCCGGTGCCGGCCAGGTGATCGCCGAAGCCATGGCGAATTTCGAGGAGCGGGAGTCCCGCCCGCTGTTCCTGATCATCGGCATGATCAGCACCAAGGATCAGCTCGGTTACTTCCGCGCCTTCCTTGATCTGGCCGAACAGGTCTTCACGGTGCCGATTCGTGGCTCCGATGCCGGTCTGGATCCGGTGGCCCTGGCGCAGGACGCGGCCTCGGTCGGCTTCGAGGCGTCCGCCGTGTCATCGGTGGCCGAAGCGTTGACCGTCATCGCCAATCTCGTCGACGAAGACCCGATGCCGCCACGCATCCTGATCGGCGGTTCGCTCTATCTCGTCGGCGACGTGCTTGCCGATAACGGTACGCCACCGAAGTGATCGGTTGCCTGCGACAAGGATCGCAACAGGCCGCCATTTGCGCTGGCGCCCGAAAATTGGCAGCCGGGCAATTTCCTCTAGAGCATTTCCAGGAAAAGTGCGAAGCGGTTTTCCGTCAGGAAATGCGTAAAAACAAAGAGATAGAGCGTTTGTGCGGTTCCGCATAAATCGGAAACGCTCTTGACAAGAAAAAAGCCCGGCAAGCCGGGCTTTGAAGTCACTTCGATGTGGTGGCCTTAAGCGGCCGCAGTCGAAATCCAGGACGTCAGGGCCGTCTTCGGAGCAGCGCCAACCTTGATGTCGGCAACTTCACCGGCCTTGAACATCGCAAGCGTCGGGATCGAGCGCACGCCGTATTGCGCGGCCAGCTCCGGGTTCTCGTCGATGTTCAGCTTCACGACCTTGACCTTGCCGGCGAGCTCGTTGGAGATTTCCTCAAGGCTCGGCGCGATCATCTTGCACGGGCCGCACCATTCAGCCCAGAAATCGACAACCACCGGCTCGGCGGCGTTCAGCACTTCCTGCTGAAAATTGGATGTATCGACTTTTACAGTAGCCATCGGCTGCTCCTTGCGTTCGAAATGTCGGTGTCCAGATGTTGTGTCTCATGTGAGGCTGTCCCACTGGATTTTCAATATCGGGTATCTCACTTTGTCGCGAGGTCTTCAAGGCTCCTGTCCAGTGCCGCATCCTCGAGCACGTGGATGACGGGGCCTTCGGTGAAGATCAACGCACACTGGAAGCGGTGCGCGGGATAAAGTGGCCGCAGCAGCTCGCGATAGATCGCAAGCTGGGTTTTATAGGCGGCGGGGACGTTGTCGGCTGACGCGGGCACGCTGCGATTGGTCTTGAAGTCGGCAATGGTGACGACGCCATCCGCCACCGACAGCCGGTCGATCCGGCCGGAAACGGCAAATTCGCGGTTTGCGAGCTTCAATGTGCCCATGACCGAGACTTCTGCGCGGCTGGCGCCGGAAAAGAGCGCGCGCAGGTCACCATGATCGAGGACCTGCAGGACGGCATCACGCAGGCGCTTGCGTTGCGTTTCGGGCCAACGCGGCACCGAGCGGGCGAGATATCGGTCGGCCGCCGCCAGGCGCTCGGACGGGGCGATCGACGGCAGCACCTGCAGCAGCCGGTGCAGGATGGCGCCGCGCAGCATCGAGAAATTTGCTGGCGTTTTCACGGAAAACAGCGCCGAGCTGACGATCATGTCGCCGTCGTCCTCATCGACCGCAATGCCGACGCCCGATGGGCTCAGCGGCCGCGGCAACCGCCGTGGCGGCGGCAGCGGCGTCGAAAGAGCAATCGGCAGGCCGGTCTTCGCGGGGGCCATGAGGTCCGATAGCTCGTCACCTGACGGCACTTCGCGCGGCACATGCGTTTCCCGCCAGGAGTGCCCTGGCCATTCTTCGTCACCCGCCTTGAAGGTGACAGGGGTGCAGCGACCATTCTCGTCCTGCGAAAGGCTCGCCTGCACGATGGCGTGCCAAGTGTCCGCACTTGGCCGCTGCCCGCGATACCCGCAGACGACCAGCCGGTCGGCAGCCCGGGTCATGCCCACATAAAGCAGCCGGCGGTATTCTTCCTCGGCCAGCGTCTTCAGCCGGTCGCTGTCGGCGGCGATGAGTGAATTCGAAGCCGAACCGGGCGCCCGCCAGACGGGCAGCGGGTAGCTCGAGCCATCGGCGAGTGGCATCTCGAGGAAGCGAAGATCGGGCACGTGCTGGGAGTTGAAAGGCTTGCCGCCGCCGTCGACCAGAAACACCACCGGCGCCTCCAGCCCCTTGGCCGCATGCACCGTCATGATCCGGACTTCGTCGCGCTCCTTGTCCTGCTCGCGCTTGACGGTCGGCGCCTCGATTTCGAGCGTCGAGACGAAAGCCTGCAGGCCGGGCAGGCCGCTTCTTTCGTGTTCGAGCGCAAAGGTCAGGAACTCGTCGAGAATGTCGCTCACTTCGCTGCCGAGCCGGGCGAGAAACGCCGCGCGCCCACCATGAACGCCAAGCACGCGGGCATAGAAATCATGCGGGGCCAATTGTTGAGAAAGGGCGGCATAACGAAGAAGCGCCTTGACGGTTCCCTCATGTGGGGAGCCTTCGATGGCGCCGGATTCCTGCAGCCTCTGCCAGAGGCTAGCGCCTTCGTCCCGTCGGGCAGCGAGTTCGAAAAGCATGTCTTCGTCGAGGTTAAACAGCGGGCTCTTTAACAGCGCCGCGAGCGACAGGTCGTCCTCCGGCAGCAGCATGAAGCGCCCGAGCGCCAGCAGGTCCTGGATGGCGATATGGCTCGTCAGAACCAGCCGGTCGGCACCGGCGACGGGGATGTCGCTGCGCCGCTTCAGGGCGCGGGTCAGCGCATTGACAAAGGCGTCGCGCTTCCGGACGAGCACGATGACATCGCCCGGGCGCATGGCGCGGCGCACGCCCTTTTCGATGATGGTCTCGCGCCCGATCCAGCTATCGAGTACGGCGGCAATGCGCCGTGCCAAAATGTTGACCGGTGCCGTTTCCGGCGTGGCATCGAAGGGGGCCGTCCATTCGTCGTCGGTCGCCGTCGGCTCGGCCGCGATCACATCCCAGATGTCGACGGCGCCGGGATGGCCGATGCGGTTCGAGGCGTGCACGACCGCTTCGTTCCGGGCGCTCAGCCCACGCGCATGCGCCGGGTTGGCAAAGACGGTATCGACGGCGGAGAGCACGTCGACGGTGGAGCGGAAGGAGAGCTGCAGGCGGATCGGACTGAACGCCTTGCCGCCGTCTCGCACGCGCCGCTCGGTCTCGATGCTTTCGCGCGAGAAACGCTCGGGGCGTGCGCCCTGGAACGAGTAGATCGATTGCTTCTCGTCACCGACGGCAAACATGGTGCGCTCGTTGCCGCGCGCACTGTCGCCCGAGAAGAATTCCGCCGCCAGCGCCTGGATGATCGTCCATTGCGTCGGGCTCGTATCCTGGGCTTCGTCGACAAGGATATGGTCGATGCCCTGGTCCAGCTTGTAGTGAACCCAGGCGCTGACGTCGCCGCGCGCAAACAGGCTTGCGGTGCGATTGATCAGGTCCTCGAAGTCGAGCTGGCTGCGGGTGCGCTTCAGCGCTTCATAGTCGTTGTTGAGCCGATCGGCGAGCGTCAGCGCCGAGAGTGTCGCCTCGTACATCTGGATGATGCTCAGCCGGTCGGCGCAGGCGATGACATGATCGCGGGCGGCTTCGACCAGCTCAATCAGATCCGGCGCGGCCTGGAGCATGGCCTTGTTTACGAAGGCCGATTCGGCGCGCGGCTTGCCGGTGCCGGTAAAGAACAGCTCCTGCAGCCCCTCGTATCGGGCCATCGGATCGACAAGCTTGGCCGTTGCGCGAAGCCCCTCGGCGAAATCGAGCACCTTGGCGCCGCCGGCGCTGGCAGCCAATCCAAGGTAGCGTTCGAGGGCCGGGCCGTTAAGGCCGGGAAGCGGCCAGACGCTTTCGAGGATGCGCTCGACGCTGTCTTCAGGTTCAAGCCTGAGTGCCGCGTGCAGTTGCACGGCGACGCCGCCATGGAGGTCAGCATGGTCGAGAAATGCCTGTATCGCCGTGCGGTTGGAGACGATCGCACCCAGCAGTTTTTCAAGCCCGGTGTCGTCGGCAAGCTCGAGCACGGTGGCAAAGGCATCGGCAAGCGGTGCATCGCTGTCAGCCGTTGTCGCGGTCAAGAGGGCGCGGCGCGCGTCTGCCAGCAGCACGGCCGCCGCCCGGTCGTCGAGAACCGAGAAATGCCCGGCAACGTTTGCCTCGAGCGGAAACTGGTGCAACAGCGCCTCGCAGAAGGCGTGGATGGTCTGGATCTTCAGGCCACCCGGCGTTTCGAGCGCGCGCGCAAACAGCCGCCGCGCCTCCTGGAGCTTCAGCCGCGAGGGCAACTCGCCCTCGATGGTTTCGATCCGCTTTTCCAGCGCCTCGTCGTCGAGCGTCACCCATTCGGCAAGGCGTTCGAACACGCGGTTCGACATTTCCGAAGCCGCCGCCTTGGTATAGGTCAGGCACAGAATGGCCGAAGGCCTGCAGCCCGCAAGCAGCAGCCGGATGACGCGCTGCGTCAGAACGTGGGTCTTGCCCGACCCGGCATTGGCTGAAACCCAGGCGGAGCGAGCGGGATCGGAGGCGAGCGACTGCCGGCGCGACGTCCAGTCGAGCCAGGCTTCGGGCGTCCTTTCGTCGGGGCCGGCGCTTTCATCCCTCATCGCTGTCATCCTCGCTGTCGGCTGTCGACCATTCCGCAACCCGGGCCAGATGGTCGTATTCACCGCCGTAGTCGCGTTCCTTCTGCACGATCAGTCGTGAGGCAAAGCCATGTCTGCCCGACATCAGGGCGGTCAGCAGCTTTCTAAGCTCAGTCAGGGCGTCGTCCGCCAGCTGATCGGCCGATTTCGTTTCCTTGGCGCGGCTGTTTTCGTTGTTGACGGTCTCGACCTTGAAGCGGGAGCCGGGCTTCAACCGGACATAGAGCAGCGATTGCGGGTGGCCGGGACCCATGCCCTTGAACGCACCGGCTTTCAGCGCTGCCGCTTCCAGCGCCAGCTGCGGATCGAGCAGCACGCGGGCTTCCTTGATCGACGGGCTGGAGCCGGTCTTGTAATCGATGATTTCCACCGTCCCGTCGGTCATCGTGTCGAGCCGGTCGGCGATCCCCGTCAGGCGAATATCCACCACCCCGATCTCCATCGATGCCGCAACTTCGGTCAACGGCTTGCGGATAAACCGCGCACGCTCCCGTTCCCAGGCGACGAACGCCTTGCCGACCGCTGCAAAGCGTGGCCGCCATATGGTGTCGATATGGGCGGGCAGCCGTTCTTCGTCGAAGGCTTCATTGAGCAGGCGGCCCATCGCCTCTTCTGCAGCCGCGGACAGGATGTCGAAGCCGCCGCGCACGAAACGATCGACGATGCGGTGATAGAGCGTGCCGCGTTCTGACGCGCCCGGATCGCGATTGAACGGGTCGAGCGGATGCAGACGCAGGATCCGGCGCGCGTAGATCGAATAGGGATCGCGGCGAAGCCGCGAGACTTCGCTGAACGAATATTTGCGTGGCTGCAGGTCGACCGGCGGCTTGGGTGCCGGGCGCTCGGCCAAGGCCTGACGCCCACCCTTGTCGAGCATCCGCGCCCACAGGAGATAGTCGCTGCCGTTCGATCGCAGGTTCTCTGCCAGCCGCTTGCCGCCCAGCGCCAGCAGCCGCTGCAGCCATCGCGATGCGACGGTCGGCGCCGATCCCTGGCGCATCGAGCGGGTGAAGATCAGCTTGCGGGTGCCGCACGCCATCTGGAAGTCGTGGGCGAGCTGGCCGATGCGGCGTTCGGGCGGCTCGAGGCCGATCCCGGTTTTCATCGTTCGGGAAAGGAAGGGATCATTGGCGGTTTGCCCCGGCCAGTTGCCTTCGTTCATGCCGCCAAGCACCACGAGATCCATGCTCTGCAGGCGCGATTCCAGCGCGCCGAAGATGAAGACGCGGGGGTGGCGCATCGAGCGCGGCTTGACCGCCTCACTGGCGGCAAGCGCCTCCATGATGTCGCACCATTGCGGTCCGTCGGCATCCATCTGGCCTTCGGTCTCGATGATGCCGCGCAGCAGCGTCGCCAAGGCTTCGCCTGCCTCGCCGGACCATAGACCGCTGAGGTCGGCGCGCTCGTCGCCGCAGACGGCCTCCAGCGCCTGGCCGGTTCGTGTCGCCCATTCGGCAAAGGTAAATATCTCGGAGAAGGGGCGGCGGCCATGGCTGCGCCGCACCAGCGCGCCGGCGAGTGGGTCCGTTGCCACCTTTACCCGCGCTGCGAGGCCCCTCGCGGCGAGAATGTCGTCCTCGGTAATGCCGATCCGCCATTCCGGGGGATGGCGGTCCGTCCTGTGATGGCCGGCTGCCTGTTCGAGCAGCGGCACCAGAAGCGAAATGTCGGCGATATCGGTGCCGCTGCGCAGCGCCAAGCGCTCCAGCACATCGGCGCTGCGGCGCATCTCCGCCTGCGGCAGGCCGAAGCGGGCTAGGGGATGCTTGAACAAAGCGACCAACGGTACCGGATCGCCGGGCCTGAGACTTGCCTCCAGCAGAAGCCGCATCAGCGTGCCGGCAGGCGTAGAGGCGAGCGGCGTGCCGGCGGAATCGTCGGCCTCGATATCGAAACGTGCCAGCTCCGCGCCGACACGGCGCGCAAGATTGCGGTCGGGGGTGATCAGGGCCGCCTGGCTGTCGTCGCTTCCCTCAAGCGCCAGCCGCAGTGCGATCGCGATCGCCGTCGCCTCCTCGCGCTCATTGGCGGTTTCGATCAGGGCGACGTCGCCAAAGGCCCGTTGCAATGTTTCGGGCTTAAGTTCGTTGCGGGTTTCAGTCCAGCCATTCGTCGCCTTGGCGGGCAAAAGCGCATGCGACAGGATTTCGCTGCGATCGATGAGCCCTGCATCGGCCTGGTCGAGGGTCGGGATATCGCGGCGTTCCACCTGCATGCGTTGCAGCAGGCGGTGAAAGCCGTATTGCGGGTGGCTGCGGCTGGCCGGATCGGATCTGCCGCCGGTGACGGTCTCGCCGACGATCATGCCCCATTCGGCGTCGGTCATCGTCTGGTCGAGCCCCGGCAGCACGATCGTGCCGTTGGACAGCTTCTGAACCGCGGCAATCAGGGCGGCCGTCGCCGGGATGGAGCCGGTTGAACCGGCAATGACGATCGGCCCTTGAAGCGCGCCCGCGGCAATGCGCTGGGTCTCGGCCTGCAGGATGGCGTTGCGATGTCGTGCCGGCGAGGATTGTTTGAGTTCTTCCAGCCGCTCCGGCCAATAGGTGCGGGCGATTTTCAGGAACTCGAGCGTCAGCTGCCACCACAGCGCATGTTCGCCGGCATCGAGACTGTCGAGCTGCTCCCAGTCGAGTTCTTCCGTCTCCATCGCATCGATGAGTTCGGCCAGATTGCGCGCCAGCCAGATGGCGTCCGCCGGGCTTGCGGGGGCGATCAGTGGGCTTTCCGCGTGAATGTCGAGCACCACCTTCGGCAGGCGGTTTCGCCAGGCAAGGATAAGCCGGCCAAGTTCGATCAGGCGGGCGGTGCCGGGAAGGGGCGGCGCCAGGTCCAAGATCGCCGGCACTTCCGCATCGAAGAAGCCGCTGTCGTCATCGGTTTCGCCGAGTGCCCGGATCGTCGGCAGGATTGCCGAACGGCCGCCGAGCAGATCGACGAATTCGGAGCGCAGCACGCGGGCGGACCGACGCGTCGGGACGAAAATCGTCACGCCGGCAAGCGGCAGCGGATCCGCGGGATCGTAGCGAAAATCCGGCGTCAGCGTCCCGTCGCAGAGTTTGCGCGCAAGTGTCTTCAGGAAGGGCAGGCCCGGCGGAATCGTAAAGACGTTGGTTCCGCGATAGGACATGCTCATCCTTCCGGCTGGTAGCGGCGGATCGCGGCTTCAGCGTCTTCGATCGCCTCTGGCGTGCCCACAGTCATCCAGTGGCCGTCGAGCACGATGCCGAACAATCGGCCTTCGGCGATCGCCCGATCGAAATAGATGTTCAGGTTGAACGCATCATCCGGCGCGTCGGCAAACAGTTTCTTGTCGAGCGCGATCGCGCCGGCATAGACCACGGGATTGTCCATGCCCTCGGCATAGCGGACCAGACGGCCGTCGGTGCCGAGCGAAAAGTCCCTCTTGCCGTTGTGCCCGGTCGTATCCTCGTCGCGCACGCAAAGCAGTGCCATGTCCATGCGCTGCGGATCGAAGAAGCCGGCGAGCCGCTCGAGATTGCTGGGCTTGCCCGCTTCCTCGCCAACCCAGAAGAGATCGGCGTTCATCACCAGAACGGGGCCATCGGCAAGCAGCTTCAGCCCCTTGACCAGGCCACCGCCCGAATTCATCAGCGCATCGCGTTCGTCGGAAATCACGATTTCGGGCGCCGGGCGCTGCGCCAGATGTGCTTCCATCTGGTCGGCGAAGTGGTGGACGTTGACGGCTGCCCTGGTGACGCCGGCGTTCACCAGCAGATCCAGAACATAGTCGATCATCGGCTTGCCGGCGATCTTCACCAGTGGCTTCGGGATGGAGTTGGTGATCGGGCGTAGACGGGTACCGAGGCCCGCCGCGAGCACCATCGCATTGCTGATCGACATTGCTTCTCTGTCAGTTCGCTGATTCGGGCACGATGATTCCCGTCTTCATACACCAGTCGCGCAAGGGTTTCAGCGCTTCGTGCATGAGAGCGACTTCGAGATAGGCGAAAGTGCGCGGCATATGCTTCATATAGCCGGGTTTGCCGTCGCGCTGCATCAGCCGCACCCAGATGCCGACGAGCTTGCAGTTGCGCTGCGCCGACATCAGATGCCAGTCGCGAAGGAACAGGGCCTCGTCGAACGAACCGGCAGCGCGGCGGTCGCCGAGATAGGCATCCATCATGCGGCTTGCCAGTGCCGGTTCGATCGTCACCCGAGCGTCCTGCACCAGTGACGCCACGTCATAGGCCGTCGGGCCAATCATCGCATCCTGGAAGTCGATCAGGCCGACACGCTGGAGACCCTCGTGCTCGGGACGCCAGATGATGTTCGGCGAGTGAAAGTCGCGCAGGAGCAGGTTCTTCTCCGACGTCGCGATGAGGTCGATGAGGTCGTCCCAGATCGCCGCGTATTCCTGCTTTTCCTGTTCCGTCGCCGGCTCGCCGCGTTTCCACGGCAGGTACCAGTCGGTGAGCAGCCGGGTCTCTATCTTCATCGCCCTCCGGTCGAAATCAGGGATATGGTGCTCTACGCCGCCGGAGAGCGCGATGTCACGCCTTGCCGGGGTGGCGTGAAGTCGGGCGAGCAAGCGCGCGCTTTCGACGTAGCGTGCCTCGATCGGCTTCCCGGCCTCGTCGAGTACTCCTTCGGAGCCGAGGTCCTCGATCAGCAGAATTCCCTGGTCGAGATCGCGTGCGTAGATCACAGGTGCTGCAAAGCCCCGTTCTCTGAGGAGCTCGTCGATGGCGACGAAGGGGATCACATCTTCGGCGATATGCGCGAGTTGCTGGTAGTACCTGCCATCCTGGAGGATCGGACCGGGCTTATGCCGCGCGGCATCCATCAGGATCCGGCTCGGAAGGCCGTCTCGGCCGTCGACCCGTTCGTATGCTCGCACCGAGGCATCGCCGCTCAGGTGACGTCGGCGCGCGTCCGCAAATCCGTTACCTGCGAGGAAATCGCGGATCGCCAGCGAGCGGGTAATGCGCTGCAGGGCATCTTCGGGGCCGGCGATGCTGGCGGTTCGTCCGGCCGCCTCATGGGTGATCTGCAGCACGATCCTGTCGGAAGGCAACGCCCCGTCGGCCCTCTCCGGCCATTCGACCAGGCAGACGCCCAGAGACAGCGCCTCGTCGAAGCCCAGCTCATCGAGTTCGCTGGCATCTGCCAGCCGATAGAGATCGAAATGCGCCACGGGAATGCGCAGGTCGTAGCTCTGCACCAGCGTAAATGTCGGGCTCGGGACTTCCAGCCCGTCGTCATCGGCGACGGCGCGCAGGAAGGCGCGTGCCAAGGTCGACTTTCCGGCCCCAAGATCACCCGAGAGAGCCAGGCAGTCGCCGACTTTCAGCGCCAGAGCCAGGTCTTCGCCAAGCTGGATCGTGGCTGCCTCGTCCTTCAGGAAGCGTTCGATCGGCTTCATTATTCCGCCGCGACGATCTTCGGGACCTCTGCCGAAGGGATACGGCAGCTGACCTCGGTGCCTTCGCCCTCACGGCTGCGGATCGACACGGTGCCGTGGTGAAGGCTGACGAAGCTCTCGACGATCGACAGGCCAAGGCCGGCGCCGCCGCGCTGACCGTGGCTTTCGAAGCGGTTGAACACCGTATCGAGCACGTCCTGGGGAATGCCCGGTCCGCTGTCCGAAACGGAAAAGACGAAGTCTCCACCGTCGCGCCGGCACGAAAGCTCGATGACACTACCGTCAGGAGCAAAGTTGGCGGCGTTGGTGAGCAGCTTGACGAAAATCTGCTTCAGCCGCTGCTGGTCGGCGACCATGCGTCCGAGGTTGTCGGGTGCCGCAACGCGCAGTGTGACGCCGCCCTCGACCAGTCGGTCAGCCATCTGATGGGCGATGTCGTCGAGGAAGTCGGTAAGATTGATTTCCGACATGTCGAGCTCGACGATGCCGGCGTCGACGGTCGCAAGATCGAGAATGTCGTTGACGATGGTCAAAAGCAGCGACGAGGACGTGGCGATGTGATCGACATATTCCGCCTGCCGATCGTTGAGGTCACCAAAGGCAGGCGTCTTCAGCAAATCGGCAAAACCGATGATGTTGGTAAGCGGCGAGCGCAGCTCGTAGGACACGTGATGAACGAAGTCGTTCTTCAGCGCATCCGCCTTGCGCAGCGCATCGTTCTTCTCGGTCAGTGCCCGTTCGACCCGCACGCTGTCGGTGATGTTGACGAAGGTCAGCATCGTCTGGGCGTTTGGCAGCGGAATGACGGCGTAGTCGAGGATCAGCCCGGTTCGAAGTTCAAGAATGCCTCGACTCGAGGGCCGTTCGTCGTCGAAACTGGTGATGATATGGGAGAACCGCTTCCAGCCGTCCGGCTGGTCGTAGGACATGAGGCAGGCCTGCTCGATCGCGCGGATATGCGTGCCTGGCTTCGCCTCGGTCTCGTTGATGCCCCAGGTCGCGCGAAAGGCCGGGTTGGAAAGCCGGATGCGGCCATCGGGACCGAACACCGCAACGCCTTCGGCCAGATGGTCGATCGTTTCGCCCTGGACCTGGACCAGCGTGTTGTAGCGGGTTTCCAGATCGACCTTCTCGGTTAGGTTCTCGAATACCCACGTGACGCCGCCTTGCGGCCGTGCCGTTGCGAATACCCGTAGCGTCTGGCCGTTCGGCAGGTGCCAGAGGTCGGATTGCGTATCGAGCGCCTGGTAGACGGAGAGCGCGTTCGCCTTCCACTGTTTCCAGTTGAGCTGTTCGGGCAGCTGTCCGCCCGAGCGCAGACGGTCGAGCACTTCGCCATTGTCCGGCTTGCGCTCGAGGAAGCCCATGTCCAGGTTCCAGAGGCGCTGGAAGGCCTGGTTGTAGAATTGCAGGCGCTGATTGCCGTCGAAGATTGCGACCGGCGTTGCGAGATGGTCAAGCGTTTCCGCGTGGCTCTTGAGCGTGCGATTGAGTTCTTCCCGCACAGCCTCGACGCCGGAGACGTCGATGGCAATGCCGGTCGTTCCGGCCGGGCTGCGTGCGTCGACGACGTCGAAGAATGTGCGGTTGCCCTTGACCACGGTCGACAGCTTGTCTCGGAATGGCGTGTCGAAGGTCGAGACGGCGCGTATTTTTTCGCGTGCCACGGTCGCCAGCAGTTCACGGCCCTCGGCGATGGCTGCAGCGACGTTGGGGGCTTCCACGGCGTCGGCATAGGCCTCGTTGACCCAGCTCAGCGCTCCATCGGTGCCGCGCTGCCAGACCGGCAGGTCGATCGCGTCGAGCAGGGTGCGGAAGGACGTCAGCGAGTTGTTGAGGCGATCGCGTTCGAGCTTCAGTTCAGCCAGTTCAGCCCGCATGTTGTTAAGCGCGATGAAGCGCACAAAAGCGCGTCCGCCGGAAACGCGGCCTTGTGCCTCCAGGACTTCGTTGCGCGTCGTTTCGAGCACCAGATCGAAGCTGCGTGCCTGCGTGCGCAAGGCGTCGATCGCCTTTTCGAGCTCGCTGGCGGAATTCGCCTTAATCCAGCGCCCAAAGGCCAGGAACTCGCGATCGTCTGCAGGCGCGCCGGTTTCTGCCGGCAACTGGCCGAGCAACTCGGCCCGCTCGGCAAGCCCATCCCAGATGACGATGCGGCGGTTCTTGTCGGCAATGAGCGCCTGGAAGCGCGAGAGGCGCTGATTGGCGTCCGAAAGGTCGGATCGCAGCTCGCGGTTTTCAGCCTCGATATTGCCGCGCTGGCGGATCAGCCAGATTGCCGAGATCATCGCCGCGGAAATGACGCCGATGAGGACGGAGAAGGTGATGACCTCCGACGAACCGAAGATATTCGCCTTCTGCGCCGAGACCTGGGCGACCGCATCGGTCGCAGCGAAAAGCGCCGTGCAAGAAATCAGGCGGCGGAGATATACCGGACCTTTGCGGCGACCGCCCGATGAGGTTTGTTGTGCTGTTGTCATGGCGCTGCCGTCCCCGTCTGCCCGAAGGGTGCTGCCGGCCCTGTAGTGCCATGCGCAGTTCCGGCGATACCCGGTTGAAGGGTTCGCGTCAGTTCTGATTGCATCCCCGGTCTGTCTCCGTCTGTTTGCCGCTTGCCGACAAGACATCCCACTCGCAATGCCCGAAGGTCCGCACCGGCATCACGAATCAATGGGTTAGAGCATACTTCGTTGACGAATCGCCGGGAAGGGAGCTGCCCAAAAAAGAGGCCGCGCTCTCTTGTCAAGAACGCGGCCACAACATGTTGTGGATTGCCCGGGTAACGATTAGTACCGGTAGTGTTCCGGCTTGAACGGACCCTGCTGGCCGACGCCGATATAGTCGGCCTGTTCGCGCGACAGCTCGGAGAGCTTCGCGCCCAGCTTGTTCAGGTGCAGGCGGGCAACCTTCTCGTCGAGCGCCTTCGGCAGAACGTAGACTTCGTTCTTGTAGTTCTCACCCTTGGTGAAAAGCTCGATCTGAGCCAGCACCTGGTTGGAGAACGAAGCGGACATCACGAAGGACGGGTGACCGGTGGCGTTGCCGAGGTTGAGCAGGCGACCTTCCGACAGAAGGATCATGCGGTTGCCCTTCGGGAACTCGATCATGTCGACCTGCGGCTTGATGTTCGTCCACTTCAGGTTACGCAGCGCGGAGACCTGAATTTCGTTGTCGAAGTGGCCGATGTTGCCGACGATCGCCATGTCCTTCATCTCGCGCATGTGGTCCATGCGGATGACGTCCTTGTTGCCGGTCGTGGTGATGAAGATGTCGGCAGACGAAACAACATCTTCGAGCTGGACGACTTCGAAACCGTCCATGGCTGCCTGCAGGGCGCAGATCGGGTCGACTTCCGTGACCTTTACGCGGGCGCCAGCGCCGCTGAGCGAAGCAGCCGAGCCCTTGCCGACGTCGCCGTAGCCGCAGACAACGGCAACCTTGCCGGCCATCATCACGTCGGTGCCGCGGCGGATGCCGTCAACCAGCGATTCCTTGCAGCCGTACTTGTTGTCGAACTTCGACTTGGTGACGGAATCGTTGACGTTGATTGCCGGGAAGGGCAGCAGGCCCTTGGCCTGGAGCTGGTACAGACGGTTGACGCCTGTCGTCGTTTCCTCGGTCACGCCCTTGATGGCGTCACGCTGCTTGGTGAACCAGCCCGGCGAAGCCTGGAGGCGCTTCTTGATCTGCGCGAACAGGATCTCTTCTTCTTCCGAACCCGGGTTGGAGAGAACGTCCTCGCCGGCTTCGGCGCGGGCGCCGAGCAGGATGTACATGGTCGCGTCGCCACCGTCGTCCAGGATCATGTTGGAGACGCCGCCGTCGGTCCACTGGAAGATCTTGTCGGTGTAGGTCCAGTATTCTTCAAGCGTTTCGCCCTTGACGGCGAAGACCGGGATGCCGCTGGCAGCAATTGCTGCGGCTGCGTGGTCCTGGGTCGAGAAGATGTTGCACGAGGCCCAACGGATGTCAGCGCCGAGAGCCGCGAGCGTCTCGATCAGCACGGCCGTCTGGATGGTCATGTGCAGCGAACCGGTGATCCGCGCGCCCTTCAGCGGCTTGGAGGCGCCGAACTCTTCGCGGCAGGCGATCAGGCCCGGCATCTCGGTTTCGGCGATCGTGATTTCCTTGCGTCCGAAATCGGCAAGACCGATGTCGGCGACGATGTAATCCTGAGTGGTGGTCATGAAATTCTCCAGGCTGATCTCTTCAAGCCGCTCTGGCCCTCTGGCCATCCGGCGGCACGACTATGCCTCCCGCGCATGTCATCGCGGTGAGAGTGCGATCGATCTATCAGGAATCCTGGGGCAGGGCAACCTCGATATAAAGAAGTCTTTATATCTTTATATTGTCGGTCACATTTCTTCGCCGAACTTGTCGCGCACAAGCGCGTCGAGCGCATTCAGCGCTTCTTCGGCCTGCGCACCGCTGGCGGTGACGCAAACGCTTGAGCCGGTGCTGGCGGCCAGCATCATCAGGCCCATGATCGAGGTGCCCCCGACGGTGCTGCCGTCCTTCGACACCGTGATTTCGGCATCGTAGGCCTCGACCGTTTGTACGAACTTCGCCGAAGCGCGGGCGTGGAGGCCGCGTTTGTTGACGATGAGGAGCTCGCGCGTCAGCAACATGTCGGTGCGATGGTCCATCATTTTCCACTCAGGACGCGGCTGGCGACGTTGATGTATTTGCGTCCCGCCTCGGAAGCCTCCAGCAGGGCCTTGTCCATGTCGCTTTCGCCACGCACGCCGGCCAGCTTGATCAGCATCGGCAGGTTGACGCCGGCGATGACTTCGACCGTGCCGCTGCGCATGACCGAGATGGCAAGATTGGAAGGCGTGCCGCCGAACATATCGGTGAGAATGATGACACCGTGGCCCTCGTCGACATTGGTCACGGCGTCGAGGATATCCTGCCGACGCTGATCCATGTCGTCCTCGGGGCCGATGCAAACGGTCTCGATAGCTTTTTGCGGACCGACAACATGCTCGAGCGCGTGCCGGAATTCCTCAGCCAGCTTGCCATGGGTGACAAGCACAAGTCCGATCATGGGTATCTTTTCTCCGACTGCACGCGCAATTCACTGATGGTCAGATATCGCAATGCAGCAATTTCGTCCACCTGTTGGGGCGGCCATCTTGGCAAGGAAAAGGCGAAGTGCAAGCCAAAAATGCCGAAAAACCAGCCCAGTTGCCTGCAACTATAGCTAAAATCCTAATTTTTCGGGTAGCAGCACACGCAGAACAGCAAGCACGTGTACGCCGTTTTCAATGGGGACGCGAACAATTGGCAGGCTGCCACCGCCGGGTAGGGGAAGTTCCTCGTTTTCCGGCGGCATGCGCGGATCGAATGGCGCGTTGACGGGCAGGATTGCCCAATCCATTACCGCTGCATGCACCGTCTCGAGCCTGGCAATGCCGGCGCCGCGGATCTCTATCAGGCCTTCGATCGACGCGGGGCAACGGGCGATTATTCGGCCCTGCTCCATTGACAGGTCGACACGATCGTCGGCGACCAGTGCCGCAAAGTGTCCCATCTGCTGTGCCGCCGAAATACAGGCGAGCGCCAGCCGCGATTTGCCGATGCCGGAAGGTCCGGTTACCAGAAAGCCGGTCGTGCCGAGAACCATTGCCGTGCCGTGAATGTTGTGCCGCGGCGTCACGCGTGCGGCTCGGCGGGCAGGGAAAGCACGAAGCGGGCGCCGACGATCCGCCGATCCGGACCCATGATGTTCTCGGCCTTCAGCGTGCCGCCGTGCGCTTCGGCAATCTGCCGGGAGATGGACAGGCCAAGACCGGAGTTCTGGCCGAAGTCTTCGCCTTCCGGCCTGTCGGTATAGAAGCGTTCGAAGATCCGGTCGATGTCTTCTGCCTGGATGCCGGGACCATTGTCCTCGATATAGACGAGGCAGCGCGACCGGGAGCGCGTCAGGCGCACGACGATGCGGCCGCCCTGTTCGGGTACGAAGGAGCGGGCGTTTTCGATCAGATTGGTGATGATCTGGCCGATGCGCAGTTCGTAGCCGTTGATGGCGAAGCGCGCCTTGGGGCTGTCCTTGCGGTCGATGACGAAATCGAGCAGCACCGGCTTCTTCTTGCTGCGGATCTGGCGCGAGATATCGACGAGGTCGCCCAGCAGTTTTTCGAGGTCGATCACCTTGGCGTCGCTACGCGCAAGCTCGGCGTCAAGACGCGAGGCGTCGGAGATATCGCTGATCAGGCGGTCGAGGCGACGAACGTCATGCTGGATGACGTCCATCAGCCGCTTCTTCGATTCGTCGGTGCGGGCGAGCGGAAGCGTTTCGACTGCGCTGCGCAGCGACGTCAGCGGATTCTTCAACTCATGGCTGACGTCGGCGGCGAAATTCTCGATCGCCGCGATTCTGTCGTAGAGTGCGGTCGTCATCTCGCGCAACGCGACGGAGAGATTGCCGATCTCGTCCTGGCGCGACGAGAAATCAGGAATTTCCTCGCGCTCCTTGGCACCGCCGCGACGCACCCGGATGGCGGCGGCCGAAAGGCGCCGCAACGGATTGGCGATCGTCGACGACAAGAGCAGCGACAGAATGACGTTGACGAGGGCGGCTACCCCGAACACGCGGATGATGGCGAGGCGTTCGGCATGCACGATCTTGTCGATATCGCCGGCCTGGGTGGACAAGAGCAGCACGCCGAGAACGGCGCGGGACCGCTGCACTGGCACGGCGACCGAGACGATGAGCTCGCCCTTTTCGGTCACGCGGCGCACCGCACCACGCACGCCGGTCAGCGCGTTCATCACTTCCGGATAGATCGATCCGTTGCCGCCCGGCGGCTCCTTGTAGAGCGGCAGGTCGCCCGACTGCAGCAGGCGGTTGATCCAGCTTCCGAACTTTTCCTCGATACCGGTGGCTTCGGGATCGACGGGCGGCAGGTCGAAGCGCAGCACCTGGCCGCCGCTATAAAGGTGGCGCGAATCGAGCAGCAGATCCGCATCGGCGTCGAACAGGCGCGCGCGGGTGCGGGTCGGCGAGATCAGCCGCCTGAGCACCGGAGCCACCCGTTCCTGGATGATGGGGAAATCGAGGTCTTCGTCGCTCGGCAGCGGCGTGATGCTCTGGCCGGCCTGCAGCTCCAGCAGTTTTTCAGGATCGATGGTGATCGAATTGGTGTCGACGGAGGCGGAAGCCGAAATGGCGCCGGCGATGATTTCGCCCTGGGTCAGCAGGCTTTCGACGCGGGCGTCGATCAGCCCTTCGCGAAACTGGTTGAGATACATGATCCCGCCGACCAGAACCACGAGCGCAACGAGATTGAAGAAGACGATCCGTCGCGTCAGGCTCGAAAAGACGGCGTTGCCGAACAGGCGGCGAATCAGCGTGAACGAATAGGCCCAGCGCCGGCCTTTCGCCGATGTCCGTCCGTCAAGTTCATCGACATCGCCTTGCAAGACTTCCACCAAGTCTTTCCGCTCCCGCAGCGGGAGTATCCCCGCCGTATCTTCTGATTGCGACCAGGCGTCACCCGGATGTCGGGTTTCGCAGATCCGCGGATGTTCTTTCTGGTCTTCGGTCTCGTGGATCCGATGCCACCGGCCAAGCCAAGAGGCGGGTCAAAGCCTGCCGCCATCGCGTCGGTTCTGAATGCTCCACAAACGACGCGATGGCAAGTGCTGAGACCCCGCGTCGCTTCAGGCCATCTCGCGGAAGCGGTAGCCGACGCCGTAAAGCGTCTCGATCATGTCGAAGTCATTGTCGACCATCTTGAACTTCTTGCGCAGCCGTTTGATGTGGCTGTCGATGGTGCGGTCGTCGACATAGACCTGCTCGTCATAGGCGGCGTCCATCAGCGCGTCGCGGCTCTTCACCACGCCCGGGCGCTGGGCGAGGGAGTGAAGAATGAGAAACTCGGTCACCGTAAGCGTGACCGGCTCGTTCTTCCAGGTGCAGGTGTGGCGCTCCTGGTCCATGGCCAGCTGCCCACGCTCGAGCGAGCGCGAGGGCGTGTCGGAAGTCTTGGGTGTTCCGGCGGTGCCGCCGGCTGCAGCCGCTTCGCGGTTGGCCGCCCGGCGCAGGATCGCCTTGACGCGCTCGACCAGCAGGCGCTGGGAGAACGGCTTGGTGATGAAATCGTCCGCACCCATCTTCAGGCCGAAGAGCTCGTCGATTTCCTCGTCCTTGGAGGTCAGGAAGATCACCGGCAAATCCGACTTCTGACGCAGGCGCCGCAACAGCTCCATGCCGTCCATGCGCGGCATCTTGATGTCGAAGATCGCAAGCTGCGGCGGTCGGGCCAACAGGCCTTCGAGCGCCGAGGCGCCGTCGGTATAGGTCTCGACCTTGTAGCCTTCAGCTTCAAGCGCGATGGATACGGACGTCAGGATATTCCGGTCATCATCGACAAGCGCGATGGTCTGCATCGTGTTCAACTCCGTCATTTGAGGCCGATCGCCGGTTTCGTCTCCGAATCTGCGGCAACCGCGAGTCACGGGTGCGTTACTTGAGTATAAAGGTGGAACAAATTGTGGCGAAGCCCAAAATGCGCTCAAGCGTACACTCCGTCGCCCAGAGGCAGATATGGCGCAGGGAACTCGGATTCAACCGATTAAAAAAACGATAATTTTCTTTAAATCGATTAATATACTGAAATCATTATTCTTTTTTTGACGTCGCCTTGTTTTTGAGCGAGCATGCAAGTATGTTCCGGCCAGATTTAACGCCAATGGCCAAACACGAAGGAAGCTTGACCATGGAGCAACTCGGCACTCGCAATGCAGCGAACGGCTTGGAAAAACTCGGCTTTACGGATCTCGATGTGGTCCGCTACAACCTCGAAGCCCCAGAGCTTTATGAAGAAGCCATTCGCCGCGGCGAGGCTCAGCTGACGGCGCACGGCGCGATCGTTGCGCGCACCGGTCAGCACACCGGCCGCTCCCCGAAGGACAAGTTCGTCGTTCGTGATGCGTCCACCGACGATCAGATCTGGTGGGACAACAACAAGCCGCTGTCGCCGGAGCATTTCGCCGTGCTGCGCCAGGATATGCTTGATCATGCCAAGGGCATGTCGCTCTATGTCCAGGATCTCGTTGGCGGCGCCGACAAGGACAATGCCCTGCCGACCCGCGTCGTCACGGAATTTGCCTGGCATTCGCTGTTCATTCGCAACCTGCTGATCCGTCCGGAGCGTGGTGCGCTGGCTTCCTTCCTGCCGAAGCTGACGATCATCGACCTGCCGAGCTTCAAGGCTGATCCCGAGCGGCACGGCTGCCGCACGGAAACGGTCATTGCCTGCGATCTGACCAACGGTCTCATTCTCATCGGCGGTACGTCCTATGCCGGCGAGATGAAGAAGTCGGTATTTACCGTTCTGAACTACCTGCTGCCGAAGAAGGGCGTCATGCCGATGCACTGCTCGGCCAATGTCGGCCCTGAAGGCGATACCGCCATCTTCTTCGGCCTGTCGGGCACCGGCAAGACCACGCTTTCGGCCGATCCGACCCGCACGCTGATCGGTGACGATGAGCATGGCTGGGGAGAGCAGGGCGTCTTCAATTTCGAAGGCGGTTGCTATGCCAAGGCCATCCGTCTCTCCGAAGCGGCCGAGCCGGAAATCTTCGCGACGACCCGCCGCTTCGGCACCGTCATGGAGAACGTCGTTCTCGACGAACGCCGGGTTCCCGATTTCGACGACGGTTCGCTGACCGAAAACACCCGCTGCGCCTATCCGCTCGATTTCATCCCGAATGCCAGCGAAACCGGTACCGCGCCGCAGCCGCGCACGATCATCATGCTGACCGCCGATGCCTTCGGCGTGATGCCGCCGATCGCCAAGCTGACGCCGGAACAGGCGATGTATCACTTCCTGTCTGGCTACACCGCCAAGGTCGCCGGCACCGAGAAGGGCGTCACCGAGCCGGAAGCAACGTTCTCGACCTGCTTCGGCGCGCCGTTCATGCCGCGTCACCCGTCGGAATACGGCAACCTGCTGAAGGATCTGATCGCCAACAACGGCGTCACCTGCTGGCTGGTCAACACCGGCTGGACCGGCGGTGCCTATGGCGCCGGCAGCCGCATGCCGATCAAGGTGACCCGCGCCCTGCTCGCGGCAGCCCTCGACGGTTCGCTGAACGCTAGCGAACTGCGCACTGACGCGAACTTCGGCTTCGCCGTGCCGGTTTCGGTACCGGGCGTCGACGACGGCATTCTTGATCCGCGCTCGACCTGGGCTGATGGTAACGCCTATGACGCTCAGGCCCGTCGCCTCGTCGATATGTTCGTCGCCAACTTCGCCAAGTTCGAAGACCATGTCGATGGCAGCGTCCGCGATGCAGCTCCCGGCACGAAGATTGCCGCCGAATAAGCATTGCTGGCTATGATTCACGTGAAACCCGGCCTCAATGGCCGGGTTTCACTTTTTGTGGTTGCTTGTTTTCAAGCGGTTCGCTCTGTGCGCTGCAGCGCACGCGTCAAATGTGACGCGCAAAGGACGCTGTAAGGCTCGAGATCTGCTGCATAATTTTCTCCGTAAATCGATTCCGGTTTTAGGAATTATGCAGTAGAAAGCGCCAGGAGCGATCATGGCCAGCGACCCTTTATACATCAACGAACAGATCGTTATCGCCGGGTGGGAACTCAGCGAGCAATTCGTGCTGGCTGGCGGGCCGGGTGGACAGAACGTCAACAAGGTGTCGACGGCCGTTCAGTTGTTCTTCAATGTCCAGGCCTCGCCCGCGCTCACCGATCGCATCAAGGCCAACACCCTGAAGCTCGCCGGTCGCCGCGCCTCGAAAGACGGCGTGTTGATGATCGAGGCCAGTCGCTTTCGCAGCCAGGAGCGCAACCGCGAGGATGCCCGTGAACGGCTGAAGGAGATGATCCTGAAGGCCGCGGAGCCGCCGCCGCCACCGCGCAGGAAGACCAAGCCGACACGCGGCTCGATCGAGCGCCGACTGAAGGAAAAAACCGGTCGCGGCGAGACCAAGAAGTTGCGCGGCCGCCCGACTGGCGAGTGACTTGCGGTTGCGGATTCTTTTCGGCTGTCCCTTGTCTTTTGTCGCCAAGCGCCCTCTCTTATCGCGCAGGAACTTTTGCAGAAGGAGAAATCCATGGGCCTTTTCAGTTTTATCAAGAACGCCGGCAAGAAGTTGGGCATTGGCGGTGACGACGATGCGCCTGATGCCGACAGCGTCCAGAAGGAACTCGCTTCGCACGATCTCGGCACCAAGGACGTCCAGGTCGAAGTCGTCAACGACAAGGTGGTGCTGAAGGGTGTCGTCAAGGATCAGACGGCGTTCGAGAAGGCGGTCGTCGCCGTCGGCAACACGCTCGGCGTGTCTTCGGTCGAAGCGTCTGAGCTGAAGGTGGCGGATGCCGGTGCAGCGCCCGCGCCCGCCAAGGCCCCCGTCTTCTATACCGTCAAGAAGGGCGACAACCTCTGGAAGATCGCCGAGGCGCAGTACGGCAAGGGCAAGGGCGCCAAGCACACGGTCATCTTCGAGGCAAACAAACCGATGCTGACCCATCCCGACAAAATTTACCCCGGTCAGGTGCTGCGCATTCCGGATCTGGATGCCGCGTGACAGCCTTGTCGATGCGTGCATTTTCGAGCGTCGTTCTGGTGGTCGCAAGTCTTGGACTTGCCTCCGCCGGCACCGCGCAATCGCTGCGTGAGCCGGCTAAGGGTAGTTCGGAGCGTGCAGCGATCCTTGATGCCTTGCGGCCTGCCGTCGAGGCGGAGATGCGCGGTTCGGTTGAATTCGTCGTCACGACGATGCGAGCGGCGCCGAACTGGGCCTTCGTCCAGGTCGAGCCGCAACGTCCGGGCGGCGGCAGCATCGATCTCGCGCAGACCGGGTTTCGCGACGAGGCCGACATGATGGATGGCTTGACGGTGTTCGCGCTCGTCAGCTTCCAGGGCGGTCGATGGAATCTGGTGGATCACGTCGTTGGTCCGACGGATGTCGCCTATGCCGGCTGGTCTGAGCGCTACGGCGTCCCGGCAAAACTGCTCGGGCTTGAGGAGTGAGGGCAACCTCATGCAGGTTCTCCCGAAAGGAATAAAACACATCCCTGGCTTTCTCGACCGGGCCCGTCAGGAGCAGATCGTTGAAGCGCTCAGGGGCGTGGTGCACGAAGCGCCGCTGTTCGTGCCGGCGATGCCGAAGACCGGTAAGCCGATGTCGGTGCGCATGACCAATTGCGGCCCGCTCGGCTGGGTGACCGACCGCGAGAAGGGCTACCGTTATCAGCCGCAGCATCCGGGGACGGGCAGGCCGTGGCCGCCGATGCCGGATGTTCTCCTTGAAATCTGGAATGCGGTTTCGGCCAGCGACAAACGGCCGGAAGCATGCCTGGTGAATTTCTATTCCGACGAGGCCCGCATGGGTCTGCACCAAGACAGGGACGAGCGCGATCTGGAAACATCAGTCGTCTCGATTTCCCTTGGCGATAGCTGCCTGTTTCGGGTCGGCGGCAGAGAGCGCGGCAGCCAGACCATATCCTTCAGGCTCGAAAGCGGCGATATCGTCGTGCTCGGCGGCGAGGGGCGTCTGGCCTTCCACGGCGTCGACCGGATCTATCCGAACACATCGACGCTGCTCAAGAACGGTGGCCGACTCAATCTGACGCTGCGCCGGGTGAACCCCTAAGGCATGTCGCGTCAAAATAGAGCGGCAGCCTTCGCGTCACGCCCACATTTTCCGCGAAGCCATCGCTGCGTATTCTCGGGTCGCACGCATGTTGCACGCTCAAAGCTTGCGCAGCGCCACCTTCTCGGTGAGGTGGTTGGGGCCTTTCTGCAGGATGAGGTCGGCGCGCGGCCGCGTCGGCAGAATGTTCTGGTGCAGGTTCTTCAGGTTGATGTTGTGCCAAAGTCCTTCGGCGATCGCGCGCGCCGCATCCTCGCTGATGGTCGCATAGCGGTGGAAGTAGGATTCGGGATTCTTGAAGGCCGTTTCCCTGAGGCGCATGAAGCGGCTGACATACCAGCTGTGGATCAGGCTCTCCTCGGCGTCGATGTAGATCGAGAAGTCGAAGAAGTCCGAGACCATCGGCACGATCTTGCCGTCGGCGGGCAGGTTGCGCGATTGCAGGACGTTGATGCCTTCGAAGATCAGAATGTCGGGCCGGTCGATGACCGTGTACTGGTCCGGCAGCACGTCATAGGTCATGTGCGAATAGCTCGGTGCCTTGACATTGGGCTGGCCGGCCTTGATCGCCGAGAGGAACCGCAGCAGCGCGCCGAGGTCGTAGCTTTCCGGGAAGCCCTTGCGATCCATCATGTTTTCGCGCTGCAGGACGGCGTTCGGATAGAGGAAGCCGTCCGTCGTCACCAGATCGACCTTCGGGCTCGACGGCCAGCGCGACAGGAGCTGGGCAAGGATACGTGCGGCCGTCGACTTGCCGACGGCGACCGATCCGGCAATGCCGATGACGAAGGGCGTCTTCGTCTCGCCGGACATGCTGAGGAAGCGCTTGCGCTGCTCGAACAAAAGCTGGGACGATTCCACATGCGCGGACAGAAGCCGCGACAGCGACAGGTAAATCTGCCTGACCTCGCCGAGGTCCACCGGGTCGTTCAGCGAGCGCAGACGCTGCACTTCGTCTGCCGTCAACGTCAGGGGCGTGTCCGCGCGAAAGCGGGACCACTCTTCGGCAGAAAACAGATGATAGGGCGAATAGTCCCGGTTCTGGAGATTGTCCGGGAGATCGACCGTTTCGATGTCTTGCGCAGCTAGGGTCATGGATCCTGCCGATTAGCCTTTTCCTGCAGACCGGATTGGCTTGTCCGCCGTGCAAGTTCGTCGAGCACATCCTGCAACGGAATGTCTGCAATTTTCAATACGACCATGAGATGATAGAGCAGATCGGCGCTCTCATCGACGAGATTCTGGCGGTCGTTGCGGATCGCTGCGATCACGGTTTCGACCGCTTCCTCGCCCAGCTTCTTGGCCGCTTTCTGCTGGCCGCTTGCGACCAGTTTCGCCGTCCAGGATTCGTCCGGTGACGCTTTGGCGCGCGCGGCGACGATGGTCTCGAGGTCGGAAAGGGAGAAATCACTCATGAACGAAACCCTGAAACTCAATCGAGACGCATGGCGATGCCATGTTCGGCCATATAGCGCTTGGTTTCGCCAATGCTATAGGTGCCGAAGTGGAAGATCGAAGCGGCCAGAACCGCCGTCGCATGGCCGTCGCGGATGCCGGCAACCATATGGTCGAGCGTGCCGACGCCTCCGGACGCAATGACCGGCGCACGCACCGCATCGGCAACCGCCCGGGTGAGCGCGATATCGTAGCCGCTCTTCGTTCCGTCACGATCCATCGAGGTCAAAAGGATTTCGCCGGCACCGAGATCGACGACGCGCCGGGCAAAGTCCACCGCATCGATGCCCGTCGTCTGGCGGCCGCCATGGGTGAAGATTTCCCAGCGGTTCTCTTCGCCGTCCTTCGAGACTTTCTTGGCGTCGATCGCAACGACGATGCACTGGTTGCCGAACTTGTCGGCGGCTTCGGCGACGAACTCCGGGTTCTTCACCGCCGCCGTGTTGATCGACACCTTGTCGGCGCCTGCCAAAAGCAGCTTGCGGATATCGGCCACCTGACGCACGCCACCGCCGACGGTCAGTGGCATGAAACACTGCTCGGCCGTGCGCGCCACCACATCGAAGATGGTTTCGCGGTTGTCCGACGAGGCGGTGATGTCGAGGAAGCAGAGCTCGTCCGCTCCGGCCGCATCATAGGCGCGGGCTGCCTCCACCGGGTCGCCGGCATCGATCAGGTCGACGAAGTTGACCCCTTTGACGACCCGACCGTCCTTGACGTCGAGGCAGGGGATAACGCGGGCTTTGAGGGTCATCGGCTCATGCCTTTCTCGTGGCGCGGATCAGCGCCAGGGCTTCCTGCGGGTCGATGCGGCCATCATAGAGCGCACGGCCGGAGATCGCGCCTTCAAGTTTTGCCGCATCCGGGGCGATCATTCGCCGGATATCATCCATCGAAGCGAGACCGCCCGAAGCGATCACCGGGATCGAAACCGCATCGGCAAGCTCCAGCGTCGAAGGCCAGTTGATGCCCGTGAGAATGCCGTCGCGATCGATGTCGGTGTAGATGATCGCCGATACGCCGGCACCCTCGAATTTCTTCGCAAGCTCGATGACGCCGAGTTCCGACGCCTCGGCCCAGCCCTCGACCGCAACCTTGCCGCCCTTAGCGTCGATGCCGACGGCGACCTTGCCCGGGAATTTTCGGCAGGCTTCGATCACCAGTGCCGGGTCGCGCACCGCGACGGTGCCGAGGATGACGCGGGCAAGCCCGCGCGACAGCCAGTTGTCGATATGGTCAAGCGTACGGATGCCGCCGCCGAGTTGGACCGGGTTCTTGGTCGACTTGAGGATCGCGTCGACGGCAGCACCATTAACGGTCTCGCCGGCAAAGGCACCGTTGAGGTCGACCACATGCAACCACTCGAAACCCTGCTCCTCGAAGGCGCGCGCCTGGGCGCCCGGATCCGGGTTGTAGACCGTTGCCTGCTCCATGTCGCCGAGCTTCAGGCGCACGCATTGCCCGTCTTTCAGGTCGATAGCGGGAAAAAGGATCATGTATCTATCCGATCAGAGGTCGCCGGAGCCTTCAGGGCTTCCAACGCAGGAAATTCGAGATGAGGGCAAGGCCAAGCGCCTGGCTCTTTTCCGGATGGAACTGCGAGCCGGCCTTGTTGCCATTGGCGACGAAGGCGGTGACGGCGCCGCCGTAATCCGCCTCGGCCACAACATCGCCGGCATTTTCCGCGGCCAGATGGTAGGAGTGCACGAAGTAGGCGTGCAGGCCGTCGTCGCCGGTGCGGATGCCGTCAAACAGCGGGTGCGTGCGGGCAAGCCGCAGCGTGTTCCAGCCGATCTGTGGGATTTTCAGCGACGGATCCGCCGGCCTCATTTCTACGACGTCGCCGGGGATCCAGCCGAAGCCGTGGGTCGTGGTCTTTTCCAGGCCGCGCGACGACATCAGCTGCATGCCGACGCAGATGCCGAGAAACGGGCGACCGGCCTCTTCGACGACCTCGGTCAGTGCCTGCTCCATGCCGTCGACGGCCGTAAGGCCGCGACGGCAATCGGCATAGGCGCCCACGCCCGGCAGGACGATGCGGTCGGCGGTCGCCACCCGCTCGGGCCTGTCCGTCAGGTCGATCTCTGCGTCGATGCCGGCTTCCCGCGCTGCCCGTTCGAAAGCCTTCGTTGCCGAGCGCAGATTGCCCGATCCATAGTCGATAATGGCGACGCGCATCAGCGTTCTCCGTAGGATTCAAAAAGCCCAAGACCCGGGCCGGTGTTTGCCGGCGCCTGTCTCGGCCAGTCGACAGATGGCCGCTCCGCTGCCTTTCGGTCGGCCGGGGCCACGTTTGCGAAGTAGATTTCCTCGGCGGTCTCAAGATCGCGCGCCGGCACGATCGAGCGCACCGTCCAGTTGCGGGCGATCAGGCGGCGGGCGATGAAAACAGGGCCTTCCAGCGAGACCATGAGGCCGAGCGCCAGATGCAACAGCAGCGCTGCCAGGAGGCCGCCACCGATCACCGACAGAGAGATTAACAAAATCTGCAGAACAGCAACTGCGATTCCGAAGAGCCACATGCGCTTGGCGAAAAGCCAGAGCGCCGGAAACAGAAAGGCGCCCCACGAGAAGCCGTCGGCGACGAAACGCGCTCGGTCATCGTCGGCGCGGGCGCCCGGCGGGGTCAGGATCATGTAAGAGGCCATGGTCATCAGCCAGATAATGACCGCTCAGGCAAGCGTACCCTTGGTCGAGGGAACGCGTCCGGCCTGGCGCGGGTCGATTTCGGTTGCCGTGCGAAGCACGCGGGCGACGGACTTGAAGCAGGTCTCGGCGATATGATGGTTGTTGGCGCCGTAGATATTTTGGATATGCAGCGTGATCCCGGCATTCTGGGCGAGCGCCTGGAAGAATTCGCGCACCAGTTCGGTGTCGAACGTGCCGATCTTCGGTGAGGTAAAGGCGACGTTCCAGACAAGGAACGGCCGGCCGGACACATCCACCGCCGCGCGCGTCATCGTCTCGTCCATGGCAAGGTCGAGCGAGGCGTAGCGGGTAATGCCGCGCCGGTCGCCAAGCGCCTTGGCAATGGCCTGGCCGATGGCAATGCCAGTGTCTTCGACAGTGTGGTGATCGTCGACATGGAGGTCGCCATCGGTCTTGATGTCCATGTCGATCAGCGAATGTCGGGAAAGCTGGTCCAGCATGTGGTCGAAGAAGCCGACTCCGGTCGCAATCTTCGACGTTCCGGTTCCATCGATATTGACGGATACGGACACGGCCGTTTCATTCGTCTTTCGCGAAACTTGGCCGGTGCGGCTGGACGTGGCTTCTGCCATCAGGCTCTCCTGTATGCGCTGGAGCCGCTCCTTATCAGGGGAGGCGGAAAATATCCAGAACCGCGGCTGAGATTCGAACGATTCGGGCAGGCGCCCGATTTACGGTCAACTGCGTGGCTCACCGGGATTTGCAATCGCGTAAGGCGCACTTACATAGGCTCCAAGCAACCAGGCTCGTTCGAGCCCCCAACGCCCCTGGTTCTGGGGCCGACAGGTATCTTCAATGAGTGAACACAATCCCTACGGAACGATGCATGCGACCACCATCATCACGGTGCGCAAGGACGGCAAGGTGGTGATGGCCGGCGACGGCCAGGTCAGCCTTGGCCAGACGGTGATGAAGAGCAATGCCCGCAAGGTACGGCGTCTCGCCAAGGGCGACGTTATCGCCGGCTTTGCCGGGGCGACGGCCGATGCCTTCACGCTTCTGGAGCGGCTCGAAGCCAAGCTGGAGCAATATCCCGACCAGTTGATGCGCGCGGCAGTGGAACTCGCCAAGGATTGGCGCACCAACAAGTATTTGCGCAATCTCGAAGCGATGATGCTGGTCGCCGACAAGTCGATCACGCTGGCGATTACCGGCAATGGCGACGTGCTGGAGCCGGAACATGGAACGATCGCCATCGGCTCGGGCGGCAACTATGCCTTTGCCGCGGCCCGCGCCCTGATGGACAGCGACAAGTCGGCCGAAGAAATCGCCCGCCGGGCGCTCGAGATCGCAGGCGACATCTGCGTCTATACCAACCACAATATCGTGGTGGAGACGCTGGATGGCAACTGACCAGGTTCATGTCAGCTTCGAACGGGTGGCCGATGACCACCTGCCGATGCTGCATGCCTGGTTGAGCGAGCCGCATGTGCGGCAATGGTGGGGTGATCCGGACAAGGAAGTCGTGTTGATCCGCGACGGCTGCGCCACGGGCGAAGTGGATGGCTTCATCTTCCATGTAGCCGGCGAGCCCGCCGGCTACATCCAGTCCTGGACACCGTCCGAATATGACGAAGAGCCGTGGGCGAAGGATCTGCCCGGCGATGTCCCCGGCGTCGATATCTTCATCGGCCCGCCGGAGATGACCGGAAAAGGCGTGGCGTCGCTGGCCTTGAGGGCCTTTGCGCAGACGCTTTTTGCCGCCGGCGCACCACGGATCGTGATCGACCCCGATGCGGGCAACAGAAGGGCCGTGAGGGCCTATGCGAAAGCTGGCTTCGTGCCCTTTGGCGAATGGATAGATGCGTCCGGCCGCACACTCCTGATGGAGCTGACGCGGACCGAGTTTGAGAGGAATACATGAGTACTTTTTCACCTAGGGAAATCGTGTCGGAACTCGACCGGTTCATCATCGGCCAGAACGACGCCAAGCGCGCGGTGGCGATTGCGCTGCGCAACCGCTGGCGGCGCCAGCAGCTCGGCGACGAGTTGCGTGACGAGGTCATGCCGAAGAATATTCTGATGATCGGGCCGACCGGTGTCGGCAAGACGGAAATCTCCCGCCGTCTGGCAAAGCTTGCCGGTGCACCCTTCGTCAAGGTCGAGGCGACCAAGTTCACCGAAGTCGGCTATGTCGGCCGCGATGTCGAACAGATCATCCGCGACCTCGTCGAGGTCGGCATCGGTCTCGTGCGCGAAAAGCGCCGGGCGGAGGTCAAGGCAAGGGCGCACCAGAATGCCGAGGAGCGGGTGCTTGACGCGCTGGTCGGCGCCACGGCCTCGCCGGCAACGCGCGATTCCTTCCGCAAGAAGCTGCGCGCCAACGAACTGGACGACAAGGAGATCGAGGTCGATATCGCCGAGACCGGCGCGCCGGGCGGCTTCGAAATTCCGGGCATGCCGGGCGCCAATATCGGTGTACTCAACCTGTCGGAAATGTTCGGCAAGGCGATGGGCGCACGCACCAAGAAGGTCAAGACGACGGTCAAGGCTTCCTATGAGGTGCTCGTCAACGACGAGTCCGACAAGCTGCTCGACAACGAGCAGATCCAGCGCGAGGCGATGAGGGCGGTCGAGGACGACGGCATCGTCTTCCTCGACGAGATCGACAAGATCGCATCGCGTGAAGGCGGCATGGGTGCCGGCGTATCGCGCGAAGGCGTTCAGCGCGATCTGCTGCCGCTGGTGGAAGGCACGACGGTTGCGACCAAGTATGGACCGGTAAAGACCGATCACATTCTCTTCATCGCCTCGGGCGCCTTCCATGTGTCGAAGCCTTCCGATCTTCTGCCCGAACTGCAGGGCCGCCTGCCGATCCGCGTCGAGCTGCGTGCCCTGACCAAGGAAGACTTCCGCCGCATCCTGACGGAGACCGAGGCGAGCCTCATCCGTCAGTACAAGGCTCTGCTTGAGACGGAAGAAGTGAAACTCGACTTCACCGACGATGCCATCGATGCGCTTGCCGACGTGGCAGTCCAGCTCAACTCGAGCGTCGAGAACATCGGCGCCCGCCGGCTGCAGACGGTGATGGAGCGCGTGCTGGATGAAATCTCGTTCAATGCGCCGGATAGCGCTGGCCAGGCTATCACGATCGATGCCGAATATGTGCGCAAGCACGTCGGCGATCTCGCCGCCAACACCGACCTGTCGCGTTACATCCTGTGACGCACGCGTTGCATCCTGTAACGCGGAGGTGGCGGCAATCCTTTGCCGTCAGGCAACCGTGAAGATGCAAGGCGCCTGTCTCTCGACAGGCGCCTTCATTTTTTCTAACACGGAAACCGCAATCGATCGTGGCCGGAGGCATCTTTCCGACACGATCCTGTCGTAGGAGCCGCACCGCCGGATAGGGCGTCTCCACCGTTCATAGGAAGAAGAGATCGTGCGTTTTACCGCCTGCATGCTCGCTATTGCCACGTTTTGCCTGACCGCAGGCCAGACGATGGCGGCCAATGTTGTTCCGCCGGGCAACCGGAACGTCGAACAACCCGGCATCCCGGGCGCATCCGTTCGCCGCACCAAGGCCGGCCGCACGTCCTTCGATGCCAAATTCGAGAAGGTGCGGGATCTGCTCGCCAATGACCGGCAGCTGATCAGCAAGATCAAGTCGACGTCGCGCGCCTATGGCATCGCACCGATCCACATGATCGGCGCCATCGTCGGCGAACATACCTACAATGTCGATGCCTACGATCGGCTGCAGTCCTACTACGTCAAGGCTGCAGCCTATGCCGGCAACAGCTTCCAGTTCGGCTATGACGGCGAGACGGTGGCTGAGTTCGTCGCCCGCCCGCAATTTGCCGACTGCACCGGAAAGAAGAGCTCCTATTCGCTGTGGAGCTGCCGCGAGCGGGTCTGGGACAGCGAATTCCGCGGCAAGTCCGTCGACGGCAAGTCCTTCCCGAACAACCGTTTCAGCGCCGTTTTCTTCCAGCCGTTCTTTGCCGGCCAGACCTTTGGCCTCGGGCAGATCAATCCGCTGACCGCCCTGATGCTGACCGATATCGTCTCGAAGACGTCGGGCTACGAACGGCTCGACGAGAACAACGCCGCCGGGGTCTACGAGGCGATCATGGATCCTGATGTCTCGCTCGCCTATATGGCCGCCTCGATCCGCCACTCGATCGACGTCTACAAGTCGATCGCCGGCGTCGATATTTCAGGCAATCCCGGCGTCACCGCCACGCTTTACAATGTCGGCAATCCGGACCAACGCGCAGCAGCCCTTGCCGCCAGGAACCAGGGCGGCGAGACCCAGTGGCCCGAAGAAAACTATTACGGCTGGCTGGTGAACGACAAGCTCGTGGAGCTCGAAGGCCTGTTGTGATTCATGTGAAGCACTTTCCTTGATTGCGCCGTAAAAACCTGAAATCCTGGCGCAATCGAGAAAGGCCTATCACCATGGACATGCGTCCGGAGCCCTTCGAACCACCGGCTCCCATTCCTCGGGTCGGCGTGCCGTCCTACCTGAAGATCATCAAGACTGTTCTGCGCAATCCGCTCGAACTCTGGGGCGAGCCGTCCTACACGCTGCCGTGGATCGAGACCAAGTTCATCACGCAGCGCACCCTGATCGTCAACGATCCCGGCCTCATCCGCTATATCCTCGTCGAAAACGTCAGCAACTATGAGATGTCGAAGGTTCGGCGGCTGATCCTCCGCCCGATCCTGCGTGACGGTCTTCTGACGGCCGAAGGCGAGATCTGGAAACGGTCGCGCAAGGCCATTGCGCCGGTTTTTACCCCGCGCCACGCCAAGGGATTCGCCGGGCAGATGCTGCGCCGGTCGGAAGAGTTCGTCGAACGCTACGCGCACGCGAAGGTGAAGCCGTTCACCACCAATGTCGCCAGCGACATGACCGAACTGACCTTCGATATCCTGGCGGAAACGCTGTTTTCCGGTGAGGTCGCCGTCGAAAGGGAGGGCTTCGTCCAGAGTGTCGAAGAGCTTCTGCACCGCATGGGGCGCGTCGATCCGATGGATATCCTGCTGGCGCCGGAATGGCTGCCGCGATTGACCCGCATCGGCGGCAAGAAGGTCATGAACCGGTTCCGGTCGATCGTCTCGGAAACGATGGCGATGAGGCGCCAGCGCATGGCGACGGACCCAGCAGGCACGCCCAACGATTTCCTCACATTGCTGCTGCAGACGGAGGGCGCAAACGGCCTTTCGACGCAAGAGATCGAGGACAATATCCTCACCTTCATCGGCGCCGGGCATGAGACCACTGCCCGGGCGTTGGCCTGGACGCTCTATTGCGTCGCCAACACGCCGGCTTTCCGCGAGACGATGGAGGCGGAGATCGACACCGTGCTCAAGAGCGGTGCCGAACCGGTCGAATGGCTGAACCTAATGCCGCATGTGCTGGCGGCCTTCGAGGAGGCGATGCGTCTCTACCCGCCGGCGCCGTCGATCAATCGCGCCGCCATCGAGGAGGACGAATGGACGTCACCGTCCGGCGAGCGCGTCAGGATACCCAAGGGCATCGCGGTTCTGGTGATGCCGTGGACGTTGCACCGTCACGTGCTCTACTGGGACCGGCCGCGCGCCTTCATGCCCGAGCGTTTCCTGCCGGAAAACCGCGAGAAGCTGCATCGTTTTCAGTATCTGCCTTTCGGCGCCGGACCGCGCATCTGCATCGGCGCGACCTTCGCGCTGCAGGAGGCGGTCATTGCGCTTGCCGTCCTGATGCATCGGTTCCGTTTCGACGTCACCGACGAGACCCGGCCCTGGCCGGTGCAGAGGCTGACTACTCAACCGCGGGGCGGCTTGCCGATGCGGGTTTCGGCTCGCTGAAGGTCTTGCCGGGAATAGCCGATTGCACGCCACGCACCGGCGAATCCGCCGGCATCGGCTGCGGCAACAGCTTCGATGGCTTCTTGATGGTCTTGATCGCGGCGCAGGTCGCATCCCCGACATTGTCGCAGGGCTTGTAGACGACGATCTCGCTGCCGGCACCGTCGTCCCACACCGCCTGGATCGTCAATGTCTTGGCCTCGTTTGCGGGCAGCGAGATGTAGACATACTCGGCCGTTTCGTCGGCGGGCAGGTTGAAGGGGATCTGCGGATTGCATTTTGCCAAGGGGAAGCGCTTGTCGAGAGCGTCCGAGTTGATCGAGTAGCGGATTTCCGATAGCCGGCAATGCATCGTCTGCAGCGCGGTAAAATAGATCAGCTGCCGGTCGTCGTAGTTGCGAAACTGGATCCACCCGGTCTGCTTGTTGGCGTCGAGCATCGCCTTGTAGATCGAGACGTCGGGCAGTTGCGGCTTGTATTCCTCCTCCACGGCGTCCTGCGCGCCGCCCGGCTGGGCGAAGAGCAGACCTGCCGCAAGAATGCCGGCGACTGCCGAAGCTCTGGAAAACGTCATGCCGCACCCCCGTTCGTATCGTGTCGCTCTGCTGACTGCGAATGTCCGCGACACGATGGCCTTCTCTTCCAATATGTCATATCACCGGATCGATCCCCATTGAACCCGGCGCTACCCCGGGCCGAAACACTGGACTGGCTTGAATTGACGTCCCATTTTCTTCTCGGCATCGATACCGGCGGAACCTACACCGACGCCGTTCTCTTCAGCGAAACGGCGGGTGTCGTCGCCAAGGCAAAGGCGCTGACGACCCGCCACGATCTGGCCGTCGGGATTTCCGGCGCGGTGGAATCCGTCTTGGAGAAGGCCGGCGTCCCGGCTTCCGCCATCGGCCTCGTATCCCTGTCGACCACGCTTGCGACCAACGCGCTCGTCGAGGGCCAGGGCGGCCGTGCCGGCCTGGTGATGATCGGCTTCGGGCCAGACGATCTCAAGCGTGACGGGCTGCAGGATGCGCTCGGCTCCGATCCGGTGATCTTCCTGCCGGGCGGTCACAACGTTCACGGCGGCGAGACGCCGCTCGACATGACCGCGCTCGATGAGGCCCTGCCGACCTTGGCCAATCAGGTTTCCTCCTTTGCGATCGCCGGCTATTTTGCCGTCCGCAATCCGGATCACGAGAAGCGGGTGCGCGACCGCATCCGCGAAGTCTCGCATCTGCCGGTTACCTGCAGCCATGAGCTTTCGTCCAAGCTCGGCGGCCCGCGCCGGGCGCTGACGACACTGCTGAACGCCCGGCTCGTCTCGATGATCGATCGCCTGATCGGCTCGTGCGAGGGCTTTTTGAAGTCCCGCGGCATCGATGTGCCCATGATGGTTGTGCGCGGCGATGGCGCCTTGATCTCGGCCGAGGAGGCAAGACTTCGGCCGATCGAGACGATCCTTTCCGGCCCTGCCGCCAGCCTTGTCGGTGCGCGGCACCTGACCGGCCTCGACAATGCCGTGGTCTCGGATATCGGCGGCACGACGACGGATGTCGCGGTACTTGACCGCGGTCGTCCGCGGCTCGATGGCGAAGGTGCGGTGGTCGGCGGTTTCCGCACCATGGTCGAGGCGGTGGCGATGCGCACCTATGGCCTTGGCGGCGATTCGGAGGTCCGCATCAATGATCGTGGGCTGAAGGCGAAGATCGACCTTGGGCCGAGGCGGTTGATGCCGCTCAGCCTCGCGGCGGCGCTGCATGGCGATGCGGTGCTGTCCGTTTTGGAAAAACAACTGCGGGCGCAACATGCCGGCCGCAACAACGGCCGCCTGGCTGTTCGCACCGGTCTACCCGACCATCTGGCGAGCGGTCTGCAGCCACAGGAGCAGGCGCTCTACGAGCGCATCGGCACAGTGCCGATCTCGCTTGAAAACCTGCTGACCTCGACGCCGCAGCGGGCAACGCTGGACCGGCTGGTGGCACGCGGCCTGGTGCATATCTGCGGCCTGACGCCCTCCGATGCAATGCATGTGCTCGGCAGGCAGTCGCAATGGAGCGTCGAGGCTGCCCGTCTCGGCATCGAACTGGCAGCGCGCATCCGCGACGGCTCCGGCCAGCCGATTGCTGCATCTGCCGAGGCGATGGCCGAGATGATCGTCGATCGCGTCACGCGCCAATCGTGCGAAGTCATCCTGCAGGCCTGTCTCGGCGAAGACGGGGCAGGGGCCATCGACCCGGCGGTCTCGCAGGCAGTCGATCGTGCTCTGACCCGCGCGCCTGGTATCGTGCGGTTTTCGATCGGTCTCGATCGCCCGCTCGTCGGTTTGGGGGCTTCGGCCCCGGTCTATTATCCCGCTATTGCCGACATGCTTGGCACCGAGCCATCCATCCCTGATGAGGCCGATGTCGCAAATGCCATCGGTGCGGTTGTCGGCCAGGTGCGGGCAACCGTCACCGTGTTCGTCACCACGCCGGAAGAGGGCATTTTCATCGTCAACGGAGCAGGGGTGAGCGAGCGTTTTCTCGATCAGGACCAGGCCTTTTCAGCGGCCCGCCGTCGCGCCGAGACGATGGCGCTTGAGGCGGCACGCACCAACGGTGCCGACGAGCCGGCTTCGATGCTGCGAGAAGAAATCGACGCTCCCGAGGTCGAAGGAAGCCGCAAGCTGGTCGAGGCACGTTTCATCGCGTCGGCGAGCGGCAGGCCGCGCATTGCCCATGGCTGATCTTTTCGATTTTGGAAATAATTCTTCGCATCCTTGCTGAATTGACAGGGAATGAATTGGTGAGAAACTGCCGGCCTTTCACGCGCGCGAGTGGCCTGTTTCAAGGAGTAAAAAGATGGACCGCATTGAGAAATACGGATTGAAGATCGATGCAGGTCTGCATGGCTTTCTGGTCGACGAGGCGATGCCGGGCACCGGCGTCGACGCCGAGCGGTTTTTTTCCGCGCTGTCGGAGATCGTCCATGACCTCGCGCCGAAGAACCGCGCCTTGCTTGCCAAGCGCGACGATCTGCAGGCCAGGATCGATGCCTGGTATCGCGAAAATGGCGCGCCGAGCGACCTCGAAGCCTACCAGGGCTTTCTGAAGGAGATAGGTTATCTCCTGCCTGAGGGCCCCGAGTTTTCTGTTTCGACTGATAATGTCGATCCTGAAATCGCTACGATCGCCGGTCCGCAGCTCGTCGTTCCCGTCATGAATGCACGCTATGCCCTCAACGCCGCCAACGCACGCTGGGGTTCGCTCTATGACGCCCTCTACGGCACCGATGCCATTTCCGACGAAGGCGGTGCGGAAAAGGGACGCGGCTACAATCCCAAGCGCGGCACCAAGGTCATTGCCTGGGCGCGCGACTTCCTCAATGCAAGCGCGCCGCTGGAAAGCGGCAGCTGGGCGGATGTTGCGTCGCTGAAGATTGCTTCCGGCAGCCTTTCGGTTGCGCTTGCGGGCGGAGCGAAGACGACGCTTCGCAACTCCGAGCAGTTTGCCGGCTTTGCGGGTTCGCACGAAGCGCCGTCGCAGATCGTTCTCCGGCACAACAATCTGCATGCCGTCGTCGTTCTCGATGCGACGACTCCGATCGGCAAGGATGACCCGGCTCATATTTCCGACGTCATTCTCGAATCCGCGATCACCACCATCATGGACTGCGAAGATTCGGTTGCGGCGGTCGATGCCGAAGACAAGGTCGTCGTATACCGCAACTGGCTCGGCCTGATGAAGGGCGATCTCGAGGAGGAAGTCGCCAAGGGCGGCCGCAGCTTCATGCGCCGCCTCAACGCCGATCGCGTCTACACGGCGCCAAGTGGGGGCACGCTGACCTTGCCAGGCCGCTCGTTGATGCTGGTGCGCAACGTCGGTCACCTGATGACGAATCCGGCTATCCTTGATCGCGACGGAAACGAGGTGCCGGAAGGCATCATGGACGCGATGGCAACCGCGCTGATCGCTCTGCACGATATCGGCCAGGGCGGCCGCCGCATGAACTCCCGCGACGGCTCAATGTATGTCGTCAAGCCGAAGATGCATGGGCCGGAAGAAGTCGCTTTCGCCTGCGAGATCTTCTCGCGCGTCGAGGCGGCACTCGGCATGCCCGCCAACACCATGAAGATGGGCATCATGGACGAGGAGCGCCGCACGACGGTCAATCTCAAGGAGTGCATCCGCGCCGCGCGCGAACGCGTCGTCTTCATCAACACCGGTTTCCTCGATCGCACCGGCGACGAGATCCACACTTCGATGGAAGCCGGTCCGATGATCCGCAAGGGCGACATGAAACAGGCCGCCTGGATCGGCGCTTACGAAAACTGGAACGTCGACATCGGTCTCGAATGCGGGCTTTCCGGCCATGCGCAGATCGGCAAGGGCATGTGGGCCATGCCGGACCTGATGGCGGCGATGCTGGAGCAGAAGGTCGCCCACCCGAAGGCGGGTGCCAATACCGCCTGGGTGCCGTCGCCGACGGCTGCGACCCTGCACGCTACGCATTATCACCGGGTCAATGTCGCCGACGTTCAGGCCGGCTTGAAGAGCCGGGCACGGGCCAAGCTCAGCGATATACTGTCGGTTCCGGTCGCGACCCGTCCGAACTGGACGCCAGAGGAAATCCAGCGCGAGCTCGATAACAACGCGCAGGGCATTCTCGGCTACGTCGTGCGCTGGGTCGATCAGGGCGTCGGTTGCTCCAAGGTGCCCGACATCAACAATGTCGGCCTGATGGAGGATCGTGCCACTCTGCGCATCTCGGCGCAGCACATGGCGAACTGGTTGCATCACGGCGTCGTCACCGAGGCGCAGGTGGTCGAGACGATGGAGCGCATGGCCGCCGTCGTCGACGGCCAGAACGCCGATGATGCACAGTATGCAGCGATGGCCGGCAATTTTGACGGCTCGATTGCCTTCCAGGCAGCGCTCGAGCTGGTGCTCAAGGGCCGCGAGCAGCCGAACGGTTATACCGAACCGGTCCTGCATCGCCGTCGCCGCGAGTTGAAGGCCCGGCTGGCCGCCTGATCAAGGCGGCGCCGGGCTTCATCAACGCCGGAGACTTTCCAGGAAAACTGCGAAGCGGTTTTCCGTCCGGAAACGCGAAAAACCAAAGACATAGGGCGTTTCCGTGCCTCCGTTTGGGGCGGAAACGCTGTAGATCAGAACTCGGCCCAGCCTTCGGTGGACAAGGCCGCGTTGCCCTGCACCGCATACCCAGCCGATCGTACCGCAGGCGGTCGGTTTCCGATGTTCGCGTGCTGTTGGGGCGTGACGGCGCGGGGCGGCGTCCGCCGCGCCTCTGGCTTGGCCGCGGCACGGGTTTCCCCGGAAAGTTGGAACCTTCCGATCAGGGCGCGAAGGTTCGTGCCTTCCTGGGCAAGCGTCGCCGACGCGGCATTCGCCTCCTCGACCATGGCGGCGTTGCGCTGCGTCACCTGATCCATCTGGTTGACGGCGGTATTGACCTCGGCCAGCCCTACCGACTGTTCCCGGGCCGAGGTGGCGATGGCAGCCATATGCTCGTTGATGGTGATGACGTGCGCCTCGATGGTCTTGAGCGCCTCGCCGGTGTCGCGCACCAGCCGCACCCCGCTCTCGACTTCGGAGCTGGAGCTGCGAATCAGTTCCTTGATTTCCTTGGCTGCCTTTGCCGAACGCTGCGCCAGTTCGCGCACTTCCTGCGCCACGACCGCAAATCCCTTGCCGGCGTCGCCCGCCCGCGCTGCCTCGACGCCGGCGTTCAGCGCCAAAAGGTTGGTCTGAAAGGCGATCTCATCGATCACACCGATGATGCTGGAAATCTGACTGGATGATTCTTCGATCCGCCGCATCGCCTCGACGGCATTGGCCACGACGACGGCCGACTGCGTCGCGCTGGTCTTTGCTTCGCCTGCCACGTCGCGGGCTTCCTCCGTCCGGCGCGAGGAATTGCTGACATTGGCGGTGATCTGGTCGAGGGCCGCTGCCGTTTCCTCCAGGGATGCCGCCTGTTGCTCCGTGCGTTTCGACAGGTCGTCGGCGCTCTGGCTGATTTCGCGGGTGCCCATGCCGATATTGCCGGCGCTGTCAGCGACGGCGAGCATGGCATCGTTGAGCTGCGCGGCGGCCTTGTTGAGGTCGTGACGCAACTGCTCGAACTCTGCGGAGAAGGGTTCCTCCAGCCGCACGGCGAGATCGCCGTCGGCCAGCCGCTGCAAGCCGGTCGCAAGGCCTGACGTCGCCTGGATCAATTTCTGCTGCGCGGCCTCTTCGGCCTCGTCCTGCATCCGCGTGCGTTCCGCTTCGCCATTGCGGCGGCTTTCCTCGGCCTCGGCCTGCAGACGAAGGTTGGATCGGGCCGCTTCCCGGAACGACTGGATGGCGCGGGCCATCTCGGCGATTTCGTCCTTGCCGGTCACATTCGATCCGTCGTCTTCGAGATGGCCGTCGATCAGCTTGCGCATCGCCCCGATCTGCCTGGCGAGCGGACCGATGACGCCACGTGAAACCACCAGGTAGGTTCCAGCAGCCAGCGCGAGAACGAGCAGGATGATGCCGATGCTGACAGCTCGCACCGTTTCGAATTCGCGATGCTGTTCCTGAAAGACCTTGTCCGACAAGTGCACCTGAAGGTCGGAAATTTCCGAGATGGTCTCGGTCAAGGGATCGATGGTTTCGTAAAGCGAGGTGCGAACGAAGCTGTCGAGCGCCGCAGAATCACGCTCAGACAGGATTTTCGTCAGCGTTGCGATCGAGTCCATCGCGACCACCATCTGCTGCTTGGCGTTCTCGACAAGCTTCTGCTCCTCCGGTGTCATAGAGGTCGCGACATAGGCGTCCCAATTGGCGGTTATCACCTGCCGGGCGTCGTTGACCGAGGCAAGACCGGCCTCCATCGTCTCGTTTCCGTTGCGCACCTTGTGCGCCGCATCGACGATCGAGACGGCAAAAGCGTCCGATGTTGCCTTCAGATTTTTCAAGGGAACGATACGGTCGGCATAGACCGCATCCATCGTCGCGCTGTTTTCGGCAAGCGCATGCTGGCTGTAGACGGCAATGCCGATCGCGATGAGTGACAACAGTGCAATCGCACTCAGGAGCTTGGTCTTGATCAGCATGGCGGTCCCTTGGTTAGGTATCTCTCGGCCACACTTTTTAATTAATTAGATAATCCTTACTTAATAAGGCGCTGAATTTCAGGCCTTCTTGCGCGTTTTTTGAACAAATAATCGCAACGGAACCGGAAGCCAGCCACCCTGGTTTGAAGCACCGGAAGCGGGGCAACTCTGCGTAGTGACGTCGAGGAAATATCGTCGTGGACGTTCGGCCAACAAAAAAGCCGCCGAGGAATCCGGCGGCTTTCTGATTGCATGATCCTGGTCGCGTTTTACTGCTGAACGACCACGCGTGCGTTCTTGCCCGGACGAACGCGGGAGTAGAGATCGATGATGTCCTGGTTCATCAGACGGATGCAGCCCGACGAAGCGGCCGTGCCGATCGACGACCATTCCGGCGTGCCATGCAGGCGGAACAGCGTGTCCTTGCCCTGGTCGTTGAAGAGATAGAGTGCACGAGCGCCGAGCGGGTTCTTCAGGCCCGGGCCCATGCCTGCCTCGACATACTTGGCCACTTCCGGCTTCCGTTCCGCCATTTCCTTCGGCGGGTGCCACATCGGCCATTCCTGCTTCCAGGCGATATAGGCTTCGCCTTCCCATGCAAAGCCGGCCTTGCCGACGCCGATTCCGTAGCGAACGGCCTTGCCGCCGGGCAGCACGTAGTAGAGGAACCGGTTCGGGGTGTTGACGACGATGGTGCCGGGACGCTCGCTCGTCGAATAATCGACGATCTGGCGATGGAAGCGGCCATCGACCTTGTTGATCGGAACTGCAGGGAGCGCGTAACCGTGATCCTCAACTGCGCCATAATTGCCCGAAAAGATCTGATCCGAAGCGACCTGTTCCGCAACGGGAGCAGGCTCACCGCTTGCCGTCTCGGACTTGGTCGAAGTTGTCGAGCAGCCGGCTACGGCGAGTGTCGCCGCCAGGCTGCACAGGAGGAAGGCATTGCGGAAGCGCATAGGAGTCTCTTAAAATAAGAAGCGAAGAAAAACTGGGTCGGCCCGACCATCAGTGACAACGGTTATTTTCGATTAGTTGCTGCTATGCAAGGGATTGCGTGGCAACAAGGCGGCGGGAAAGTGTAAATTCCGTGACGCTGGCTTTTTTGCAACAAAAGCGGTGGCAGACGAGAGTCTAGACGAATGACAATTCTCTCTATCCATGACGACAACCCTCTCGTGGACGGTCGACAATCGAATCGCGCGCTCATGGTGCGCCGCGGGGTTCAGCGGCTTTTCACGGAATTGCGCCACGCGGTGCTGCCGGAATTGACGCTCGCCAGCGGCCGGCGTGCCGATCTCATCTCGCTGTCGGCGAAGGGCGAAATCTGGATCGTCGAGATCAAGACGTCGATCGAGGATTTCCGCGTCGATCGCAAATGGCCTGATTATCGGCAGCACTGCGACCGGCTGTTCTTCGCCACCCATGGTGACGTCCCGCTCGATATCTTTCCGGATGATTGTGGATTGCTGCTGTCGGATGGCTACGACGGACACATCATTCGCGAGGCACCGGAACACCGGCTTGCACCGGCAACCCGCAAGTCCGTGCTGCAGCTCTTTGCCCGCACCGCCGCACAACGGCTGATGCTGGCGGAGTGGGCTGCCGAGCGCAATGGCGAACTCGGCAACTCCATTCGCGATATCGTTTCCGGCTCCCGCGACGGGTCAGCCGAGGGTTGACTACTTCGGCGCGCGTTTTGCCAGGATCCGCTGCAGCGTTCGGCGATGCATGTTGAGCCGACGCGCCGTCTCCGACACGTTGCGCTCGCACATCTCATAGACGCGCTGGATATGCTCCCACCGCACCCGGTCGGCCGACATCGGGTTTTCCGGTGGTTCGACCCGTTCGCCCTGGCGCTGCACCAGTGCTGCGAAGATGTCGTCGGCGTCGGCAGGCTTGGCGAGGTAGTCGACCGCGCCGAGCTTCACCGCATTCACGGCCGTTGCAATATTGCCGTAGCCGGTAAGCATGATCATGCGGGTGTCGTCACGGCGGCTGCGGATCGCCTCGATTACGTCGAGGCCGCTGCCGTCGCCGAGCCTCAGATCGATGACGGCGTATTTCGGCGGGTTGCCCTTCGCCTTGGCGATGCCTTCGGCAACGGACTCGGCGATATCGACGGTAAAGCCGCGCGCTTCCATGGCGCGGGCGAGGCGTCGAAGGAACGGCGCGTCATCGTCGACGAGCAGCAGCGTTCTGTCCGGTCCGATCAGTTCGGCGTCCTGGGCGTGCGTGCTGGGCGAAGCTGTCGATTTTTCGGTCATTCTCGCAATCCTTGGGCGAAAAACGGGACGTTTTCACCGAGATTATAGGTTTCCTGTCATCCCGTTCAATAAACTGCCAAACGTCATTTCGCCAGTTTCGTGTCCATCAGCGCACGCGGCCATTCGACGCTGACCTTGGCGCCGGGGCGATCGGCGCCGCCGTTCTCGAAGCGTAGGCGCGCGCCGGACCGCTCGAGCAGGGTCTTGGCAATGAACAGGCCGAGCCCCAGGCCGCCGGCGCTGTCATCCTTCTGCCTGCGCGTGACATAGGGTTCGCCGATGCGCATCAGAATATCGGGGGCAAATCCATCGCCGTCATCGGCAATCGTCACCTTGACGTGGTCGGCGGTGTGCTCGACCGTCACGGTCACCTCCTGCTTGGCATAGTCGACCGCATTTTCCAGTAGATTGCCGAGCCCGTAGAGAATGCCCGCATTGCGGTTGCCGACCGGCTCCGATGCCTTGTCACCCTTTTCGACAAGATTGATGTGAATGCCGAACTCGCGGTGCGGCGCCATCACTTCCTCGACCAGCGAGGATAGCGGCAAGAGCCGCATATGCTCTTCGCTTTCGGAGGACAGCGTCGTCAGCCGCTTGAGAATGTCGCGGCATCGCTCGCTCTGGCTGCGCAGCAGATGCACGTCCTCGCCGAAGCGTGGGTCGTCACCGAGCTCACGCTCCATTTCCTTGGCAACGACACTGATCGTGGCAAGCGGCGTGCCGAGCTCGTGGGCAGCGGCCGCCGCCAGGCCGTCGAGCTGCGAAAGGTGTTTTTCACGCTGGAGCACGAGCTCGGTCGCCGTCAACGCCTCCGACAGTTCGCTCGCTTCGAGCGAGACGCGGTAGGTATAGAACGCGGCAAAGGCCGTCATCGACACGATCGCGAACCAGATGCCGGCCGTCAGCACCCGCGGCATCAAGAGAAGCGTGCCGGGATACCAGGGCAGCGGGAACGGCGAAAAGGCAAGGACGGTCACACCGATGACCGCAAGGCCGGCAAGAACGATGCTGTGCGGCTTCGGCTGCGAGGCCGAGGAAATGATGACCGGAACGCAAAGCAGCGGCGCAAACGGATTGGCAAGCCCGCCGGTGATGAAGAGCAGGCCGGTCAGCTGCGCGAGATCGAGCCCGAGCAAGGCAAACGCGGCCGGCGGTCGCAACCGGTGCGTCGGGGGGAAGCGCAGGGTGAGGTAGGTGTTGACCAGCGCCAATGTGGCAATCAGCACCAGGCACAAGAGCAAGGGCAGCGGAAACTGCAGCCACAGCGTTGTGATGATGACGGCGATCGATTGGCCGCCGACCGCAAGCCAGCGCAGGCGGATGAGCGTCTGCAGGCGCAGGCTTCTGTTCGAAGTCGGATCATTGTGTTCCAGTGCCACTGCCGTCATGCCTGCTCTTGTTCCTATGGCCCCCGTCAAGGGTATTGCCTCATGTACCACGCGGTTTTGCCCGTGTCGTCGGCGCGGCCTCCGCCGGGTTCTCCGGCCAGGGGTGCTTGGGATAACGCCCGCGCATGTCGGCCCGGACATCCCGCCACGACCCGGCCCAGAAACCCGGCAGGTCACGCGTGGTCTGGATCGGCTGCCGGCCGGGCGAAATCAGTTCGAGCAGCAGCGGCAGCCGGCCATCGCCGATAGCAGGGTGTTTTTTGAGCCCGAAGAGTTCCTGCACCCGGATGGAGAGAAGCGGTTCGTCGCCGTCATAGTGGATCGGATGCCGTTGTCCCGTCGGCGCCTCGAAATGCGTCGGTGCCAGTTTTGCCAGCTCCCGCTGCCGGTCGTGCGGGACCAGCGACAGCAATCCTTCGGAAAGCGCGCCGGCCTTGATGTCGGCGATAGCGGTGACGCCGTGTTGAAACGGAACGAACCAGTCCTCGAGCGTCGCAAGCAGGGCTGCGTCGGAAACGTCCGGCCAGGGTTCGCCGAGCGAGCGATGCAGGAAACCGATGCGATCGCGCAGTTGCATCGCCTCCTTGGAAAACGGCAGGACCGCCAGTCCAAGCTGGCGAACGCCATCGGCAAGCGCGCGTGCTGCGCTTTCGCCAGTCGGTCTTGGAAGCGGCGCCTCCTCGAAGATGATCGCACCCAGCCGGGTGACGCGGCGCGCGCGCACCTGGCGGCTCGCCCGGTCGAAGACGCTTTGCTCTTCCCGCACGATCGCTTCGGGCATATGCGCGTCGACGTCGGCGCGCGAAAGCTCGGCCGCCGCCAGCACGCGCTGGCCGCCGGCGCGGCCCGTGAGGTCGGCGATCACAAGCATGTTTGCCGCAGCGAGGCGCTCGGTCTCGGCGATCTCGGCCCCACGGCCGTTTGCCATCACGAACCGCCCACGGCCACCGCGCTGAAGCGCGATGCGGTCCGGGAAGGCGTGCATCAGCAAGGCGCCGGGCTGGACCGGTTCGCTCGACTTTCGCGCCCCTTTGAGTTCCGCCGCCATGCGGCGGGCAAGATTGCGCGAGGCTTCGGCGCGCTCGCCGCGCTCCTGGCGAAAGCGGCGCAGCCGGTCCTCCAGGTCGATGGCGTTGCCGCCAAGGCCTTGCTCCGTCAGCATGACCGCGAGCAGACAGGCCGCCTCGCCCTGGCCCTCCTCGGCCGCCGAAACCGCCATGGCCGCAAGGCGCGGCGGCAGGGCCAGATCACGGATCTTGCGTCCCCTTGGGGTCAGCGCGCCGAAACCATCGAGCGCGCCAAGCTCGCTCAGCAGCTTTCGCGCTTCCATCAGGGTCGTTTCCGGCGGTGGGTCGATGAAGGCAAGCGCTGCGGGATCGGTGACGCCCCAGTGCGCCATGTCGAGCAGCAGTCCGGAAAGATCGCTGGCCAGGATCTGCGGCGGCGTGAAGGCCGCAAGCGCTGCAGTCTGGCCGGCATGCCAGAGGCGGATGGCAATGCCCGGCTCCGTTCGCCCGGCTCGGCCGGCGCGCTGATCGGCCGACGCACGCGAGACGCGCACGGTTTCAAGCCGGGTGATGCCGGTCGACGCTTCGAAGACCGGCAGTCTCTGCAAGCCGCTGTCGATGACGATCCGCACGCCGTCGATGGTGATCGAGGTTTCGGCGATCGAGGTGGCAAGAACGATCTTGCGCGTGCCTTTCGGCGCCGGCCGGATCGCCGCATCCTGCTCCTTCTGCGTCAGGTTTCCGTAAAGCGGAACGACCGTCGTATCGGCTGTAAACCGGTCGGCAAGCCGTGCCGCCGTCCGGGTGATTTCGGCCTGTCCCGGCAGAAAGGCGAGGATCGATCCTTCTTCGCTGCGATGCGCCTCGACGATGGCGCGCACGACTGCGTCCTCGACGCTCTCGCCGCCGCGGTCCTGGTTGCGGATGTCGATGGGGAAACTACGCCCCTGGCTTTCGACGACGGTCGCGTCACCGAGCAGTTTTGAAACGCGCTCGACGTCGAGTGTTGCCGACATGACGATGATCCGGAGATCGTCGCGCAGCGCAGACTGGACGTCGAGCGCCAGTGCCAGGCCGAAATCGGCATCGAGTGAACGTTCGTGAAATTCGTCGAAGAGAACCGCGGAGACGCCCGCCAGCTCCGGATCGTCGAGGATCATGCGGGCAAAAACGCCTTCGGTCACTACTTCGATCCGGGTCTTGGCCGATATCCGGTTGTCGAGTCGCATGCGATAGCCGACGGTTTCGCCCACTTTCTCGCCGAGTAGCTCCGCCATGCGCCCGGCCGCTGCCCGGGCGGCGAGCCGCCGGGGTTCGAGCAGGACGATCTTGCCGCCGTCGAGCCACGGTTGCTCGAGCAGGAACAGCGGCACGAGCGTCGTCTTGCCGGCGCCGGGTGGCGCCGAAAGCACGACGGAGCGGGCCTTGTCGAGAGCTTCGGCGATCTCGGGCAGGACCTCGCGAACCGGCAAGGCGGGCAGGGTAAGCGTCACGATTGTCTCTCCGCTCCGATATGGATGAGCGCACCGCCGGCGGCGTCCGCGTCCGCGCGGTCATGGGTCACGAGGATTGTCGGCAGGCCTGCGGACCGCGCCTTGGCAAAGACCAGCTCGCGCGTTTGCTGGCGCAAGGCCATGTCGAGTTTGGAAAAAGGCTCGTCGAGCAGCAGCAGGCGCGGCTCGGAGAGAAGCACGCGTTGGAGCGCGACACGCGCCTTCTGCCCGCCCGAAAGCGTCTCCGGGTCGCGGTCGAAGAACCCGCCAAGCCCGCCTTCATCGAGCGCGTTTTCTGCCATCCGACGCCTGACGTCTCGGTCCTTGAACGCCTCGGGTATGGCAAAGACGATGTTGCCGCCGACCGAAAGATGCGGGAACAGCAGCGGATCCTGGAAGAGAATGCCGGTGTGGCGCTGTTGCGGCCGCAGCGCGATCAGATCGTCCTGCCCGAGCAGAACTGCACCGCTGGCGGTAAAGGCAGGGTCGAGAAATCCGCCGATATAGGCGAGCAGCGTCGACTTGCCGGAGCCCGACGGACCCATGATCGTCAGGACGTCGCCGGGCATGACCGTCGCCGAAACGGAAAGCAGCAGCCGGTCGGCCAGCCGGATCGTCACATCGGACAAAGTCAGAGGCATCGTCTTGCCTGGCGTTCGCATTCAGATCCTCATTGCCCGTCGGTGGCGGAATAGCAACTGCGGCACGAGCGATGCAATGAGAAAACCGAGAAACGGCAACAGTGCCTGAAGCAGCGCATAAACGCCGATGATGCGCCGATCTCCTCCCGACGAAAGCGCCACCGCCTCGGTGGTGATCGTCGTCACCCGTCCGGCGCCGATCAGCACGGTCGGCAGGTAGAGGCTGACGGAGACCGCAAAGCCGACGGCAAATGCCGTCAGGCAGGCGCGAAGCAGCATGGGCAGTCGAATGGTCATGAGGATCTTGAGTGGCGATTTACCCAGTCCCGATGCGACCTGTTCGTAGCGCCGGTCGAGCGCCCGCCAGGGCGGCGCTAGTGACAGAAGCACATAGGGCAGAACGAAGACCAGATGCACGGCGGCAACGGTGGCGATCGACGGCGAAAACCCCGCCATTGCTGCCAGGATCTGCAATCCAAACACGAAGGCGATCTCCGGGACCAGCAATGGCAGGAAGACGGGAAACCAGCGCTCGGCGGTGCCGTGAGCACTGCGCGATAGCAGGCCGATGGCGATCGCAAGTGCGAGGAGCGATGACAGCAGGGCGATGATGATAGTGTTGGCCAGAGGTCCGGCGAACCCTCCAAGGGCGCGTTGCCATGTTCTGAAGGTGAGGCTTGTCGGCAGACTATCAGGGAATGGCCACAGCCCTGCAATCGACCAGAGCGCCAGCAGGCCGAGCCCGGTAAAGATCAACGCCGCGGACAAGGTCGTGATCACGGCTGCGGTCCGGCGAAGAAGTCGGTCGTCACTCAGGCGTTTTCCCGAAGCGCTCAGGCGCCGGTGACAAAGACGACCGAGCCGTTCGACGCCGATCCAGACCACGATCGCGAACAGGCCGAGCGCTAGCTGCAGCACGGCGCCGGCCGAAGCGAGGAACCGGGCGCCGATGTCGTCGTCGGCCAGCCATTGGGCGATACGTACCGGCAATGTCGGCGGCAATCGGGGCCCAAGGATCATCGCGACGTCGATCACCGAGGTCGAGTAGACCAGCACCGCGAAGACAGGCAGGCGGATCTGCCGATAAAGCAGCGGCCAGAGCGCGATGATAAAGCCCGATACCCGGCCATAGCCGAGAGCTGACATCAAACGTCGCGCATTCGCCACGGGCAGCTGCGGCAGTGCCGCCAGCATTACCAGCAGCAGAAAGGGCATCTCCTTGGCAATAAGACCGGATATCATCGACAACCCGAGCGGATCGTTCGGCACGAGCCAGTCCGGCGGTCGGTCGAAGCCGGTGAGTTCGGGAGAGGCGAGCCGAATGAGAAAACCGGACGGCGCGATCAGGAAGGCGATCGCAAATGCCGATGCGGCGTGCGGAACGGCCAGCAGCGGTGAAAGCAGATGCTGGATGAAGGCGAAGGGTCGCGTTCCGGCGAAACCCGCGACAAAGGTGCAGACCACCATCAGGGTGACAAACGTGCTGATCAACCCTGCCGCCAGACTGATCAGAGCCGAGCGCAGGATATGCGGCTGGGCGACCAGCGCCTCGAAATGCCCGAGCGTGAGCTGCGTACCGCCGAGTGCGGGCAGGTAGCCGAAGGCCGGAAGCAGGGTGCCGGCGAGACCAGCCAAAACCGGCAGGCACAGCATGACCGCCACACCTGTGCCGATGCCCCGCTGCAGGGCGTCCCTCACAGGGATGTCCGTCGATGGCGCCGGCACTCGCCGTTAATTGGCGGCGCCATATCGGCGGATCCATTCGGTTTCGATCCGCGTCATCCAGTCGGGATGCGGTTCGGCAAGCGCCGGGCCGAGCTGATCGGGCGGCAATGTCGCCACCCCGAGATCGAGGGCTGCAAAGGCGGCACGGTCGGCATCCGGTAGTTTCACCATCGCCAGCACCGTCGGGTCACCCCAGTATTGGGCGTCCTGTTTGCGCAACTGCGCCTCGGGAGAGAGCAGGAAATCCGCAAGCAGCAGCGCGCCCGCACCAGCATTGGCGTTATAGGGAATGGCAACGAAATGGGTGTTGCCAAGCGTTCCGCCGGAAAAGACGAAGGAGCGGACGGTGTCCGGCAGCTCGCCATTGGCGATAGCCGCCGAAGCTTCGGCGGGATTGAAGGCGAAGATGATGTCGAGTTCCCCGTCGGCCAGCTTCTGCTTCATATCGGGGTAGTTCTGCGGATAGGCCTTTCCCTTGCGCCATAACAACGGCGTCAGCTGGTCGAGATAGGCAAAGAGCGGCGCCACATCCTGTTGAAACGTTGCCTCGTCCACGGGCTTCAGCAACTTGCTCCTGTTATCGATGAGCTCGATCAGCGCCTGCTTCAAGAACGAGGAGCCGGCGAAATCCGGCGGCTGCGGATAGGAGAAGCGTCCCGGATGGGCCTTTGCCCAGCCAAGCAGGTCTTTTGCCGATGTGGGCAGCTGCGCGGTTGGCGTGCGGGCCTTGTCATAGAAAAAGACCAGTTTGGCGCCGCCCCAAGGGCTTTCGAGCCCTTCCGTCGGTACGGTGAAGTCGGTGAGGATTGTCGGCTTCGTCTCGTGGTCGACATAGGCCCAGTTCGGAAGCCGGGTTGCCCAGCTGGGGCTGAAGAGCAGGCCCTGCCGCTTCATCGCGGCAAAGTTCTCGCCATTGATCCAGATGAGATCGACGGTGCCGGCAGCATCCTTGCCCGCCGATCTCTCCGCAAGCACGGTTGCGACCGCTTTGGCAGTGTCATCGAGTTTTACATGCACGACGTTGACGCCGTAGCGCGCCTTCATCTGTTCGCCCGCCCAGGCGATATAGGCATTGATATTGGCTGAACCGCCCCAGGCGTTGAAATAAACCGTCTCGCCCTTGGCCTCGGAAACGACCGAAGCCCAGTTGTCGATGTCGAAAGCGGCCGCCGGGCAGGCAAGGCTAAGTGTGGCGACGACCGCCGCTGCCCATCGTCTTACCCATCCGATCATGCTGCACTCCCCCGCATTCGTGTTTCGGCGCGAAGGTAAGCCAAGCGCCTGTGGCGTCAATGCGCGCCGATGGTGGCGACCGTCACGTTTCGGTGAAACGACGGCAGTCTCGATGAGCACGGTTTGCCGTGAAGATGGGCGTTTTCCGCCGGGTGGGCGGCCTTTTTGCGAAGCTCCTAAGGAGAGGTAAGCGTGAGCGACGGCGTTTCCCTGGCTCTTGGCAACGCTTTTCGACCGATTGGCGAATGATTCTGGTTCTGGTTTTGCTGGTTTGGTGGTTTCGGCTGGGCTGTTGATAACTCTCGCTTCCAATTCGTTTGTATTTTCAGAGTGTTGTTCGATCTTGTCGATTTTTTGCGATTGCCTGTTGACGTGTTCGGTGAGTGGGGTCTATANGGGCTGTTGATAACTCTCGCTTCCAATTCGTTTGTATTTTCAGAGTGTTGTTCGATCTTGTCGATTTTTTGCGATTGCCTGTTGACGTGTTCGGTGAGTGGGGTCTATAAGCCCGATCACTGAACGAGGGCGGCRGCGCTGCTGGCGACGATGTCCTTCGTTTTAAGGTTTCCTTGATTGGCGGATGCTGATTGGTCGGGACGCGAGTTTCGGCGGGAAGTTTTGACGGTTWGWCCGTCTGTTCTTTGACAGTTGMATATAGAGAAAGAGAAACGTGGGCGGCGGAGCTCGTGAGGAACCTTAACTGGTTCTTTGTGAAAGAGACT
>NZ_LMDT01000022.1:0-61760 GCF_001425885.1 Ensifer sp. Root1252 | reverse complement strand
GGTCATTGCCCGGCGGCGACAGGCGCTCTCTGACCTCGATGCGGCGGAATGACCGGCTGCTTCAACTGTCCAAGCTAAAGCCGAAGGGGAGCGTCTCATCCGCCCCCTCCCTTCCCTTGCAACCCGGTCCAGCCGGTCCGGTCGGGGGCTTGCCTCAGCGCCAGTGGAGATGTCGAGTGTCGCATGTCTAAATGGCTGAAGACGTATCCAAAGTGACATTCCAACTTTGCACAACCGCGGACAGTTCAACCTGGCCGCCACATCTCGTGTAGCCGGGTACATTCTAATTCGAAGTGCTCAATGCTTCGGAACTCGTTGACAGATATTCCGATCGCGAGCGCAGATTCCGTTCGNCTAAATGGCTGAAGACGTATCCAAAGTGACATTCCAACTTTGCACAACCGCGGACAGTTCAACCTGGCCGCCACATCTCGTGTAGCCGGGTACATTCTATTTTCAAGTGCGACATGCCAATGATTTGAAGCAACGCGAGCGTTTTCAAAGCCGGTGATATTCGGCCGGATTCGGAATGGTATCGCCATCCTATGGGAGGTCTCGGTTCTGTTTGAACTCCGGGATGCTTTCCGATCCGGCGATATGTCGCTGGATCACTCCCGCCGCCACGAGAATGCTTTGATCGAAGTCTCTTTTCCAACCCGTTCATGGATCGCTGCGCTGGCAGCTCTACCGCATCGAGGCGAAGCATGCGATCCGCTACACCGTGCGTGAAGGCGATGTGCTCCCACTCTCCGCCGGCTCCGGTGGACGAGTGCTTGTGGCATTTTCCGGCCAGCCGGGAGAGCCATATGAAACGATCCGCAAGAATGGCTATCACATCTCGTTCGGAGAACGCGATCCGGAGACCGTCGGCATTTCCGCACCTGTCTTCGGTGCGGGCGACGCGTTGCTGGGCGCAGTGACACTAGCTGGACCGCGTTCGCGCGTGGATGAACCCTTCATACGAAAGATGATCGAGCCACTGCTGCGGGCGGCTGCGGACATGACGGAAGCTTTCGGAGGCAGTAGAGGCCTTCTCCAATCATAAGGTCCATGATCAGGACGGCATACGAGTCGACGGAAACATCGCGGGATGTGTCTTATCTCTCAGCCCAATGGTCACCGCGATTTTTTTGGGGATGGTTTTTGCCAATATCGTCGGCTTCTCGGCGTCTGCCGATGCTGGCATCTGCGTCGCGGGGAAAAAACTGCTTCGTCTCGCGGTTGCCATGCTTGGCCTGCAGCTAACCTTCAACCAACTGGCCGGCATCGGGATCACCGGTCTGATGTTAGCGGCGACGGTTGTGGTTTCAACGTTGATTTTTACGGTTTGGGTGGGGCGCTGCGAGGGAGAAGTACCAGGGCTTCGGACGCTGATAACCTCGCGCCAGCGATGGCTTATGCGAATCCTGGGCCGATCCGCACCGACTGCGGGCTTTCCTTCACAAGCACAATTGCGCATTGTGCGCCCCCGAAAGGAAGATCGGATGATCCTACAATTGGGAAGGCGCCCGGAACTCCGCACTCTGTGTTCATTTTTTTCACTGGCGTGTCTTGGGCGGTGAAGCGTCGCACGTATGCTGCCGTCAGACGAGCTTCTTCAGAATTGGGCGTTTCCTTGATATTCTCCTGAAGATTCGCCGCACAGCTGCGTATTTACTAATATTTCGATCAAAAAAAGCGCGTCGGTTACGCGGAATTTCGGTCAATCCTGGCGTCGGTCGGTTGACAGTCTCGCGACCTTGTCACACAAATTGTGAAAATGATTTTCAATACTAGACCGGGATACGCGAAGCCATCGCTGACGAAGGTGGCCTACGGATAAGTCGACAGCACAATTCGCCGAGGAGCAATGCGCATGACCAGTCAGCGGCTCATCATGCTGATCTTTTTCCTCCAGCCGATCGCTTTTGGCGCCTGGTTGCCACGCATCCCAGACATTCAACAAAAGCTCGGTCTCGGGCCGGCCGAACTGGCGTTGGCCCTGCTCGGCATGCCGGCAGGAATCCTGCTAACCCTGCCCTTCGCTGGCCGCTTCGTCGCCCGGATCGGCGGCCGCGCCACCATCCTCTACGGCTTCGTGGTGTTTCTCGGGCTGGTGTGGCTACCGACATGGGCGCCAAGCATCGAGTTGCTTTTCGCAACACTCGCAGTCGTGGGCGTTGCGTTGGCGACATTGGAGCTGGGCCTCAACGTCGAGGCGGATGCCATCGAGAAGCGCTCTGCCAAGTTGATCATGAGCACATGTCACGGCTTCTGGAGCCTCGGGATCATGGCGGGCAGTCTGGTCGGCATCGGCTTTGCTGCAGCGGGCGTGCCGCCTGAATGGGCCGTGCTGATTGCAGCGGCGGTTATGTTGCCAATCAGCCTTCTGGCAGCCAAGGCGTTGCCGGACCTACATGTTGTAGAGCCAACGCAGACGGACACTGTCAAAACCAGGCGCCGCCCACCAAGTCGAGCTTTGCTCGGTATTTGCTTCTTTGTCTTCGGCATCACCATGACCGAGGGCGCGGTTGCTGACTGGTCGGCAGTCTACCTGCGAGACGTGTTCGGGCTCGCCAGCGCCAGCGCCGGTTTTGGCTATTCGATCTTCGCCTTCATGGTCGCTGCGGGACGGTTCGGCGGTGACCGGCTCAAGACCATCTACGGGCCTGTCGCTGTGGCTCGCACATGCGGGCTCGCCAGTGTTGCGGGGCTGCTCTTGGTGGCGATAAGCCCGGCTGCCTGGTTGGCGCTGATCGGCTTTGCCGCCATGGGCTTCGGTGTATCGGTCGGTTTTCCGCTTGCTGTCACAGCGGCAGCCGACCAAAAAGACCGGCCGGCACCCGCAAGTGTGGCGATACTGTCTTTCGTGGCACTCCTCGGCTTTCTGATTGGACCGCCAATGATCGGACTTGTTGCCGAGCACAGCGACATGCGTTTCGGTTTGGGGATGCTTGTTCCCTTCCTGGCTGTGAGCTTGCTGCTGACCGGCATGCTGAAGCCGGGCACCAAAGCGGCTCCCGTGCTGGTATCGACCTGAAAGCTGACGCCCGAAGTCGGCCCCGGTCCACAATTCGCCTGCCGGTTTCCGCATCAGTTGTCGGAAGGTCAAAGGCAACGCGTCGCTATTGCGCGAGCGATGCCGTGTTCTATGTGGCCATGATCAGGCCCCTGCCCCCTTGATCTTCAGCATCACTTGCAGGCAGTCTGCCCGCGTTTCCTAGACTTCTTCGCGCGCCACAGACAGTCGCGCAAGCCAGCCCCCTCAGAAAAGGTTCTTTCATGCCCAGCTACCCGGATATCCTTCTTCACATCGACGGCAAATGGCGGCCGGCGCGATCAGGCAAGAGCATTCCGGTTGTCGACCCTGCAACCGAAGAGGCGATCGGAACTGTCGCCTGGGCCGAGGTTGCCGATCTCGACGAGGCACTTGAAGCGGCCCAGAAAGGCTTTGAGATCTGGCGCCGGACGTCCTCCTTCGACCGGGGAAAACTCATGCGCGCCGCCGCAGCGCTGTTGAGGCAGCGCGCCGACGACATCGCCTGGCTGATGACCCGCGAACAGGGCAAGCCGCTTGGCCAGTCCAAGGGTGAGATATTGAGTGCTGCCGACATCATCGACTGGTTCGCCGAAGAGGGCCGGCGCGCCTATGGCCAGATCATTCCGCCGCGTGCGCCCGATGTGACCCAGATGACGGTGAAGGTCCCGGTTGGTCCGGTAGCCGCATTTACGCCCTGGAATTTTCCGATCAACCAGGTGGTACGCAAACTCTCGGCGGCTCTTACGACCGGATGCTCGATCATCGTCAAGGCGCCCGAGGAAACGCCGGCATCGCCGGCCGAACTGATCCGTTGCTTTGTGGATGCAGGAGTGCCGGATGGCGTGGTCAACCTCGTCTATGGCGTGCCCGCACAGATCTCGCAGTATCTGATTTCACATCCGGTGATCCGCAAGATGTCCTTCACAGGCTCGACTCCGGTTGGCAAGTCGCTGGCTTCGCTTGCCGGCCTGCACATGAAGCGGGCGACGATGGAGCTTGGCGGCCATGCCCCGGTGATCGTCACCGAGGATGCCGACGTCGACGAGGCGGTCGCGGTAATGGCTGGCAGCAAATACCGCAATGCCGGTCAGGTCTGCGTGTCGCCGACGCGTTTCCTCGTGCAGGAACGGGTGGCCGATCGGTTCATCGACGGCTTCACCGCCGCCTCGCAGGCGATCAAGGTCGGCAATGGCCTTGATAGTAAGACGGACATGGGGCCGCTTGCCAACGAGCGCCGTATTCCCGTAATCGAGAAGCTGATCGTCGATGCCGTCGAACAGGGCGGGCGCTTGACGACCGGCGGCCACCGCATCGGCAATCGCGGTTACTTCTTCGAGCCGACGGTGCTTGCAGACGTGCCGTGCTCGGCCGCCATCATGAACGACGAACCCTTCGGCCCAGTTGCGATCATCAACCGGTATTCGGAACTGGACGATGCGATCGAAGAGGCCAACCGCCTACCCTTCGGGCTGGCCGCCTATGCCTTCACCGGCTCGCAGAAACAGTCGGATCGCATTGCTGCCGAAATCGAAAGCGGCATGGTCTCGATCAACCATCTCGGCCTTGCCCTGCCCGAAGTCCCGTTCGGGGGGATCAAGGATTCCGGCTATGGCACCGAAGGCGGATCCGAAGCGATAGATGCCTATCTGGAAACGCGCTTCGTGACGCGCAAGAGCGCCTGAAATCTCGCCACGCCGTTGTCTGGTCCCGCCGGGAGAGCGCGCGCGCCTGGCGGGGAACCACGAGCCAAAATACGGCCGTCCGGCTCCGGGGTCAGGTGGTCCCGCCACATCGGCGTTGATCCATGGCGCGGCGGTTCAACAGGCATTGAGGCGGTACGGCTGACAGGCGCGCACTCGTTGAAACCATCCCCTCCTGCAAACGAATGCGCTTTGCGTTTGTTGCGCGGAAATTTCCTCGCACGCAACGCGCCATCGTGTGGCGTGCTGACTTCGAAACCAAAGATCGCTGAGAATGTTTAACCTTCACTGTGGCAGGTCACAGGGAGGAATGGCAATGCGAAATGGGCTGAATCCGCGGCAGGAAATCGCTTCCGCAACCACGCTTGATATTACCGACATCACAAGCGAGGCATCAGGTATGCTTGGCTTCGACGCCCACGAGCAGGTTTGGCTGGGCCGCGACACCGAGCTCGGCCTTGAGGCAATCGTGGCTGTTCACACGACGGTCCTTGGTCCGGCTTTGGGCGGAACCCGCATCTGGCCGCATGTCAGCTTCGAGGCCGGCGTCACCGATGCACTGCGCCTTTCGCGCGGCATGAGCTTCAAGTCCGCCATCGCCGGCCTGGCGCTGGGCGGCGGCAAGGCGGTGATCATCGCCGACCCGAAGACAGAGAAAACGCCGGCGATGCTCGCGGCCTATGCCGAGATGCTGAATGCGCTGGTTGGCCAATACATCACGGCCGAAGATGTCGGTATGACGCTTGCGGACGCGGACTTCCTTGCCGAGCGCACGCCGAACGTCAGCGGCACCACCAAGGGCGGCAGTGGCAACCCATCGCCCTTTACCGCATTGGGCACGTTCCTCGGCCTCAAGGCCGCACTGCGCCATCGCACCGGTAGCGATAACCTGAAAGGCATTCGCGTTGCCGTACAGGGATTGGGGTCTGTCGGTTGGGCGCTCTGCCAGAGGCTCCACACCGAAGGCGCCATGCTGACGGTTTCCGATCTCGACCAAGCCCGCACCGAACGCGCCGCTCAAGAGCTTGGCGCGACAGTCGTCGAGGGTCAGGCGATCATTGCAGCGGATGTCGATATATTCGCGCCCTGTGCGTTGGGCGGCGTTCTGTCCGCCGTGACGATCCCGTTGCTCCGAGCCAAGATCGTTGCGGGAGCGGCAAACAATCAGCTCGCGACCGCTGCGGACGGTGAGCGCCTCAGGGAAAGAGGCATCCTCTATGCGCCCGACTATGTCATCAACGCCGGCGGTGTTATCAATGTCGCGGCCGAAATAGGCAGCGGTCGCTACAGCGTCGACGATGTGATGGTTCGCGTCGACCGGATCCCTTTCACATTGACCCGCATCTTCGAACGCGCCGAGGACGAGGGCCGAACCACCGACGCCGTGGCCGAAACGATGGCCCGCGAGATCATCGAGACTGCCAGACAATAGGTTTGCCCAGACTGCAATATGGTGGACAAGCGAAGACTTCTGCTCAATGTTCCCGCACAGCCGCATCAGCGAGCCCATTGTTTTGGGTTGGCCGATGCGGCAGCCGCAACGTCGGCCTGACAGCGGATCTGCACGTTGTCGGCCCAAATCGCCGCGAGGATGTCATGGCATTTGAACTCTACTACTGGGATGGCATTCAGGGCCGTGGAGAATTCGTGCGGCTGGCACTTGAGCACGCCGGGGCCGACTATGTCGATGTCACGCGGGAGCCTGACCGCGGGACGGATGAGATGATGCAGTTCATCGATAGTTCGTCGGAGGCGCATATTCCCTTCGCGCCTCCTTTTCTCAATGACGGCGGGCAGCTCGTCTCCCATGTTGCCAACATCCTGCTCTATCTCGGCCCTCGGCTTGATCTTGCGCCGCGAGACGAAGACGCGCGCTGGTTCGCCAACGGACTTCAATTGACGATCACTGATTTCGTCGCCGAAGTGCACGACACGCACCACCCGATCGCGACTTCCAAGTACTATGAAGACCAGAAAGAAGAAGCAAAGGCGCGAGCGTCGGAGTTCGTCATGAACCGCCTGCCGAAATTCCTTGGTTATTTCGAGCGCGTGTTGAAGCAAAACCCGGTACAAGGCGGCCATCTTGTCGGCGACAGCCTTACCTATGTTGACCTGTCGATGTTCCAGATGATCGAAGGGCTGGTCTATGCCTTCCCCAAGGCAATGAAGCACCACGACATCCGATATCCGGGTCTCGCACGGCTTCACGACCGGGTGAAGGACAGTCCCGCTATTGCTTCCTATCTGGCGTCGCCGCGTCGATTGGCGTTCAACGAAAGCGGCATTTTCCGCAGATATCCCGCGCTCGATATCGATCCGTGATCACTGCGACCCTTCAACACTGCGGTCGCGTGCAGAGCGACTATGGGACGTCATTTCCGGTCGCCGCAGCGTAGAGGTCGAACCAGGTTTGCCTGTCGATGCGAACCGCAAGCGCCTCTGAAAAACGGCGGATCCGATCGATGCTGTTTGTGCCAAGCACAGGCAGAATTCGGGCTGGGTGGGCAAGCAGCCAAGCAATCGCGACGGCGGCCCGGTCGACGCCAGCCTCGGCACCGAGACGGTCGAGCTTCTCGGCGAGCACACCGTCACTCTCCGTCATCAACCGGCCCCCTGCAAGCGGGGACCAGGCCATCGCCGGGGTCGACATTTGCTGGAGGTGAGCAATATCCCCGTTGGTGAAGGGCGCCGTTGCCAACAGACTGAGTTCAATCTGGTTGGTCGCGAGCCTTGTACTCATCGCCGACTGTAAAAGGCTTTGATCCCATGGGCGAAAATTCGAGACGCCGACCGATCGTACCTTTCCATCCTTGACCAGTGCGTCGAGCGCAGCACCCGTTTCGACGTGATTCATGAACGGGTCAGGCCGGTGAATGAGAAGAAGATCGATGTAGTCCGTGGCCATCAGTCGGAGCGATTCGTCGACCGAGGCAGTGATATGGCGGGCGCTTGTGTCGTAATGCTTGACCTTCGCGGCGCCGTGCCTGCCGGCAGGGTAGACGATGCCGCATTTGGTGACGATCTCGATGCGCTGACGAAGTCCGCTGCCACGCAACGCTTTGCCGAAGAGTTCTTCGACCATATAGCCGCCGTAGATGTCGGCGTGATCCATCGTGGTCACGCCCTGATCGAGACACGCTTCAATCTTTGAGCGGATGTGAGCGATCGACGTGTCCTGATCGTCTGCCAGCCGCCACATGCCGTAGACAATCCGCGAAAGCTCCACGTCTCCCGCAATTCCAATCCGCTCCATCGTTACTCTCCATGTCGGCTCACTGTGTCGCGAAGCTATAATCTGTTGCTGATTTCAGCAACTTGGCAGCGGCGGTAAATGTCGACGATCCGCATTTCCTCCGTGCAGCGCCAGTGAGCGCGCTAAATTTTGTTTTCAGCGCGGCCCCTGCCCCCGTCCCGTCAACAGCCACGAGAGGCTTACGCTCAAGACGCCGGCGATCATCGCCAGGCGATTGGCACGTGGGGCATCTCGATCGTTTTCCCAGTTGAACCACGTGCTCGTCTCGACGCCGACGATCCTGGCGGCCTTTTGTGCCGAAACGTCAAGCGCATCGCGCGCAAGCGACATACGTCCGCCGATTGTGTCATCCTGGGTGCAGAACGTGTTTTCATAATTGTTGAAGTTCATCGGTATCCCTTTCCATTCTGATGTGAGCGGTCGCCCGGCGGCATTTGGCTGACGCCGGGCTCTTTCTCCCGTGGGTGGACCGGCTTACCTTCCGGTCCAGGCCTTCACCTGATCGGGGTGATCAGCGATGTATTTCTCGACTGCAGCTTCATAGGAAGTCTCCTGCGCCTGGAACATCGCAGCCTCCAGATCGCCGATCGGCAGTTTCATGCGGGAGAGGAAGGCGGCGACATCAGGATTGTCCTGCTTGAACCCCTGGCGCGCCAGCACGTCGACATGCTCGGCCTCACCGAGCGAGCCCTTCGGATCGGCGATGTAGCGAAGCTCGTATTTGCCGAACATCCAATGCGGGCTCCAGGACGTAGCGACGAACCACTTTTCAGTTCTGATTGCGCGATCCAACGCCGTCAGCATCCCGGCTTCGCTGGAGATCTGAAGCTTGTAGCCGTCGAGGCCATAATCCTTGAGCGCCTTTTCCGAGAGACGCGTCAGCCCGGCGCCCGGATCGATACCCTGAACCGTCGAAGTAAGCTTTTCCTTGATCTCGGGCTTCTGCAGATCCTCGATCGAGTTGAGTTCGCTTTCGGGAATGTAGGCCGGGACGACCCAGCCGAGGTTGGCGCCCTCATAGACAGTGCCGAGGGTCTCGACCTTGTCCTTCACCTTGCCGTAGTAATCGGCATGGGTTTGCGGCAGCCATGCCATCATCATCGCATCGAGATCGCCACGGCTGACCCCTTGATAGAGCGGAGCGACGTCTGTCTGGACAAGCTCGACCTCGTGGCCGAGTTCATCCTTGATGATTTTCGCCGCGAGCTTGGTGACGAATTCCGCATCCGACCATGCTGCCCAGCCGATTTTCACAGGCTTTGTCTCCTGCGCGAAGCTTACGCCTGCCGGCCCGCCAATAAACATGGCCGCAAGGCCGATGGTTGCGATTGTCTTGAACATATCCAATCCTTCCTATGCATTTCGAATGACAGCGGGCGGAACGCCCGCCGATGAAGACGCTGCGCTCAGGCCGTCTTGGCCTCGGGCTCGCGCTGTGCGAACTTCACAAACGGCAGGCGCCAGGAAGCGCCTTTCTTTCCAAGGCTCTGGGTAAGGCGATCGAGAATGACGGCGAGGATGACCACGGCCAGGCCGCCTTCGAAGCCGGTGCCGACATCGAGCCGCTGGATGCCCGTCAGCACCGTGTTACCGAGGCCGCCCGCGCCGATCATCGAGGCGATGACCACCATCGACAGCGACAGCATGATCGTCTGGTTGATGCCCGCCATGATCGACGGCATTGCGTTGGGTAGCTGGACCTTGAGGAGAAGCTGGGTCGGCGTGCAGCCAAAGGCATTGCCTGCCTCGACGAACTCCACATGCACCTGCCGGATGCCGAGATTGGTCAGACGCACGACCGGGGGCATGGAAAAGATGACGGTCGCAATGGTGCCAGGAACCGCGCCGAGCCCAAAGAACATCGCCGCCGGGATGAGGTAGACGAAGGCCGGCATCGTCTGCATCAGATCGAGCCCCGGGCGGATGACCGCGGCGACGGAATCCCGTCGCGCCATGGCGACGCCGAGCGGCAAGCCGATGATCATCGCGATGACAGTCGAAGCAATGACAAGAGACAACGTCTCCATCATCGCTGCCCACAGTCCCATTTGCCCGACCAGCGAAAGCGACAATCCGGCAAAGACCGCAAAGCCGAATGAGACGCGCCACAGGGCGAGAAGAGCGAAGATCGCTATACCAACCGGCGCGGGAATGCTGAGCAGACCGTTCTGCAATCCGTTCGTCACGAACCCGATCGACGCAGCGATGAAGTCGAGCGCGGGCGAAAAATTGTCGAGGATGTAATTGACGGCCGAATCGATGCCGTCTCCGATGTCGAAGCTCATAATTTTATCCGATTGGCTGGTGAGGTTCAGTTGGCGCGGTCGAGCGTCTCAAGCAGCGTCGACTTGCTGATGGCGCCGATGTAACGGTCTTGGTCGTCGACAACAGGAACCGGCCATGCGCTTGCAGCCACTTGCCCAAGGACACTCGAGAGCTGTTCGCTGGCAAGGATCGGCGCTGCGTCGGCAAGGAAAGCCTTCCGATATGGATCTTCCGCCTTGGAGCGGATCTTCTCCATCAATGACGCCTGGCTGACCATGCCATGGTATTTCATGTCGCGGCCGACGATGATCGCGAACTCCCTGTCGCGGCTCTTCATCTGCTCCAGCGCGGCAGCGGCGGAAACACCCTGACGCTCTATGATGGTGATCTGGGTCTTTCGCGCGACGTCGCCGGCCTTGAAAACCTGCGAGACGTCGACATTGCGGAAGAACGACCGAACATAGTCGTTGGCGGGATTGCCGACGATTTCGTCAGGTGTGCCGACCTGGACGACGTTTCCGTTCTGCATGATGCAGATACGGTCACCGATGCGCATCGCCTCGTCGAGATCATGGCTGACGAAGACGATCGTTCGGCTGTGTTCGGACTGCAGCCGAACCAGTTCGTCCTGCATTTCCGTGCGGATGAGCGGATCAAGCGCCGAAAACGCTTCGTCCATAAGCAGGATCGACGGTTCGCTTGCCAATGCCCGGGCAAGGCCGACGCGCTGCTTCATGCCGCCGGAGAGTTCGTCAGTGCGGCTTTCGCTATAACCGTCAAGCCCGACGGCTTTCAGCGCCACCATGGCCTTCGCCTTGCGCTCGGCTTCGCCGACGCCTGCCACTTCCAGCCCGAAGGCGGCGTTGTTTAGAACATTGCGGTTTGGGAGAAGCGCGAAGGACTGGAACACCATGCTGATGTCTCGGCGACGGAGCTCGATCAGCGCCTTGCGCGACATCTTCGTGATGTCTTGGCCGTCGATCTCGATGGAACCGGATGTCGGCTCGATGAGCCGGTTGAGCAGGCGCAGAAGCGTGGATTTGCCGGAACCGGACAGGCCCATGATCACGAAGATCTCGCCTGCCTTGATATCGAAGCTGGCGTCGTTGACGCCAATGGAGCAACCGGTTGCTCGGTGAATGTCTGCCTTGCTCTTGGCGGAGCGAATGAGCTCCAGAGCATCTTCCGGGTATTCCCCGAAAATCTTGTAGACGTCCTTCAATCTTATCTTGGTCGAACTCTCGGACGTGCCGTTCTCGTGTTCCGTCGTAAAAGCCATAAAAAATTGCCGCCTGCTCAATAGCTGACGCACTCTCCTTGTTTGTGATCTTCAGCATTCCTCAAGCAAATACCGCTCAAGGAAATGATTTCTTTAGGCACCAATTCCATCGCGCGGAATATGGCGAAGTTAATCCTCGGCAATCGTCAGGTGAGCATTATTATAATAATACATGCTGCATTGATGAGCGCGGAGAAACTGTCGTTTCTACAATGGCGAATGATGGCCGAGGCGCAAAGGATTGCCTTTATTACGACGCAGAGTTCCGGATGTCCATTGAAAATTCTATTTTTTTTGACGATCATGGTCCGCCTGAGCAACTCAACGAGGTCCCGTGGACGCCCGAACACCCTGCAAAAGCGCGCATGCGCGTGCTCGGTTTGACGCCGGTTGAAAGGGTTTTCCGGAGCGATGTGCGACATCGACAAGGGACCGCTGACGGCTAGCCGGCGACCTCATTGCAGTAGACGCCCCATAGGTCCACCTGCCTGACATATCCAATGAGACCGTGTCGCCTGACCGTCACTTCGCACCAGGTTCCATCACAACGATCAAGCCTGAGGAGCACGCCGCCTTGCAAGCTGGCGCGCTCCGTGGCTGTCGCTGCAGGCGCGCTTCTCAGTGCTGCGTTCGAATCCAGCCAGTTTCCGACGGTGGCCATCCGTTGACCGGAGAGCAGCGCTGCCGACATCCAGCCGATAGCGCCGTCCGCGTCGCGAAGCATTCGCCAGTTGCCGGACTCTTCCACAACCCTCGAGCGGCAAACCGGGCGTGACATAAAGCCAGATGATCAGCGAGGCCATCTGGCGCTGGACTCATCGTGTGCAGCGGGCAGCACCTTTGAGGGCTGCCGTCATGCCTTTCAGTGAAAACGAATAGGTCGTTTCCGTGCCGCGGCGTGAGCGCGCATTCAGCGTCATTGTGGCGCCCGCCTTCATGGCGGCTACGAGCTCGGCATCACGGGCCTCGCGTCGCGTCCATGCGGCCCTGCCCTGCGGTGCCAGCGTGAAAGCCTTGTCGCCCACCGTGGCAGTCAGGGTGGAACCGGCCTCGAGATCATAGCCCATGATGGCTTGTGGCACATATCCGGTGGCCGGCCGCGGCGACGGCGCGACAAGGAAGAAGTTGTCGCCGTGGTCGACGTGATCAGGTTTCATCGTCGTTGGGATCGAGAGAATGTAGCAGGTGTCGCGCCCGTCATTTTTGTAGGAATACACGCCCCAGGCGCCGAAGGAGTTGAGCTTTACGGGTTGCGCCTGCGCTGAAGCGTAGGTGGTAAGGACGATAGCGCAAGCAGCAATAACTCTGGATTTCATCTTGTTTCCTTTGGCATGGACGGATCAGGCAGTGCGTTTCGACCGCACACAAGATGCGCCATTCGCGGTCGCAATCGTTGTCAAAGTGTTAACGAAAAGCACCCGAAAAAATGCCCATTGCCGCCGACCAGGCGCAAGTCCCGCGCAATGCACTGCTTGTGCCTCGCCTGACTGAGACGTGCGACCTCGATAAAAATATCGTGACCGGATTGTGTTCACTTGAGGGGTCGACATGTGGTCGGTTAGTCGCGAACATGAACGGGAGATGAACAGATATTTGATCAAAGTTTGGAACGGGCGCCCATGTTCGGCCTAACGTTCGCTTCACAATTCTCTTTGCAACCCATTGACATTGCTGGGGTCGTGGCGGTCAGGACTACCATCGCCTACTCTGACGTGTTGACGGACGTCGACATTTCGGTAACGCACGAGCACGGTGTCATCTACCTGGATGGGGTGGTGTCATCCGTCCGGATGCGCGATGCGGCCCAGAAGATAGCTGCTGAAGTTACCGGTTCACCCGTCAGAAACCGGCTTTGCGTAGCACATTGACCGTTACCTTTGAAAACGTGACCGTCGGGATCGGTCACGGCATCTTGCGCCCGACGATTAGCGCTGATCACGACACCCGGCAGGTTCATTCCGCAGCAAGGGTGCGGCCATACATGGCCGTCAAACGCCTGGAATTAACGCGATCGAAAGCCGGTGATGTTAGCACTCCTGGGTTGAAAAGGGAGAGCTGTCATGCTGCCTGCACCATGGAAGCCGATTGAATCCGGTGGCCTGATCCGGCTGGGATCCGCACGCGACGGCGGTTATGTCGTTCCGAAGCGCGCCGTGCTTGCCTCAAAGCGCTTGATCAGCATGGGACTGAACGACGATTGGCAGTTCGAGAAGGAATTTCGGCAGCTCGCAGGCGTTGGCATCGTCTGCTTCGACCATTCCGTCACTTGGAAGTTCTGGCTGCGGTATTATGTCGAGCAGGTTCTGCGGCTTCGCTGGGGCAGACTGGCGCGATATCTGGATTATCGATGGTTCTTCAGCCGGCCAGGCGTCGAGCACCAGCCCATCAGAATCGGCTATGATCAACCGGGGGAAGTTAGCGTCAAGGGGCTGCTCAAGGAATTCTCCGAAGACAATATTTTCCTCAAGATCGATATTGAGGGATCTGAGTACCGGATACTGGACGATATCGTGAAATATTCGGACCGCTTTACCAGCGTCGTCATCGAACTCCACGATATCGACATACACAAAGATCGAATCCGCAGGTTTGTGGAGGGAATGTCGAATTTCTCGATCGTTTTCCTTCACCCGAACAATTTTAGCGGCACGGACGATCAGGGCGATCCATTGGTTATCGAAATGTGCCTTGTGAGGAATGATCTGCTGGACCCGGCAGCACCAGGCGAGACACGCCCCGAACTGCCGGCAAACACGTCACGCCTCCCCGATATCGAATTGCGCTTCGCTCCGGTCGGCATCAGTTCGACGGTCGGGCCGCGCCGCGATCTCACGGCTTAAGCTGACATCCACAGCATCCCAGGAGTAGCGGTCCTCATTGGTACCGCCACTCCGTACTCAGCGTTTGAACAAGGGTGTGCGAACGTGCCCCGAAGCAGCGTATGTGAGCGAGGATTCGAGTTGCTCGAACGGCAAGCCGCGACGGAGCAGATGAGCGACAGCGACCTCGACGATCAGCGGTGCGAATTTCTCTGCGGGACAGGCATGCACGCCGGCACCGAACTCAAGAAACTTTCTGTCCGCCCGTGTGATATCGAAACGATCCGGATCCGGATTTAACGCCGGGTCCCGGTTGGCCGCCGCCAGCAATACGATGATCATCTCGCCCTGCCGCACCCTATGGCCTGCGATCTTCCCGTCACGCGCCATGAAGCGAAAAGTGCTGTTGGTGACGGGATCACACCGCAAAACCTCCTGAATGAGCGGTCGCAGCAATGTCGGATCCGCGACGACCTGCGTGCGCAGCGCCGGTTGGCGCGCCAGCGCCAGGAGCGTCGATCCGATCAGAGACGCCATCGCCACATAGCCCTGAACCAGGTAGCCGATGGCGTTGACGACGACATCAGTTTCATCATCGCACCCGACCCGCCTTGCCTCGTTTGCCAGGGCGTGAAGCAACGGACCGCACTGTTGACTGTCGCGCCTGATCTTCATGACTAGCTCGAACAGCGCCTGGGCGCCGTGGTGGCCCCGTGCGAGCAGTTCTGCAGTCAATGCGGGGATCCCGGTTGCCGCGGCCGCAGCGGCGGCGCCATAATCGCCGAGCCACGCCATGACATCGCCGAAGCTGGCCTTGGGGATGCCAAGCAGTTGCGCGACAACCTGCACCGGCAACGCAAACATGAACGTCATCGTTCTATCCACGCTGAACATCTCTTGTGCGTCACTGTCGAGTTCCATGGCACGCCGGTGCGCAACGACAGCGAGCTGCCCGAGATCGACGCCACGCAAGACGCTTGCGACCGCCCCCCTCAACGTGTCGCCGACGTCGTCATCGCGCAGACGCACCAAGCGCCCGAATATCTGGCCGGCCGCACCACCCAGCAAGGCCTCGGGGATCGGTTCGCTCAAGGGGCGCGTGAGACAGATCTTACTGGTCAGAACCTCCTTGACTGCAGCCGCGCTCGCAGCCACCCACCAGCCATTTGCCTCGTCATGAAAGAAAGGCTGCTCTTGTGCCAGACGGCTATAATAGGCGGAAGGGTCGCGATGAGATGGCGCAGCACGAACATGCGCGGGTTCGTCGGGGGAAAGTATGATTGTGTTCATGGCAATACTCCTGCGTTCGGGCCAATGAGCCGCCTTGTCCCTTAATGTCCCTTGCCTTTGCATTTGTCCAAGTTATAGTATTTCTGATACCGATCAGCTTTATGCATGGCCATGGACAGCGAAGCACTGCTCACATTCGTGACCATCCACCAGGCCAACGGGTTCTCGCGCGCCGCTGACATTCTCGGCCGCTCCCAGCCCGCCATCAGCCGGCGCATTGCCCTGCTCGAAGAGGAACTGGGCGTGCCGGTTTTCGAGCGTGCCGCCGGTGGCATTGTGTTGAGCGAAGCGGGCCGCACCCTGCTCCCACATGCAGAGCGCGTACTTGCTGCGCTCGGCGATGCCTCGAGTGCAATCAAAGCCATGCAAACGAACGTCGTGGGGCGTGTCGCGATCGTCGCTGTTGGCACACTCGCCGGCACGAACCTGACCGTGGTTCTCAAACACTTCACGGCCGAGCATCCCGGGATCGAACTTGCGATCAGCACCGCAACCAGCGCCGAAGTCAGCGAGCTGGTTCGGCGGGGTGAAGCGGCGATTGGTCTGCGCTATCTCCTCGACATCGCACCGGATCTCATCTGCGAGCATGTCGCCTCGGAACCCATGGCCGTCATCTGTCACGCCGACCATCCCCTGGCGGGCAAGGAAATCAAATCTCTGACTGAGCTGCGCCATGAGACCTGGTTCGCTTTCCGCAATTCTTACGATCAGCGCGAAACGTTCGCCGACAACATCTTTGCCCAGTTTCAGGCGCGCGGCGTCGGCGAAATCCGCTGGTCGGCCATAGACAGCCTCAATGCGATGAAACGCCTGGTCGAGGCCGGCCTCGGCATTGCGTTACTGCCGGAAAGCGCGATCGATGAGGAAAGGCGCGCAGGTTCACTCGCCACGGTCGGGGTTGCAGACCTGATCGTCGCAAACCCAATTTACACGGTCACGCGTCGTGGCGGTTATCTCAGCCCCGCCACGCTTCGTCTGCTGGAACTTCTGCGACCATCTCCCAGTTTCACGGGCAAGGCTGACCTGCAACCACAGAGCGGGAGACTTGAGTCTTCGTAAGACACAATCCGGTTGGGCAGGTCCTATACAAGGACGTGAGGCTGTAGACGGTCCAGCTTAGCATTGCGGAAAAAGCTGGTGACAGCACAAGACACCTTCGCAGCGGGCGGCCACTTCCTGATGCATTCAATGTGGTTTCGCTATTCCGGCTCGCGCAGATCGCAACGCCGGAGATGGAAAAGGCCGGTGGTGGCGCCATACTCGCTATCGCATCGATGGCGGGTAACGACAAGAACAAGCGCATGGCGTCCTACGGATCGTCGAAGGCAGCCGCAAATCACCTGATCCGCAATATCGCCTTCGACCTCGGCTCCAAAAACATCCGCGTCAACGGCATCGCACCGGGCGCCACGCGGACGGATGCACTTGGATCCATGCTGAATGATGACATCGAGGAAAGGATGCCGGCGCACACGCCCATCCGCCGACCGGGCGAACCCCAGGACATGGCAAACGCCGCCTCGTTCTTGTGTTCACCAGCCGGATCAGTGGTCAGATTGTTACCGTCTCGGGTGATGGCGTGCAGGAACTGGATTGAGACAACAGGATTGAGACCGGGCTCTCCGTACGGTCAATCGCATCGAGCTGCCGTGGCCTTGGAGCCATGGCGACCTGTTCCTTGCCAATCGCCGCTTGCCGGATCGACGGACGGCAGTCCCCGCCGACCGGCGGGCACTGACATCTTTTGCCCATAGGCAGCAAGACCGAATTTCGACGGTTCGCAGCAGCGGCAATCTCACGCGATCTTACGCCCGGCGCGCTCAGCTTACTGTTGGGCTGGGGGCGTGGTTTGAATTTTTTCCTGAACCTTCTTGGCCAGAGCCGGGTCGTTTTGGGCGGCTGTCAGGATAGAAGAGTATTCCTCCACCGAAATAGCGGACGAGGATTCCACAGCCTCCACCATCTGCTTGCTGGCTTCAGTCTGCAGCTTCTCCTTTGCCGCTGCGTCCGTTGTTGCTTCTATCTTCGCGGAATACGCCTGCCGGACCTTGTCGACCTGAAGGTAAGCGACTGCAAATGCCTGGATCTTCTGATCGCTGATGGCGGCATCCGTGCCCTTGCCGGCCTGGCCCTGGGTTGGCTGCGTCTCTTGTGCCTGGGCCATTTCCAAGGCGGACGCCGGACTGAAGGCCGTGAAACTGACGAGTGTGGCGGTCAGCGATGCAATGAGTGCGTAACGATTGATCATGTCCATTCCTCTATAACGTGCCAGGCAGCAATACAGCGCCTTGCTCATTCGCCCCCAAACCGGATGAATGCGGGGCGTGGTCTGGACAATGAAACCCTCGAAAGGGCCAGGTGGGGCAGCGTCAGGGCAATTTGCTGACCATTGAACGGCAGCTTTGTGGCTTTCACCGAGCACCGAAAACGCCAGTGCGGCCCGGTCGCCTTGCAGAAACCTTGCTACGCGACTGGCTCTTAACTGCAATGCGATCGTCGGCCGCCGCCTTTGTTGGCGAGCCGGTACGCTGCGGATATCTAATGTCCAAAGCGCACCGTTTGCGGGCGCCAAGGTCGAATAGCCTCATCTGCCGCGTCCGCGATGGTCGTTGAACGCAGCGGTGCCGAATTCGACGTTCTTGGCAAGCGCCGGCCATTCGCTCGTCACGCCCGGCTGCACCGGCCGTTCCAGATAGGTCGAAAGCACGACATAGCTCCGGGTCGCCTTGACGCCAGGCGTGTCATACAGGCGCGCCAGCAGTCCTTCCAGCGCATGCGTGCTCTCCGTGCGCACCTTGAGGAGCATGCAGGTGTCCCCCGCCACCGAATGCACCTCCTCCACTTCGGGATGTTCTTCAATAGCAAGCAATGCTGGCGTCTTGCCCCAGCCGGTGGTGTCGACATGAACGAAGGCAAGCAGCGTCTTGCCGACGGCCTCGGGATCGATGAGCGCCGCCACGCGACGAATTGCGCCAGAGCGCCTCAGGCGCTTGACCCGCTCGTGCGCGGCCGGTGGCGATAGTCCGACACGGTCCCCGAGTTCGGCGTAGCTCATGGTCGCGTCCTCGACCAAGGCGCCTAATAGCTTTCGGTCCATCGCATCCAGATCACGTTCGGGATGACGCTTGCGCCGAACCTCTTCTGTATTTTGGTCCATTCTGATGTTCCCTCTTGTGGCAGAATGACATTCTGCAATTATCGCTATATGACGAATACAGATCAACATATTTCCACTAAACCTGTCGAGCGCTCCCGCATCCCTCCGTTTGCCTTCGTGTTAACGACCTGCATCGGCGTCATCGGGTCGAACTCGCTGGCGCTGGGGCCGATTGCGCCAGAAGTTGCACGCAGTCTTGACGTGGGCGCTCCGGCCGTCATGACGGCATCGGCGGTTTTCGGTCTCGGTACGGCGGCGAGCGCCATCTTCCTTGGACGTTTCATTGATCGCTACGGCCCGAGCCGAATGCTTGTGCTCGCATTGCTTCTGCTTGTGATCGGGCTTGGCGCCAGCGCGGCCGCACCGGCGCTCCCCTTCCTTGTGACAGCCCAGCTGCTGGTGGGGATTGCCGCCGGCATCGCGCTGCCGGCTATCTACACGCTGGCAGCCATTGTCGCGCCGGCGGGACGCGAGAGCGAGACCATCGGCCTGGTGTTGACGGGCTGGACGCTGAGCATGGTCGCAGGTGTGCCGTTGTCGGCGGCTATTGCCGATTTCGCCGGCTGGCGCGTGACCTTCCTTGTCGTCGCCGCGGCCGCCCTTATCGTATGTGCTGCGGTGCGGATGGCTGTCGTCCGGGATGCGCCTCAAGCGGCGGCTTCGTCGCCGTTGACGGCGCTCGGCGTTCGTGGGGCCGTGCCGCTTCTTTCCGCCTGCGCCGCTTTCATGGCCGCCTTCTATGGCGTCTATGCCTATATCGGCGATCATCTCCATGCCGCCTTGGAACTGCCCCTCAGCGCCAACGGCTTCATCGCGGCCTTCTATGGAGTCGGTTTTGGAAGTGCCGCCTTCCTCGACCGTCTGATCGATCGCCTCGGTGCCGGAAAATTACTGCCGCTCATTTTTCTCGTTGTCGCCGCAGTCTACGTTGCGATGGCAGCAGCCAGCGGTTCCTACAAAGCCATGCTGGCGGTCGTCTTCTTCTGGGGACTTGCCAACCACCTCGGACTCAATGTGCTCATCATGCGGCTGACGGCGCTCAGCCCCACCCGGCGCGGCGCCATCATGGGACTAAACAGTGGCGTCACCTATCTTGCCCTGTTCGCCGGCACACTTGCCTTTGGCAACCTCTATTCTGCGGCGAGCTTTTTTGCTCTCCCTGTTGCCGCCGGCGGTCTGATGCTTGCGGCAGCGCTTTGCGCGGCTCTTGCACCGCGCTAGAGCATGTCGCGCAAAAGTGCACAGCGGTTTTGCGATGAAGACATGCGCAAAAACAAGAGCTTAGAGCGCAGCAAGCGAATCCGAGAGATCGCGACGCGCTTTAGCGGCCATCGTCGTTCGACCAGTTGGAACGCCGATCAGCGTATAAGCGGGATGGGTTGCCGAGGCGCCTGGTCTAATGCGCGGTGTAGGCGCCATCCACCAGATGGTAGCTACCGGAGATGAAGCTCGCTCGTTCGGACAGGAGAAAACACACAAGAGCTGCAACTTCGTCCGGCGTGCCGCGTCGGCCCATGGGCTGAAGCGCCTCCAAGCGTCGGTTGCTTGTCAACTCGGACTGCTCGGATAGCAGTGGCGTTTCGATCATGCCAGGCCCGACCGCATTGATTCGTACGCCCCTTTTTGCATACTCGATCGCGGCGACCTTCGTCAGGCCGACAACCCCGTGCTTGGCTGCGGTGTATGCCGATGCGGTCGGCAGGCCGACGGAGCCCAGAATCGACGACATGTTGACGATGGATCCACCACCCTGCGCCGCCATGGCGGCGATCTCGTACTTCATGCAATAGAACACGCCGTTGAGATTGACGCTGATCAACCTTTCCCACTCGTCTACCGGGTAATCAGCCGTCGCCCTTCGAATGCCGTCGATTCCGGCATTGTTGACCGCCAGATGCAGCCCCCCGTGTGTCTGGACAACGGTTTCGACCAGCTTCGCCACGTCGCCGGCTTTGGCGACATCGACCTCCACGGGGAAGGCCGTCCCGCCAGAGGAACAGATCTCGTTGGCGACCGCTTGCGCCGCATCGGGATTGATATCCGCTACGACGACTTTCGCCCTTTCTGCGCCAAGCTGGCGGGCAACCGCGGCACCTATCCCAGACCCTGCGCCGGTTACAAGCGCGACTTTGCCGGCGAAGCCAAGCTCCATTCTGTGTATCCTTATTCAAGAGCCCAATCGACCAGGGACGGACGCAAGCTGCAAGCAGTTTCATCAATTGTGGCGTGCTTTGTCAGCCTGCACCTGCGAAACGCGAAGTGCAATGGTCTTTACTCTTCCTGCACTACTAGTTTTCTCCTCGGAAAAGCGAAGAATAGCGACTTGGCCAACGAACGCTTGAGTGTTAAAGACGAAACAGTGCTCACCGATTACTCGTAGGTGGATATGAACAGTAACCGCGTTACCCGGCGGGCGATCCTGCTCGGCAGTTTGGCTTTAACGGCATCTGGATGCACATCAACGGCACAACGATTGGGCGAGCCCATCTTTTCTGCCTTCGGAGGTGGCCCGTCTTCCCGCTATCGGCGTCGAGATGTGGCTTATGACGGAGGTGAGCCCCCTGGGACGATCGTCGTCGACACCACGGAACGCTACCTATACCTGGTTGAAGGCGGTGGTCGGGCCATCCGCTACGGCGTCGCTGTCGGCGAAGATGGACGCACGCTCAAGGGCCCGGCGTCAATCGGGCGCAAGGCCGAATGGCCGTCCTGGACGCCGACCGAAAGCATGATGGAGCGCAAGCCGCATTTACGGCAATATGCCGGAGGCGTCAGCGGTGGGAACCATAATCCACTTGGCGCAGCCGCTCTTTATCTCTATCGCGGCGGGCAGGATACCATGTTCCGGCTGCATGGAACAAACGAGCCCTGGACGATAGGCCAGGCAGTATCGAGCGGATGCGTCCGCTTGACCAATGAGGATATCGTCGATCTGTACAACCGAACTCCCGTTGGGGCCAAGGTTCTGGTCATCTGATCAAGCTTTTATGCTCGCCGACGCAAATTGTGTTCTTTTTGCACTAGGCGAGAGCGAAGAACGCCCTATTAATATAAGCGTTGCCTTTGATTCCCATTCCGCATAGAGGAGAGGACTTCTTGATGAGCAGAAATCTAATCATGATCGTTACCTTGCTTTCCGTCGTCGGCCTGAGCGGCTGCGATACTATCGGTAAAGGCAAGGGTAAAGCCCCGCCGCCGGTCGAGTCGGCCGAACCGGCACCAGTCTATAAGTAATTTGAACTTCTGATGGGTGGGGAGGGCTAGCGCCCTCCCCACGTCATCCCAACCGGCCGTAAAGCTGCAAGGCTCGCCGGGCTGTGCTCATCGGAGTTCAGGAGATATTCCACAGTGATGCCGCATATGATTGGCCGACTAACACTCGTGGCAATGCTCGCGTTTGCGACGGCTGCCTGCGAATCAACTGATAAAAAACCCGAACCGCGTTTTGTCTCGAGTACCAGTGGCGCACCTGCCGTGAGCGCAGGCGTTGCCCGGGAAGCCGGTTACTTTATCGAATTCAGATCCCGATACGCCCTAAGCTACGGCCATACCTATGTGATTTTCGGGCGCACGGATAAGGCGGGTGCGATGATTGATCCCGAAGTCGCGGGTCTTGCACCGGCCGGTACCAGCACAACTCCCTATGTCCTCGGTCACTTTTTGCCCGTACCGGCCGAAACCGGTGCCAGCGACGGTGATCTTGAGGAGGCATACAGGTCAGCAAGCTGGCGCGTCATGCTGACCGAAGCGGAATACAACAAGACCGTTGCCTACATCAGGCAGCTTAAAGCCAAATCGCGCCTCTGGCAGGCGTCGGTTTACAACTGCAATGCGTTCGTCGCAGATATCGCACGTTCCATGGGATATCAGACGCCCAGCATCTGGCTAAGGCCGCAGCAGTTCGTTACAAAACTCCGGCAGATGAACGCGGGCTAAAGGCGATCGGTCCGGCGTTTCGCGCCCAATCGATCGTATATCGCAGAAAGGCTTCGGTGACTTGAAGTGATCATATCGATCGCCGCTCTGGGCAAAATCGTGTGGGTAGTCGGCATCATCGCCTGGTACTTTATTCGTGTGCCGTTCGAACGCCGGGCAAAGCGCGTGCAGGTCGTCAGCACCCGCCGCTCGCCGGTTGACATGTTCGGGCTTGCGTCCGGCCTCCTTGGCCTGGCGATCATCCCAGCTTTCTACGTTGCCACCGGAATGCCGGGTTCCGCCGACTATTCGGCCCGTCCGTGGGCCATCGTGCTAGGCGCAGTCATTTTTTTCTTTGCCCTGTGGGTTTTTCGCCGGACACATAAGGAGCTCGGTCGGAACTGGTCGATCACGTTGGAGATTCGTGACAAGCACGAGCTGATCTCCGGCGGACCGTACGCCTTTGTTCGCCACCCGATGTATACGTCCTTCATGCTGATGGGTCTCGGTCAGGCCTTTCTGCTGTCCAATTGGGTGGCAGGGCTGGCGGGCTTGCTCGGGTTCGCGGTGCTTTTTTTTCTAAGGGTGGACAAGGAAGAGCGTATGATGCTGGAGATTTTCGGGCCGCAGTACCGTGACTACATGCAGCGGACCAAGCGAATCGTCCCGTATCTCTATTAAAGGTGACATGATGCGAGGCCGAGCCATCAAGCTTTCGGTGCCACGGCGCCTTGTCTGCGACCTGATGCGGTTTTCGATCGGGGTGCCGCGCGTTACCGTTCAGCGGCAAATGAACCTCGACCCGCTGCAAAGGGCGAGAATCGCCCAGACCAGCAGGCCGTCTTGGACCGTGCTGTTCTTGAAGGGATACGCGCTTCTTTGTCGGGAGACGCCGGAATTCCGGCGTGCATACGTCAAGCTCCCCCGACCTCAGCTTTATGAATACCCGGAAAGCGTGGCGTCCATTGCGCATGAACGCGAGCATGACGGCGAGCGGGTGGTCCTGCTCAGCAAGATCAAGTCTCCGGAGCGCCTCCCGATCCCTGAACTGGCCGCCCTGATCGATGCGGCGCGGTCGCGCCCGGTGGCGGAGATAAAGGAGTTTCGGCGCGCGCTGAAGATTGCCCGCATGCCGGGCCCATTCCGTTGGCTGCTCATGTGGCTGGGACTCAATCTCGGCGCGCGGCGCGCCCACTACTTCGGCACCTTCCAACTGTCGGTCTATTCGGGCCTCGGGGCGGAATCGCTCAATCCCCTGACCCCCCTCACCACCCTCTTCAATTACGGCCCCATCGCCGCGGACGGCACGGTCACCGTACGCATCCACTACGATCACAGGGTCATGGATGGTGCCAACGTCGCGCGCGCGCTGGAGCGCTTCGAAGCGATCCTGAACGGTGATGTTGCCCAGGAAGTGTTGGGTCTTTCTCAAGACGAAGCCGTTCGCACGCCCTTGCTGTCGCGGAAGACCACATGATGGTACAGGCCGAATTGCGACCGGCGGTCGTGGTCATTGGAGCCTCGCGCGGTATTGGTCGGGCGATCGCCAAAGTTGCCGCGCGAGAAAAAGCACCCGTCGTACTTGTCGCGAGATCCCACGACGATCTGGTCGCAGTGGCGAGCGAGATTGGGGAGGCCGGCGGCGAAGCATTCGTGCTGGACCTCGACCTGTTCTCGGCCGATGCGGCGGCGCGCCTGGGGGATTTCCTCACGGCAAACAACCTTTGCTGCGACGTCCTGGTCAACAGTGCCGGCTACGGTTTGCGGGGGGCGGCAACGACACTCCCCGTCCAGGATCAGTTGGGGATCATCGACCTCAACATCCGCGCGCTTACCGACTTGTCTCTTCATTTCCTGCCGGGGATGGTGGCGCGCGGTCGCGGCGGCGTCCTCAACCTAGGCTCCATTGCCGGCTTCATGCCCGGCCCTAACATGGCGCTTTACTACGCAAGCAAGAGCTACGTGCGCTCCTTTTCCGAGGCCCTTCACCAGGAATTACGCCGTACCGGCGTCACGGTGACATGCGTTGCTCCCGGTCCGGTATCGACCGAATTCCTGCAGCGATCCGGCGCCGATCGCGTGCCGCTTTTCAAGGTCCTGCCGAAGCTTGATGCCGACTATGTCGCCGAGCGCGCTTGGCGCGGGTTCAAGTCGGGGCGGCGTCTCGTCGTGCCGGGAATCTCCGCCAAACTTGCGGCGTTTGCCGCAGCGTGGCTGCCATCCGCAGTTATGTTGCCATTGATCGGCCGATTGCAACGCCGCAGCAATGATCCCTGCCCTTGCGGCTCCGGCATAAAATTCAAGGATTGCTGTGGCACCCGTTCGCGTCGGGATGGCTTGCGGCAAAACACCCCTCTAAACCGCTGATCGGTTTGACACCGTCGAAAAATGCGCCTTCGGATCGCCTCCGGATACGGCAACCAATGTGAGGGGTGCCGTTTGCGAATGCGCTCCATGGCACCTGCGTCAAACGCCTCAAGAATTGGATGTGGTTGATGATGGCAGAGTGACCGGCGATGTCGGAGGATGCCGTCGACGCGTGTATCAAAAAAGCGGTGTCAGACACTTGAAGGCCGGCCGGCGCCCTCCCAACTATCCAGCAACCCGCTGGTCCGGGCCCCTCTGGCGAGAGCTTCCGGCGCTCTTGCGATGTCGGACCTTATCCGACATCTGCGCCGGCGGAGCTCTATTCCGTGGATACTTCCCTTTTGTTTATCGATTGGCTGGGTAAGCCAATCTTGATTTGGCTCAGCTTCATCACGCTGGTCATCGCTATCCTGTCCTTCGACCTGGGCGTGCTGCACAAGGAAAACAAGGAAATCGAGGTCGGCGAGAGCATCAAGCTCTCAGCGCTCTACATCTCGCTTGGCCTCGCTTTCGGCGGCTGGGTCTGGTGGTATCTGGGCGCCGACGCCGGCCTTGCCTACATGACCGGCTTCGTCGTCGAAAAGACGCTCGCGCTCGACAACGTGTTCGTCATCGCCCTCATTTTCTCATTCTTTGCCGTCCCGCGTCTCTACCAGCATCGGGTGCTGTTCTGGGGCATCCTCGGCGTCATCGTCCTGCGCGCCATCATGATCGGCGTCGGTGCGACGCTTGTCGCTGAATTCTCGTGGCTACTCTACATCTTCGCTGCCTTCCTCGTCGTTACCGGCTTGAAGATGCTGTTCATGAAAGAAGCCGAGCCCGACATCTCCAACAACGCGTTGGTGCGCTTCATGCGGAACCGTTTCAATGTAACGGAGACCCATCACGGCGAACATTTCTTCGTCAAGCGGGCAGATCCGAAGAGCGGCAAGCTGATCTGGTTCATCACGCCACTGTTCATGGCCCTCGTGCTTATCGAAGTGGCTGACGTTATCTTCGCCGTCGATTCGGTACCGGCGATCTTCGCCATCACCACCGATCCGTTCCTGGTCTATACGTCCAACATCTTCGCCATTCTCGGCCTGCGGGCGCTCTACTTCGCACTGGCAGCGATGATCCACCGCTTCCGCTATCTGAAGCCGGCTCTGGCCGTGGTTCTGATCTTCATCGGTTCGAAGATCTTCGTTGCCGATCTGCTGGGCCTGGAGAAATTCCCGGCGGCGCTGTCGCTTGGCATCACCTTTGCGATCATCGCAAGCGGCGTGATCTGGAGCCTGGTCAAGACGCGCGGGGAGGCGATACCGGCCGAGTAAGTCTCGGCAAAGCGACCTCCGTCAAGACGAGGCGATACGCCCGGAGGCTGCCCAAGAGGGCAGCCAATCCATTTCAGTGACAATCAGCTAAGCCGCGGGTGCTCGAAAGAACGCCCGCGGTTCGCCTTTATCGGATCGGCGTCTGCTCGCCCAAAGCGGCGACCATCGCGCGGATCTTCACGGCTTTCTCGAAATGGTCGAGCCGATGGGTCCTGATCCACCATTCGGCCGCCTCCATCAAAAGCTCTGGGTCTTCGTTTTTGTTGGCAAAGAAGGCGTAGAACGAGAGGCCGACGCCCGGCCCTTTTTCAGCGATCTTCCGATCGCAAACTTCCAATATCTTCCGTTGCAAGGCGGTTCTCATGATCCGGCTCCAATGCGTTTGCTGATTGTCTCTGGTGAAGGGTTGGCTTCGCCCTGCCCGCTCGAAGGGCTCTTTTCAAGACGAGGTCTTAGCCGCAGCCGGTCGGGCTGCGCAATCCTTGAAAGGGCGGTCACGATTCATCGGGTGATTGTCTGATTGACCGGCCGTTGCCGCACCCTTGGGCGTGCCATCGCACGCAGGGCTTGACGTCAGAATATTGCGTGCATATACACGCAATATGTCCTATTGTTATTGCATCCTCCTGCGCAAAGCCTCGAGACGAGTGACGTCGCTCTATGACGACGCGCTTGCGCCTATTGGCGTCAATCTCGCGCAGTTCAGTCTGCTGCGAAATATCCAGCGGGCCGAGCCCATCTCTCTGACGGATCTCGGCCAGCGCACGGAACTCGACCGTTCGACGGTCAGCCGGAACGTCAAGGTCCTTGAAAAAATGGAGCTGGTCGTAATGGTGAGCGGGCAGGATCAAAGGGAATCTGCTGTCGAATTGTCCGCCAAGGGGCGGCAGGTCCTGCGTGACGGGGCTCCTCTCTGGGACGGCGTTCAGACGGCAATCGAAGCCAAGCTCGGGGATGAAGCGTCGGCCCAACTGACGGCCCTGCTGCAGGCTCTCTAGTCAAATCAACACAATCGATCGATGGAAGGAAATGGCCGATGTTCGGACCGGTGCTTGCGCGGTATCTCGCCAAACGCGACATCCATTATGGCTGGGCTGTCGCGGCCGTTACATTCCTCGTCATGCTGGCGACGGCCGGTGCAATGGGGTCCGCGGGCGTTCTGATCAAGCCACTCGAAACAGAGTTCGGATGGTCGACTGCCGAGATATCGTTTGCGCTCGCCATTCGCCTCGTGCTCTTCGGTCTGCTTGGGCCGTTCGCGGCAGCCTTCATGAACCACTTCGGCGTCAGGAAGGTCGTGTCCGCGGCGCTGGTTCTCATCGTTACCGGCATCATTGCGTCGTTCTTCATGACGCAGTTGTGGCAGATGGTAGCGCTTTGGGGTGTCGTTCTCGGCGTCGGCACGGGCATGACCGCGCTAGTGCTCGGTGCCACCGTCGCCACGCGCTGGTTCGACAAAAGGCGCGGCCTCGTTGTCGGCCTGATGACGGCCAGCAATGCCACCGGGCAGTTGGTGTTCCTGCCCCTCCTCGCCTCTCTCACCGAGGCGATAGGCTGGCGCACCGCCCTCACCGTCGTCATCGCGGTCCTGTCCTTTGCCTTCCTCCTCGTGCTCCTGTTCATGCAGGATCGGCCTGCTGACGTCGGCTTGGCGCCCTATGGCGGCCGGGCGATCGTGCCGGCTCCAGCACAGAAGCATAATCTGCGCACCCTGTTACTTTCGCCATTGAAGGCGCTGCAGGAAGCGTCCCGTTCAAACACGTTCTGGGTGCTGTTTGCGACCTTCTTCGTCTGTGGCTTCAGTACCAATGGCCTGATCCAGATGCATTGGGTGTCGATCTGCGGCGATGTAGGCATCGCTGCCGTCGGTGCGGCCGGTTTCCTGGCGCTGATCGGCGTATTCGACCTCGTCGGTACGGTCTTTTCCGGCTGGCTTTCCGACCGTTATGACAATCGTTGGCTGCTCTTCTGGTTCTACGGCCTTCGCGGCCTGTCGCTGCTGTTCCTTCCCTTCAGCGGCTTCAACCTCTACACGCTGTCGATCTTCGCCATCTTCTATGGCCTCGACTGGGTCGCGACCGTCCCGCCGACCGTGAAGCTTTCGGCGGAACGCTTTGGTGCAGAGCGGGCGGCGCTGGTCTTCGGCTGGGTGTTTACCGGACACCAGCTCGGCGCGGCGAGCGCCGCATTCCTCGCCGGCGCGAGCAGGACGTCGCTCGAGACCTATACGCCAGCGCTTATTGCCGCCGGCTTGCTGTGCATCGTCGCCGCACTGCTGGTCCTGACCATCGGTCAGCGCGCACCGGCAAACCTGGTGCCGCAGGCGGGGTAAACGGCAAGCGTTTGCCGGTCGCGGTTCTCCACCGCGACCGGCGCTGACCTATTGAACAGCCGCGGTCCCGTAGACGAGGTTCGGCAGCCAGAGCGAAAGCTGCGGGAACATGCTGAGCATCAGCAACAGCACCATCATCATCGCGAGATAGGGCAGCACTTCGCGTGCATAGGCCATCATCGGAACCTTCAGCACCATCGACGAGATGTACATCAGCCCACCGACCGGCGGCGTAATGCCGGCAATGGTCAGGTTGGTGATAAAGACGACCCCGAAATGCACGCGATCGATACCGACGCCGTCGATGATCGGGATCAGCATCGGCGTGAGTATGATCAGCGCTGCCGACCCTTCGATCGCCGTGCCGATGACGATCAACAGCACGTTGATCAGCAACAACATCAACAGCGGGTTGTCGGTTGCTGCACCCAGCCAGCCGGACATCGCCTGCGGCACCTGTTCCCAGGCGAGATAGAAGCCGAAGGCGGCGGCCGCGCAGATCATGATCATGACGACAGCTGAGTCGCGCACCGACTCGGCGAGCACTTCCGGGATCTGGCGGATGGTGAACTCGCGGTAGCCGAAGACGGCAACGAACAGCACGTAGACGACGACGACCGCACCGGCTTCGGTGGTGGTGAACAGCCCATAGCGAGTTCCGGCGAAGATGACGATGGGTATCGACAGCGCCCAGAGACCGTCGATCAGCGCCTTCATCGCTTCGGCGCGGGTCGCCCGCTCCTTGCGCAGCGGCTTGTAGCCACGCTTCTTGGCAATGAAGTAGGTGGTGATCATCAGGCCGCCGGCAAGCACAAGGCCGGGCACGACGCCAGCCGCAAACAGCCGGCCGATCGAGGTTTCGGCAAGGAAGCCATAGACGATAAGACCGATCGACGGCGGGATCAGGCTGGTGATGATGGCGGCCGACGACGTGATGACGGCGGCGAAGGCGCGGCTATATCCCCTCTCCGACATTTCGACGCCCAGCGTCTTGGCAAGCATCGCCGCATCGGCGTTGGCGGATGCAGTCAGGCCGCCAAGCAGCGTGCCGAGAACCGTGCACATCTGGGCAAGCGCGCCGGTCATATGGCCGACGAGGACGTCAGCAAGGTTGAGCAGCCGGCGGGTGATGCCCGAGGCGTTCATGATGCAGCCGGCGAGTACGAACAGCGGCAGCGCCAGCAGCGACACGGACTGGCTACCTTCGGCCATTTCCTGGGCGAAATTGGCAAGCGGGATCATGTCCATGTTGATGAGGAAGAACGCCAACGCTCCAATCGCCATCGCCCAGGTGATCGGGGTGGACAAAAGGAAGAGCACGACGACCAATAGCGACGGACCGGCAAGATGAAAGAAGGTCATATCAGCGATTCCACATTGCGATGCACCCGCGCAGTCCACGGTCTTTCGACGATCAGGTGCTGAACGAACATGCCGGCGGACGCGAGGGCGAGCGGGCCATAGGAGAGGCTGCGCGACAGGTCGAGCGCGATGGTGTGGACCTGGCGCGACGTCCATGCCTGCCAGGCAAACAGCACCGTCATCACCAGGAAGAAGACGGCGAGCAACAGGTAATTGAACCAGGCAATCGCCTTCTGCCAGCTCGCGGGGAAGGCCGTGACCAGCACATCGATCGCCGCATGCGTCCCCAACCGAACACCGGCAACGGCGCCGAAAAACACCAGATAGGCAAAGGCCATGATCGCCAGTTCGTAGGTCCAGGCGGCCGGCTGCGGGAAGATATAGCGACTGACGACACCCCAGAGGATCGAAAAGACGATGACGATGAGCGCGACAACGCCGATCGCCTCGTCGGCGCGGCGAAAACTGAGAAGAGGTATTGTCTCTTCTTGAAGGTGTGAGGTTTCCATAGCGGCCTCGGTCATTTGAAGAGAAGGATATGGGTGGCGTGTTGCGCCACCCATTTTCAGTTCGGCTGTGCCAATCTCACATTCCCTGCGAGAAAATCTGCCGATCTGGCGTCGACCGTCGAGCCGACGCCGGGTTGGCGGCGGGAGCGTGTCCGCCTACTCGGCCATCGCCTTCTGAACGCGATCGTAGATGCCCGGGGTAATGTTCGGCACCTTGTCGTAGGCGACGCGCGATGCCTCGACGAAAGCCGGAACGTCGACGTCTGTAACGATCTCGACACCGGAGTCGGCAAGCTGCTTGGCATAGGCGTCGTCGGTTTCGAGCGTCATCTCAGTCAGTTCCTTGGCGATCGTCTGCCCCTCCTCCAGAAGGATATTCTGCAGATCTTCCGGCAGGCTGTTGAAGAACTGGCTGGATGCGACCCAGGCGGTGAACATGATCTGGTGGCCGGTCTTGGAGACGACCTTGCGGGTCTCGTTCAGCTTCGCACCGGCGATCGAACCGAATGGCCCTTCAGCGGCATCGACGACGCCGGTCTGCAGCGCGTTGTAGACATCGCCCCAGGGAAGTTCCGTCGGGCGTGCGCCGTAGCTGCCGAAGGTCGCCATCATGATCGGCGAGGACGGCACGCGGATCGTCACGCCGGCAAGATCGGCCGGGGTGCGGACGGGCTTGTTGGAGATGATGTGGCGGTAGCCGAAGAGGCCGTTGGGCATGATGATCTTGATGCCCTGCGCCTCGAGCTTGCCCGACAGTTCCTTGTAGAGGTCCGATGCAAACAGCCGGTCCGTGGCCTCAAGACTCGGATAGACGTAGGGGCCGGCCAGGATCGACATATCGGGCACGAACTGACCGAGCTGGCCGTAGTCGGTGGCGCTGAGCAGGCTGGCGCCGCTCATCACCATCTCATTGACCTTCTTCTGCGCGCCGAGCTGGTCGCCGGTCATCACGGTAATCGCGATTCGGCCGTCAGAACGCTTCTCGACGCGCTCGGAGAAGGTCTTCATCGCCTTGACGATCGGCTCGTTGGGATTCACCTGCGAGGTCGAAAAACGCAGGCTGTATTCCTGCGCATTGGCGCTACCGCAATAGGACAGAGCGGCGATGGCAGCCGCGAGCACGAACTTCTTCATTGGATCCTCCTGTTCCGGACTCCCCTCCGGAATTCATTCATAAGCGAATGAATAAGTTATTTACGAATGAGTCACAAGCGTCAAGTGGAATGTCTCGGTGCCGCGGCTGTTCGAAGGCGAGAGCCCCATTCCGCGTCCCGTTGGCGGAAAAAGCAAAAGCCGCCGCAGAGATCCTGCAGCGGCTTCAAGCAACGCGTTTGAATTCACAACTTATATATGAATACCCTCTCAGGGATAATCGGCGCTACTAGCCCTTGAACGTGTAATCCTTGATGGACTGCGGCTTCATCTCGATCGAAAAGCCTGGACGTTCCGGCGGCATGTAGGCGGCGTTGTGGATGATGCACGGCTCGAGGAAGTGCTCGTGCAAATGGTCGACATACTCGATCACCCGGCCATCCTTCGTCCCCGACACGGCGATGTAGTCGATCATCGACAGATGCTGGACGTATTCGCAGAGCCCTACCCCGCCGGCATGCGGCCAGACCGGAAGCTCATACTTCGCCGCCACCAGCAGAACCGCCAGCACTTCGTTCAGGCCGCCCATGCGGCAGGAATCGATCTGCACCACGTCGATCGCGCCTTCGGCGATGAACTGCTTGAACATGATCCGGTTCTGGCACATCTCTCCGGTCGCAACTTTCACCGGACCGATCGCCTCGCGGATCTTGCGGTGGCCTGCGACATCATCGGGACTTGTCGGTTCCTCAATGAAGAACGGCTTGGCAAAGGCCAGTTGCTTGACCCAGTCGATGGCTTCACCGACCTCCCAGACCTGGTTGGCATCGATCATCAGGTAGCGATCCGGGCCGATGACTTCGCGGGCAATGGTCAAACGCCTGATGTCGTCGGCGAGATCACGCCCGACCTTCATCTTGACGTGATTGAAGCCCTGGTCGATTGCCTCCTGCGCCAGCCGGCGAAGCTTGTCGTCGTCATAGCCGAGCCAACCGGCAGACGTCGTATAGCAGGCGTAACCTTCGCTCTTCAGCGTCGCGATACGCTCCGCCTTGCCGGCTTCGGCACGCTTCAGGATCGCCACGGCTTCGTCGCGGGTCAGCACATCGGTCATGTAACGGTAGTCGACGATGTCGGCGATCTCCTCCGGCGACATGTCGGCGACGAGTTGCCAGACCGGCTTGCCGGCTTCCTTGGCGAGCAGATCCCAGATCGCGTTGACGATGGCACCGGTGGCCAGATGAATGGCCCCCTTCTCCGGGCCGATCCAGCGCAGCTGGCTGTCGCTGGTCAGATGTCGCCAAAAGCGGCCTGGATTGGCGAGTATCTCCGCCGTATCGCTGCCGACGACGAGATGCTGCATGGCTTTGATCGCCATGCAGCAGATGTCGTTGCCCCGCCCGATCGTGAACGTCAGGCCATGGCCCGCCAATCCGGGGCTATCGGTGTCGAGGATGACATAGGCCGCGGAATAGTCAGGGTCCGGGTTCATGGCATCGGAACCGTCGAGGCTCTGCGATGTGGGAAAGCGCAGATCGAAGACGCGCAGATCGGTGATGCGGGTCATGTTTGCTCCAATGAGAATAGATCAGTCGTCCGCGCGTACGGACTGCTTCTGGGTGCCGAGACCTTCGATGCCGAGTTCGACGACATCGCCGGCCTTGAGGTAACGCGGCGGCTTCATGCCCATGCCGACACCCGGCGGCGTACCGGTCGAAATGATGTCGCCCGGCTGCAGCGACATGAACTGCGACAGGTAGGAGACGAGATATGCGACACCATAGACCATGGTCTTGGATGAGCCGTTCTGCATCGTCTCGCCGTTGACCTTGAGCCACATCGGCAGGTTCTGCGGATCCGGGATTTCCTCCTTCGTCACCAGCCATGGGCCGGTCGGGCCGAAGGTGTCGCAGGACTTGCCCTTGGTCCACTGTCCCTGGCGCTCGATCTGGAACGCGCGCTCAGACACGTCGTGGACCGTGCAATAGCCGGCGACATAGTCGAGGGCTTCGGCTTCGCTGACATACTTCGCCTTGCGGCCGATGACGACGCCGAGTTCGACTTCCCAGTCGGTCTTCTCGGAGCCGCGCGGAATGACGAGGTCATCGTTCGGACCGACGATGGCCGACGTTGCCTTCATGAAAATGATCGGCTCGGAGGGAACGGTCGCACCCGTTTCGGCTGCATGGTCGGAATAGTTGAGGCCGATGCAGACGAATTTGCCGGTGCCCGCGACGCAAGGGCCGAGGCGGGGGCTGCCGGCTACGGCCGGAAGGCCGGCAAGATCGAGCTTGGCCAGCGCTGCAAGCGCGTCGGGGTCAAGCGCTGCACCGGAGAAGTCGGCGACATGGCTGGAAAGATCGCGAAGCGTGCCGTTCGAGTCGATGATTCCAGGCTTTTCCTGTCCCGGTTCGCCATAACGAAGAAGTTTCATGGTGTCATATCCCTGATTTGAGTGCTCAGATGGTCCAGCCGCCATCGATGGCATAGGCCTGCCCGGAGGTATAGGTCGCGCTGGCGAGGTAAAGGGCGAGATCGGCGATCTCTTCCGGCGTGCCGATCCGGCCCATCGGCTGACGGGCGATGAAGGCGGCCCGCGCCGCGTCGTAATCGCCCTGTGCCCGCATGCGATCCTGCAGCGATGGGCTTTCGACCGTACCAGGGCAGATGGCATTGCAGCGGATGCCGTCGGCGACATAGTCGGCGGCAACGGATTTGGTCAGGCCGATGACGGCCGCCTTGGTCACGCCATAGGCAAAGCGGTTCGGCACGCCCTTGATGCTGGACGCAACCGAAGCCATGTTGATGATCGAGCCGTCCTTGCGCGAAAGCATGCCCGGCAACACGGCCCGGATGGTGCGGATCATCGCCTTGACGTTGAGGTCGAAGGCGAATTCAAGGTCGGCATCCTTCATGTCGAGGATCGAGCCGGCATGCACGAAACCGGCGCAATTGAAGAGCACGTCGACCTGACCGATCTTGGCAACCAGCGCCTCGACAGCGCCTGGGTCGAGAACGTCGAGCCGATGGGTTTCAACAGAGGCTTCTGCGGCCAGCGCTGCGAGTGCCTCGGTGTTGATGTCGGTGGCATGCACCTTGGCGCCGGCCTTGGCAAAGGCAAGCGCGGTGGCGCGGCCGATGCCCTGGGCTGCGGCGGTGATAAGGACGACCTTACCCGAAAGACCCGTTGTCATTGTTGACCCCTCATGCTTTGCGTTCGACGACCAGGATATGATCGGCGGCGAGGACGACCTCGCCACGCTGGTTGATAACTTCGCACCGTTCGACGACACGTCCCGCCTTCGGCCGCTTCGGATCGTCCTCCTTGGCGGAGATCGTCACGCGGGTGCGGATGGTGTCGCCGATATGAACCGGACGCACGAACCGTAACCGATCATAGCCATAAGAAAAGGCGACGGGATTGATCAGCGACGCCGTCAGGCCGACGCCGATGGAAAAGATCATGGTGCCATGGGCGATCCGCTGGCCGCCGGGCAAGGTTTTGGCGAATTCCGCGTCCATGTGGTGCGGGAAGAAGTCGCCCGTATGCCCGGCATGGACCACGAAGTCGGTCTCGGTGATCGTACGGCCTGTGCTCAACCTGACATGGCCGAGTTCATAGTCTTCGAAATGGATTGTCTGTTCCAACATCGTCAACGTCCGGGAAGTGGCGCGATCGCGGTTGCAGGCCGCGCGCTGGATTGGTAGGCGGCCTCGACCAGCGCCATCGTCTGCCAGGCGTCGTCGACTGCGCCGATCAGCTGCTCGTCCTCGCCACTAACGAAGCGTTGCAGGTTGGCCATGCGATTGGCAAAAGCGTCTGGGAACCAGGCGCCGTTGAGCGGCACCTCCATCCATTCCGTGCCACCGGCTGGCCGGATCCACAGTTCGTCGGGCTCGCCGCGCGGATAGTCGAGATTGACGCCCAGCTTGACGTATGCCGCCCCCTCGGTTCCCGAGATACGGAACTCGCAGGCCTGGAACTTGCGGCCGAAATCATGGTCGTGATTGACCGAAAGCACGCAGCGCACCTGGTCGCCGTAGTCGAGAATGGCGGCCGTGCGGGTCTGCGCCACCTCATGATTGGGATGGCCGATCGTCTTGGCGTGCACACCGTCGGGATTGCCGAGCAGTCCGCGGATCAGGTCGAGATAATGGATCGAGTGCATGGCGATCTCGATCCGCGGCAAACCTTTGAGGAACGGCCAGAGACCCCAGGGCGTGGCAAGTGCAAGCCACGCATCGAAGTCGACGATCTGGCCGAGATAGCCTTTTTTGATCGCGTCGCGCAGCGCCAGCATCATCGGGGCAAAGCGAAGCTGGAAATTGACTGCCGCCTGCAATTGCCGGTCACGGCAGATGTTGAGGATCTCCGTGGCTGCTGCCAGATCTGCGCCCATCGGCTTCTGGATCAGGGCGCCCGATCCTACTGGCAGTTTCGACAGGATTGCAGCATGCGCTGCCGGCGGCGTCGCCAGATCGAAGATCGCATCTGGGATTGCCAGCGCCTCGGTCTCGGTCGCAAACGCTCGGATGCCCCATTCGGCAGCAAGCGACGCCGCCTTCTTGACATCGGGATCGAAGATGCCGGCGACGGGAAGGCCTGCCTTGCGATAGGCCGGAAGATGCGCATCACCGACAATGCTGCCGGCGCCGAAGATGACGATCGGGCGCGGTTTTTCGGGCGAAGGCCAAGATTGCTGCAGCGACGTGGGATCGAACTGGTCAGTCACGATGCAAGACCTTTCCGTCGTGGTGGAAGACTTCCTCCATCATCGCCCACCACTCGCCATCCCCGCGCGTTTCGAGCGGCTTCTGGCATGGCATGCACACCGACCACCATTCCTGGTTCTTCGGGTGCGCGGCCATTTTTGTCATGTCGGCTGCGAAATCCTCGCCGACATATTCCCAGTAGCCGAACAGCAGGTTTTCCGGCTCCTTGAGGAAGATGGAGTAATTCGTGACGTTGCATTCGGAGATCAGCGTGAGGATCTCCGGCCAGACGGCAGCGTGCAGCGTCTTGTATTCGGCGATCTTGTCGGGCTGAAGACCGATCACCATTCCCATTCGTTGCATGGCGGCCTCCCTACTTCACGAATTCCCGGGTGAACTCGTTGATCGAGCGCGCTTTCACGGCATCCCAGTCCCAGGCAATGCCGATGCCGGCTTCAGACGGCGCGATGGCGCGTCCGTTACGGATCTCCATGCCCTTGGTCGTCAGTTCATCGAGTTGCGGAATATATTCGACATATTTGCCGTTCGGCACGGCGCAGACAAGGCTGACATGCAGTTCCATCAGGAAATGCGGGCAGACCGGAATATCGAAAGCCTCAGCAGCGTGCGCGACCTTCAACCAAGGCGTGATGCCGCCGATGCGGGCGACGTCGACCTGGACGATCGAGCAGGCCCCCTTCTGCATGTACTCACGGAAATGCCGGATCGAATACATGGATTCGCCGACGGCGATCGGGGTCGGGGTCGAGCGTGTCAGGCGGATGTGGCCGTCGAGATCGTCGGCCGGCAGCGGCTCCTCGATCCAGGCGAGATCCAGCTCCTTCAGCCGAGCGGCCCGGCGGATCGCCTCGTCAACGGTAAAACCCTGGTTACAGTCGGTCATGATCTCGAAGCCATCGCCGAGCGCTTTGCGCATCGCCGAGAGGCGATCATAGTCCTCGGAGCCGTGCGGCTTGCCGATCTTGACCTTGGAGCCGGAAAAACCCTTGGCCTTGGCCTGAAGCGCATCCTCGACGAGGGCTTCCTTTTCGATATGCAGCCAACCGCCTTCGGTGGTGTAGAGCGGGCAACTGTCCTTGGCGCCACCGGCGAGCTTCCAGAGCGGCAGCTTCTGTTTCCGTGCGCGCAGGTCCCAAAGGGCGGTGTCGACGGCAGCGAGTGCCAGCGCCGTTATCGGGCCGATCGTCGTCGCATGGGTGGCAAATTCCATCTTGTGCCAGATGGCTTCGATGCAATCGGCGTCCTCGCCGATCAGGATCGGAACGAGGTGGTCGGACAGCAGGCGCATGACGGAGGATCCGCCCGTGCCGATCGTGTAGCTGTAGCCCGTCCCGGTCGCGCCGTCGGAATCGGTGATCGTGACGATCGGCGTTTCCTGGCTGACGAAGCTCTGGATCGCGTCGGTCCGCTTCACCTTCGGCTGCAGATCGACCATACGCAGTTCAATTTTCTCGATCCTTGCCATGTCAGCCTTCCAGAGCCTTTCCTGTCTCGATGTCGAAGAGATGGGCGCGAGAGAGATCGAAGCTCATGCGCACGCTTTCGCCTGAGCGAAGCGGACGCGGATTGAGCATGCGCGAAACCCAGTCGCGGCCATTGAATTGGATGAACACCAGCGTCTCGTTGCCGAGCGGCTCCGTGATGGTGACGGGCAGCTCAACCTCGTGCACGGCAGCGGCATCGCCGGCATGGAGGCCGTGGCCCGTGGGGTAGATATCATCGGGGCGCAGGCCGAATGTGACCTTCTGGCCGGCGCGGAGCGCGCCGACAAACCGCGGCGGGATGGGCAGACGGACGCCGGTCGCAAACACCAACTGGCCATGGTCGACCACGGCCTCGTCCATGTTCATCGGCGGCGAGCCGATGAAGCCGGCAACAAACTTCGTCGCGGGCTTCTGGAACACTTCCTCCGGCGTCCCGACCTGCTCGATATGGCCATCGCGCATGATGACGATACGATCGGAAAGCGTCATCGCCTCGACCTGGTCATGCGTCACATAGATCATCGTCGCCTGCATGCGGGCATGCAGCTTCTTGATTTCGGTGCGCACCTGGGTGCGCAGCTTGGCGTCGAGGTTGGACAGCGGCTCGTCGAACAGGAAGACGTCGGGCTGGCGCACGATCGCGCGGCCCATCGCCACGCGCTGGCGCTGACCGCCGGAAAGTTGCGACGGGCGACGCTCCAGCAGATGGCCGAGATCGAGAATGGTCGCAGCCTCATCGACGCGCGCCTTGATGTCGTCAGTGGAGCGGCCGGCGATCTTCAGCGAGAAACCCATGTTCTCGGCGACCGTCATATGCGGATAGAGCGCGTAGGACTGGAAGACCATCGAGATGTTGCGGGCGCGCGGCGGCAGGTCGTTGACCTTGCGGCCACCGATCTCGATGGCTCCGCCGCTGACATCTTCGAGGCCGGCGATCATGCGCAGCGTCGTCGATTTGCCGCAACCGGACGGGCCGACCAGGGCGATGAACTCGCGGTCCTTCACCTCGAGATCGATGCCGTGAACGACTTCGAGCGCGCCATAGCGTTTGACCAGTTTCCTGAGGGTGACAGGAGCCATGAATGTTATCCTTTCACCGCGCCGAAGGTGAGGCCCGAAACGAGGTGCTTTTGAATGATGAAGGTGAGCGTGAGCGCCGGGACGATCATGACCACGGCGAGCGCGCACATACCGCGCCAGTCGATCGTGAACTCAGCGGTGTAGTCGAGCAGGCCGACGGGCAGAGTTTTCGAGTTGACCGAGCGGGTAATCTGCGAGGCCAGAGCATATTCGTTCCAGGACGTGAGGAAGGCGAAGATGCCCGCGGAGGCAATGCCGGGGCCAGCAAGCGGAAACTCCACCTGCCAGAATGCCTGCCAGGGTGTGCAGCCGTCGATCTGGGCTGCTTCCGCCAGATCCTTCGGTACCTGACGGAAGAAGCCGTCGATCAGCCAGATAGTGAAGGGCACGTTCAGCGCGACATAGGTCAGGATCAGCGAGAAATGCGTGTCGATGATGCCGGTGCGGGCATAGATCATGAAGAGCGGGAGCGACAACGCGATGCCGGGAACAGCACGCGTCAGCATGAAGCCGAGGAAGATTGCCGACTTCGCCTTGAAGCGGTAGCGGGCAAAGGCATAACCGCCGGCCATGCCAATCGCGAGAGCGATCACCGTCGAGGTGACGGAGATGATCAGCGAGTTGCGGAAATAGTCCCAGACGGGAACCCCACCCTGCCCGGCGCCGGCGAACATCGCGCGGTAGGCATCAAGCGAGATGCTTTCGGGGATCCAGACTGGCGGCTTGGCCATGATCTCGACGGTCGGGCGCAGCGACGACAGCACGATCCAGAGGCCCGGCAGGCAGATTACGGCCATTGCGAGAAACAGCCCGATCAGATGCGCCGTCTTCAGGAGGCGCCGGCGCAGGCGATGTGACGAATTGATATCCATTACCACTCGGCTCCGATCTGCTGGCGCGCGGCGGCGAGCTTGCGGAAGAAATAGACGGTGAAGACGATCGACAGAAGGATGGCGACATAGGCCATGGCGTTGGCCATCCCCATGCGGGCGTCGGCATAGGCCGTGCGGCCGATCAGGGTCCACAGCAGTTCGGTTCGTTTGGCCGGCCCGCCATCGGTCATGATTTTCACGATGTCATAGGCGCGGGCAACATCGAGCGAACGGATCGTCATGGCGATGAAGGCAAACGGCATGAGATAGGGCCAGGTGACGTAGCGGAATGTCTGCCATGGCGTGCAGCCATCGACATGCGCCGCCTCGACCGGGTCCTTCGGCATCGCCAGAAGACCGGCAAGAATGAGGATCGCGAAGACTGCGGTCGACGACCAGACCTCGGCGATGATGATCGAGATCAGCGCCAGGTTGCCGTCGATCAGCCAGGGGATGGCGCGGTCCGTCAGCCCGAGCGATTGCAGCGCATTGTTCACGAAACCGATGTTGTCGTTGAACATGAATTTGAACTGGAAGCCGACGAGCACCGGTGAAAACATCATCGGGAACATCATGATCGTCCGCAGCAGCCGCTGGCCGTGGGTGGCCTTGTTGACAAGGAGCGCGAGGCCGAGGCCAAGCAGCATCTCCGTGTTCAGTGCGACGGTGAGCAGAAGGACGGTGCGGCCGAAAGCGACCCAGAAATCCCAGTTGCTCAGCACCGTGATGTAGTTGCGCAGACCGACGAAGATCCAGAGCGATTCAGGCTTGGTCAGCCGGAACGGCGTGAAGCTCGAATAGAAGGAGAAGAGCAACGGCACCACGATGACCGCTGCCAGCACGACAAAGGCCGGTAGCAGCAGAAGGACCGGTGCGGACAGTTTCTTGAGCTTCATCAGGCATTCCTGAGGGTGACATCACAGTGCCGCGCGTCAGATATGACGCGAAAAAGACGCTGCAAGGCATTAAACTTGCTGCATAATCCTTCCTGACCATTTCCGATCCAGGGAGTTACGCAGTAAATGACGAAGGCGGCGCCGACACCTTGGTATCGGCGCCGCCTTCCTTGTCTCTACTTACAGCTTTCCGGCGTCTTCCAGGATGCCGGTCGCCTTTTCGGCGGCAGTGTCGAGCGCTTCCTTCGACGTCTTGTCGCCGAGGATGGCGGCCTGGAGTTCAGGATAGACGGCGTTGGAGATTTCGATCCATTCTGCAGTCTGCGGAACCGGGAATGCATGCTTTGCCGCTTCCTGGAAAGCCTGCAACACCTCGGTCTTGTAGGCATCGCCCTCGGCGGCCTTGATGTTGTATTCCCAGACGGCGGTGCGCGTCGGCAGCGGACCGGTCGCCGATTCCAGCTTCTGGCTATCCTCGTTGGTCAACCACCAGACGAGCGAAGCTGCCGCTTCCTTGTTGGCGCAGTCCTCGGTGACCGAGAAGCCGTGGTGCCCGGACCAGCCCGTGCGCTTGCCCGAGGAACCTGCCGGCTGAACCTTGACGCCGACATTGCCGGCAACCTTCGACGACTTCGGATCGTTGAAGAAGCTCGCCCAGCCAGGCCAATCGAGATTGACGGCGATCGAGCCGGAAGCAAAGCCCTGGCCGAGATCGTCCCAGAGGTAGTTGGTCGTGCCCGGAGGAACGGCCTTGTCCTTGTAGAGCTTGACGAACCAGTCGAGCGCCCGGATGCCGGCTTCGGAATTGAAGGCCGGACGTCCATCCTTGTCGAGGTATTCGCCACCTTCGGCGACCAGCATTTCATAGAAGCGGCCATTGATGGCCTCTTCCTTGCCGGCAAACTGCGTACCGTAGAAGTTCGGCGGGGCCGCGAAGAATTCTGCCTGGTCGCTGACCTGCGCCCAGGTATCCGGCGGCGTGAGGTCGTAGCCGTATTTTTCCTTGAAGGCGGCCTTCTTGGCATCGTCCTGGTAGAGGCTCTTTTGATAGTAGAGCGCCGACACGTCGAACTGCGCGCGTGGAAGCATGACGAGCTTGCCGCCGAGCGTCGAGGCGTCGATGACAGCCGGCACGAACTTTGCGATTTCTTCCGGCGGAAGCAGTGCCAGGAGATCGGTATAGATGTCGGGGTATTGCGGGGCGAAGGAAGAGTGGTTGGAACCGACGCACCAGCTGATACCGCCCGTGGCGATATCCGACTTGATCTCCTTGTCGAGTTCGAAGTGATTCTTCTTCGACAGGATATTGACCTTGGCGCCGGTCGCCTTCTCCCATTCGGCGATGCGCTCATAGAGCTTTTCGTATTGCTGTCCGCCGATCAGCTTGGCGTCGATGGTGACGCCTTCGAACTTGCCGGGCAGTTCCGCGGCGCTGGCCGCTCCCACTGCGCAGGCAAGCATGATGACTCCGGCCGAGACGCCGGAAAGCAGCCTGTTCATAACCTCTCCTCCACTGTAGCGCGCCCTCATCCCGGCCCGCATTTCTCATTTGTGAGAAACTAATTCATATACAAACAACAATTTTATCGCTCGTCAAGGGTGAACTTTCTTTTGTCGGCGGCTTTCTCTGCGTATATGGATATCGATATTCACTAAGGAGGACGCCCATGGACACCGAAGAGTCCGATCGCTACCGCGCCCCCGCGCTGGACAAGGGACTTGATATTCTCGAACTGCTGGCGAGCGTCGATGGAGGCCTGACGCAGGCGGAAATATCGAAAAGGCTCAATCGGAGCCCGAACGAATTCTACCGGATGCTCGACCGGCTCGTGCGCCGCGGCTACGTCACGCGAATCGATGGCGATCGCTATTCCCTGACGTTGAAGCTTTTCGGCCTGGCCCAGCTTCACGCACCGGTGCGGCGGCTGGCCTCCTATGCGACGCCACTGATGCGCGATCTTGCCCAGCGATCGAAGCAGGCCAACCAGTTGGCCGTGTTCGATCGCGGCTCGGCCGTGGTCATCGCCCAGCAGGAAGCGCCTGATTACTGGGGTATCTCAATCAGGGTCGGCTCACATATCAGCCTGTTCGATACCGGCTCCGGTCACATCCTGCTCGCCTTCCGCACGCCGGAGGAACGGGAAATGATGATCGCCGAGCACGCGCGCAGCAAGGACGAGATTTCGCTTGGTCCGGAATTCTATGCACGGCTCGACCAGATCCGCGAGCGTGGCTACGAAATGATGGCAAGCGCCCAGACGGCCGGCGTCTACAACCTCTCGGCCCCCATTCTCGGCCCCGACGGCCGTGGCATCGCGGCCTTGACCATTCCCTATATTGCGCTGGTCAATGCGCCATCTGCGCCTGATATCACCGAGACGATCTCGCTCCTGCGCAGCGCGGCGACACAGCTCTCGGTGCTCGCGGGATCGGATGTGGCGCAATCGTCGGAATGAGCAGGTTCCGGATCTACGGTCGGCACACGACGTCCGCGATCGCTGCATACTGTCAATTTCTTATTTGAATGATCTCTTCTCGTGTGAGAGTGTGAGGCGTACGGAGGATACCGCATCGTGATCGTCGACACCCATCTGCATCTCATCAACAAGTCCGCGTTGACCTATCCCTGGCTGACGGGCGTCCCGGCGCTGGATCGCGATTTCCTCTATTCGACCTATGAGGCGGAGGCTCGGCGTGTCGGCATCGAGACGGCGTTGCACATGGAAGTCGATGTCGACCCAGGCGAAATGGAATTGGAGACGTCAGAAGTTCGGCAACTCTCGCAAAGAGCGGGCAGTCTGCTCAAGGGGGCAATTGCCGCGTGCCGGCCGGAAGAGGACGGCTTTGCCGCCTATCTCGAACGGCAACAGGACGATCCCCTCGTCAAGGGGTTTCGCCGTGTCCTGCATGTGGTCCCGGACGATCTGTCGGACGGCGCCCTCTTCCGCGAGAACATCAGGCGGCTTGGCGGTAACCGTTTTACCTTCGATCTCTGCGTCCTGCCGCACCAGATCCCCAAAGCGATTGCCCTTGCCGATCTCGTGCCCGATCTGCAGTTCGTGCTCGACCATTGCGGCGTTCCCGATATCCGCAGCGGCGCCGAACATCCCTGGCGTGACCATATGCGCGAGATCGCAAAGCGGCCGAACGTGGTTGCCAAGATATCCGGCGTCGTCGCCTATGCGGATGAAAGCTGGAATGTCGAGACGCTACGACCTTACGTCGAGCATACAATCGGCACCTTCGGCTGGGACCGCGTCGTCTGGGGCAGCGATTGGCCCGTCTGCACGCTCGGCGCCAACCTTTCAACCTGGGTTGCGACCACTCACGCGTTGCTGGAGCACTGCAGTGCGGACGAGCGGACAAAGCTGCTGTCGGCAAACGCACGTCGAATCTGGAATCTCGCGTAAGGAAGCAACGCGGCCCATTGTGGCCACCCACCCGCACGACAAAGCCTGAAACCGTTAGGTCGGCCTTTTTTTGCTGAACACCGGAGATGAGCCGATCGCTTATCTCCGGTGTTTCTCTTTACGCCGCCGCGAAGCTTTCGGTGAAAAGCCGGTTGAGATCGTCAACGACCTGTCGCGCCTTCTCCTTGCGCAATAGCCCGTCATTGATGCGATCCGAGGCCGCCTGCTGGAACGGCATGTAACCATCGTGTCGGGGACGCACCCAGGCGGTTTCGAGCGTCGCACGGGTCGCGCGATAAAAGTTTGATGTCGCCGCGTTCACCGCATCGTCGTCCCAGGCGTCGCCGTGTCCCGGCTGTCCGCCGCCAAAGGCGTAGGCCTGGCGCTGGACCGCACCGCTTGCAACCCAATAGGCAAAGTCGGTCGCGGCGTCGATGGACGACGAGAAGCCGGAGACGGCAATGCCCGTTCCGCCAAGCGCCGAACCGCTTGGGCCATGCTGGCCCGCGACCGGAATGTCGCCAAACCGGATGAGCGACGGCCGGAAACCGGCAACCGAGTAGCTGACGTAGCCGTAGATTAACGGCGCGCAGGCGGCTTTTGCCTCCGGGGCCGACATCGCCTCCAGCACCGCGATCGGATCCATCGCGAAGCAGGCGGGGTCGATCAGCGATACAAGCTCGGAGAGCATCTCGAAGGCGGCAACGCCTCCGTCACGGTCCACCAGGTCCGCTTGTCCGCTCACTGCGCAGGGGTGACCGAGATTGCCGCAGAGCGTGTAGAAGCTCATCAGCGAATGCGGCGGTCGCAGCGGCAGCAGCACCGCACCCTTGCGCGCGAGGTCCAACATGCCGGACCAGCTCGAAACACGCTCTCCGAGATCAGGGCGCCAGGCCTGGACCTGTGCCGCGGCATCGATCGGAAAGGCCCATTGACGCCCATTCCAGCCATAGCTCGGATAGGATTGCCCGACCGACCCGGCTGCAAGCACGGAACGTTCCGCTTCTCGACCGGCCACATCAAGAGGCGCAAGGCACCCTTCATTGGTGATCTGCCCGACATGCGGGTGATCGATGACGATCAGATCGTATGCCTTGGCGAGCTCCTCGACCGGATAGGTCTCGAAATCCTGCAGCGAGCGCTTCTCCCAATGGATGGCAACCCCGGTCTTTTCCTGCCAGAGCCTCGAACAGGCCACCATAGGGTCGTAACCGCGTGGATGGCTCCACGTCATTCCCTTGAGGGTGACGGTCATAGGCCGAACTCCTTCCGGATCGATGCACTGTGTTCGCCGATTCTCGGGGCAGCGCGATCGACCTGGGCGCGCCGACCGTTGACCCGCAGCGGCGAACGCGTGGTCAGGATCGACACGTCGTCTTCGCGGTTGACCGTCTGCAGCATGTCGAGGGTGCGGAAGCCGTCGCTTTCCAGCAGTTCGTTCCAGTTGAGCACGCGAGCGCACCAGATGTCGGCCGGCTCGAGCACGGCCAGCCAATGGTCCACCGTGTTTTCGCCGATGCGCTCGGCGATCAGGGCCTTAATCTCGTCCCTTGCGGAAAACCATGAAGACGGGTCGTCGCAATAGGGTGCGAGCTGCGGCATCTCCAGGAGGTCGGCAAGTTTCGAGATCGGCGTCATCGCGATGGCGAGGTAGCCGTCCTTGGCGGGGTAGACCCCGTAGGGCGCCGACAGATAGGCGTGTGCGCTGCGGAAATCCGAGCGCTTCGGCAGCCGCCTGCCGTCGTTGAGATGGGTCGTCAGCACCTCGAACTGGAAGTCGACCAGTGCTTCGAGCAAGCTGGTTTCAATCAGGCTGCCCTTGCCGGAGATGCCGCGGCGGACGAGGCCGGCAAGAATGCCCTGGGCCGCTGCAGCGCCGGCAAGCATATCGCCAATGGCAAGACCGAAGGGGACCGGCCCTTGCGCTTCGTCGCCATTCAGCCACATCACGCCGGAACGCGCCTGCGCCAGCAGGTCCTGACCAGGCCGCTTGACCCAGGGACCCTCCTCTCCATAACCACTGATCGAAGCGTAGACGATGCGCGGGTTGATCGCCCGAACGGCCTCGTAGTCCAAGCCCAGCCGTTGAATGACGCCAGGTCGGAAGTTCTGGATCAGGACGTCGGCCTTGGCGAGCAGCGCCTTCAGCGCCGCGACATCGGATTCGTCCTTGAGATCGATTGCCAGACTTTCCTTAGCGCGATTGATCGCATGGAAGATGGTGGAATCGCCACCGATCTCGGTGTCGCTGAGATAGAGGCGGCGCGATAGATCGCCGCCATCCGGGCGCTCGATCTTGATGACGCGCGCGCCCAGGTCCATCAGCCGTAGAGAGCAATAGGGACCGGAGAGAAACTGGCTCATGTCGACGACGACAAGGCCGGCCAAAGGCAGTTCGTTTTCCTCGTGCATCGCTGTTCTTATTTCTCTGTCTTGCCGACGAAGTCAGCCGGATTGTTGTACTTCACCGTCTGCAGATGCTCGCAGTAGAGCACCAGCTCACCCTCGTTCTTGAAGACCTGATAACTGGCCCGGATCAGGCCCAGCTCCTTGTAGCGCGGTGTTTTGTCCATGTTGGTGCGGATCGTGTAGATCGTGTCGCCCAGAAAGACCGGCTTGATGAAGCGCAGCTTGTCATAGCCGTAGGAAAAAGCGTTGACGCAGTTGGTAGCGACGAGGCCGAGGCCGGCCGAAAAAACGAAGGCGCCAGCCACCAGTCGGCGGCCGAAGATGCCTTCCCGTTCCGCGAACATCTGATCCTGGACATAAGGGTGGATGTCGACGACCAGCGTGTTGAACAGGTGGCTGTCGCTCTCGGAGATCGTCCGGCGCAACGAGCGGATGCGCTGGCCGACCGGCCAATCCTCGTAAAACCAGTTTTCGGCATTCCACACCGGAAGGGCAGCGTGATCCTCCGGCATGTCGGTGGGGCGTGTCGTAGACACGCCAACGGTTGGCGAGAATTCATTCATGAGAAAACCCTGCGCTGGCTCGTATCCGCATTGGCAGCTGGCAGCGAGTGGTCGCGCTTATCATATGGGCGCGGCTGTGCTGGTTGGGCATTATCTCCTCCATGAATTTTCTTATGTAAAGATACTGTTCACATATGGAGGCCTTTTGCAAGATGCAAATGACCATTGCGCCCGGCCTGATCTGCCGGCCAAGAAAGCCATGGATCGAAAGAAACGCTGCAGAGCCGGTGAGTGAAAAATGGTGCCGTCCCAAGCGGCGCAGGATGCGAAATCTATCGGGTGGTCTTGCGGATGCGGCTCACCTTCTCGTCGCGAGGCTTGGATGCCTGAGGTTGAGGGCCGGGTTGCTCTTCCTCCTCAACTACCGCTTCGAGCCTGCCGACGACGGAAAGAACAAGAAAGGCGGATCCTGTCGCAAAGGCAGCGATGATCCAGTGGCCGAAGCCGAGAGCGAGGCCAATGGCGCCCGCCAACCACAGACTACCGCCGGTCGTCAGGCCCTGGACCTGTCCGCGCGACAGTACGATGGTGCCCGCCGCAAGAAAGGCGACGCCCGCGGTGACCGCTTCAACGACGCGCAAGGGATCGATCCGGACCCGCTCGTCTATGAAGCCCTTCATATAGACGCTTTCAAGCGAGATGACTGCAAAGGTGCAGGCGGCGAGGCACACGAGCATGTGCGTCTTGAGACCGGCCGGGCGGGCTTTGGCTTCACGCTCGAAGCCAATGATCGAGCCCATCAGCAAGGCCCCGAGAATGCGCGCGAAGATGACCGGATAGGGAATCTGCGACGGCGGAAACATGTCTGCTACGATTTGCTCCATGCGGAACCAACGCGAGTGCTTCGCATTGGTTCCGCATGATGGCGCCGCCTTCCGCCCGGTGGGCGGCGCCGTCGAGCGGCCCGTCCCCGCCCGCTCGTTTCAGTGTGGCTTTGCTTTAGTTGCCGAGTGCTGTGAATGCGGCGTCCAGCCGTTCCTGCGCCTTCTTCGGGTTCTTGGTGCCCTTCGCCGCTGCGAGGTTGGCCGGGCTGTCGCCGACCTGAACCAGGCCGACCATGCCCATGCCGTAGTGCGGCGTGCATTTCACGCCGTAGATGCCGGGTGCAGTGAAGGTCACCTTGTAGTTTTCGTTGATTTTGCTCTTGAATGCCTCTGCGCCATCCGGGATCATGCCCTTGATCGTTTCGACGTTGTGGCCCTTGTCGGTCGGGATGAACGTCACCGTGTCGCCGGCCGCAACCTTCAGCGACGCAGGTTCAAACACCATCGCGCCTTCCTTGCCCTTGTTGAGCATGTGCACTTCGAAATCCGCGGCGGTTGCGGGCGCAGCGATAAGCATGACCGCCATTGCGAGGCCCAATCCGCTCTTGATTGCTTTCAACATCGTCTTCTCCGTTTGACCGAGCAGCCCGTGCTTGGGTTGTTCGCCGCAGTATTAGTCCGAAGGCCGTGCACCTAATTTGATGCGCGTCAAATTGGATGCGGATTCCCGGCGACGGTGAATTGACACTAAATAGGACTCCTATATATATCAGGAATGGCAAAGAACACGACAACACCGCCTGCAATTATCGACCGCATAGGCGACGGGTTCGCACGGATAGCGACGGCGATGCGGACCGAAGCATGGACGGCAGCCGACGTGATCGGGTTGAACCCGACACAACTGCAGATCCTGATCTTTCTGGTGGGCCGTGGCAAAGCTGGCATGCGCGTCAAACAGATCGCAGCCCATCTCGGCGTCAGCCAACCGACTGCGACGGATTCGATCAATGCACTGACGCGCAAGGGTTTTGTCGAGAAGCTGGCGGACCCTTCGGATGCGCGGGCCGTAGCGGTGGCCGCGACGGCCGAAGGCGAGGCCGCCGTGCGCCGCGCCGGCATGATTGCCTCGGCGACAGACGCTGCCTTTGCGTCGCTATCGACGCTCGAACAGGAAGATCTGCTGCTTCATCTGGTCAAGATCATCCGCACGCTGCAGGCGTCCGGCGCCATCCCGGAACAACGCATGTGTGTGAACTGCCGATACTTCCAGCCCAATGCCTATCCGGGTTCGAAAGAGCCGCACCATTGCGCCTTCGTCAACGCACCGTTTGGCCAAGCGGATTTGCGCATCGATTGCGGCGAATACGAAACGGCAGACGCCTCAAGCCAGGCCGCCGCCTGGAAGATATTCAACCGTGGCGCGGCCTGAGGTGGGGCAGATGCAATGAAGTACACCACCGACCCATCATTTGTTTCGACCAATGGACCGGCGCTGCCACGCCCCAGCGTGCTGACGTCGGCACCAGGACAAACCGCTTCACCCTCGGGACCAAAGGATTTCACCGCATTCAAGCGCGCTTTCGGCCCCGATGATGTCGGCGCCGGCCCGTCGACTGCCATCGGCGGACCGGCATTTTCTCCCTCCACGCAAATAGAAAGAGAAAACCATGAGCAGAATTAATCTAGTTGACCCCAAGACGGCAACCGGTGCCAGTGCAGAACTGCTGGGCAGCATCCACGCGGCCTTCGGCGCGACACCGAACATGTTCAAGGCGGTGGCCAATTCCCCGGCGGCACTTGCCAGCATGTGGGGTTCGTTCGGCGCGCTTGGCAATGGCCGGCTCGGCGCCAAACTCGGCGAGCAGATTGCCGTCGCCGTCGCTGACCGCAATGATTGCCACTATTGCCTGGCGGCGCATACGGCTCTCGGCCGCAAGGCCGGCGCGACAGCGCAGGACATGGCTGACGCCCAACGCGGCCACTCCGCTGATCCGAAGACCGCGGCGGTGCTTTCATTCGTCCGCATCCTGGTCGACGAACGCGGTCAGGTCTCGGATGCTGACGTCAAGGCGTTGCGCAATGCCGGCTTCGACGATCAGGACATTGTCGAGATCATCGCGCACGTGGCGCTCAATCTCTTCACCAACTACATCAACGTGGCCCTCGCCGTGCCGGTCGATTTCCCCGGCGTCAAGCTCGTGCGCGAAGCGGCCTGACATCCCGCCGGGCAGGTCCTGCCTGCCCGGCCCCTCCCAAAAGGAATGGCCTCATGATCGCTGATCTCTCAAATCAGGCGCCGGAACTGGACGTGAGCAACTGGTTCAACACCGCAACGCCGCTGAGCCTCGGCATGCTGCGCGGACGCGTCGTCTTCATCCACGCCTTTCAGATGCTTTGCCCCGCCTGCGTATCGTACGGATTGCCGCAGACCCAGCGCGTGCAGCGGCTGTTTCGCGACACCGATCTCCAAGTGATCGGCCTGCACACGGTTTTCGAACATCATACGGCGATGGGTCCGGAGGCCCTCAAGGCGTTCATCCACGAATACCGTCTAAGCTTTCCGATCGGCGTCGACGCGGCATCACCCGATACGCCGATACCGCGCACGATGCAGGGCTACGGCATGCGTGGCACGCCCACGACCATCATCATTGGCCGCGACGGCAAGGTCCGCCACCATCGATTCGGGATCGAGGACGATCTGCTCGTCGGAGCTTGGCTGGCGACAGCACTTGCAGAACCGCTGCCGGCAACGACTGTGCCGGTGGACATCGCCGGCTGCACGACTGACGGCTGCGCAATTCCCGATGAGATTTCACGTCGAATAGAGACAGGAAAGCGATGACACTGAAATCGGCCCTGGTGATCAGGCATGTTCATTTCGAGGATCTCGGCACCTTTGCCGCTCCCCTTCGCGCTGACTACGGGATAGAATACCGCGATGTCGGAACCGCCGATTTTCTGGATTTCGCGCCGGACGCCCCCGACCTTGTCGTTGTACTCGGCGGACCGATCGGCGCCTACGAGGACCGGACCTACCCGTTTCTGCAGCGGGAGGTCGAGGTGCTAGCAGCACGACTGAAGACCGGTCGGCCGACCCTCGGCATCTGCCTTGGCGCGCAACTGATTGCGCGCGCAAGCGGCGCGCGGGTCTTTCCATTGGGGATCAAGGAGATCGGTTTCGACCCGATCAGCCTTAGCGAGGCCGGCCGTGCTTCTCCGCTTCGTCATCTGGATGGCGTGCCGATGCTGCATTGGCACGGCGATACCTACGATCTTCCCGCCGGCGCCACTTTGCTGGCGTCGACCCCAAAGACCGTGCAGCAGGCGTTTTCCATCGGCAACAATATTCTCGGGCTTCAGTTTCACCCCGAGGCGGATGCGGGAGTGGCGTTTGAGCGGTGGCTGGTCGGTCACGCCTGCGAGCTGGTGGCGGCAAAGATCGACATCGGAAAACTTCGCGACGATGCGACGCAATACGGGGCCACACTAGCGACGGCCGCCGACTCGATGATGACGGCATGGTTGGAGCAGTTGCATGCGGCCTGAGCAAATAAAGCCGATTGCCCTCAATGCATTGCTGGTGGGTTCACTGACCGCCATCGATGAACGCGGGACGCAAAGCGGTATCGACAAGAAGCCGGTCGCCGGGGCGTTGCACCTGTCGCCGACCGGCTTCGTTGGCGATCACCAGGGCGACCTTAAACGACACGGCGGCATCGAGAAGGCTGTGCACCACTACCCCGGCGATCATTACCGGCTCTGGCGGTCGGAGATCGGCCCGGCAGCGGTTCTCGATCACCCTGGAGCGTTCGGCGAAAACCTGTCGACATCCGGACTGACGGAAGATGATGTGGCCGTCGGAGATCGGTTTCGCCTGGGCCGTGCCCTGCTCGAAGTCAGCCAGGGCCGGCAGCCGTGCTGGAAACTGAACAAGCGCTTCGGTCAAAGCGACATGGCCCGCCGTGTCCAGCAATCCGGTCGCACCGGATGGTACTACCGCGTGATCGAGGAAGGGCGCGTTTGCGCGGAAGACGCCCTCGCTCTGGTCGAGCGCCGATACCCGACTTGGACCATCAGGCGACTCTGGCATTACCTCTACGTCGACACGATGAACCGGGACGCCCTTCAGGAGATTGCCAACCTCGATATCTTGCCGACGAACTGGCGCGACTACGCGATCAAGCGGCTGGCGACCCGCAAGGTCGAGGACTGGACGCGGCGTCTTGAGGGCCAGCACGAAGGGTAGATGTGGCCCCGGCTTGCTTGCCCGGCAAACGTAGAAAGCCTGCTCTGTGTCAGGCGATTTGCACCGCAGGCCTCGACCGGGACTGGCTTGCGAGACGCTGCGCGACCTGATGAGCGACGAAGATCGCATGATCATTCACCTGCGGCAGCCCCATCAACTCGCCGAATGTGCCGCGGGCAAGCGGGCCGGCGATGAAAAGCGCGTCGTCGCTTTTTCCGTCGCGGTCGGCTGCGCGGCTTTGTTCATCGCAGGCAAGGCCGAGGCCCACCCCATCCAGTTGCAAATGGCCAGCATCGGCCATATCGGCCAGCCAACCCTGGCTCCTGAGGATAGCCGTGTGCGCCGGGCCGGTGGTCACGACGCAGGCGTCAAATGTCATCTGCTCGCACTTGCCGGTATGACGGTGTCTAACCTCGGCGGTGATGGTCTCGCCGGCCCGGGCTATCTCTTTCACCGATCCGCCAAGAACCCTCACATCGCCGTGGTCAAGCCCTTGGCCGATGACCGCATCTATCTGTGGTGCGACCCGGAAGCGATGCACATCCCAATAGGGCCTCAGGTGGCGAACAAGTCGTTTTCGCTCCGGGATAGGTAGGGCTCCCCAGATTTCGCCGCCCTGGGCGCGCAACGCGTCGAAAACCGCGTGCCAGCTATGACCCGCCGTCGGCGCCTCCTGAACTGCCTGGCGTATCCTACGCAACAGCGAACGAGCGGTTCGCGAAGGATCGGTGACGAAATCGCCAAATGGCTCCTGCGCCGTTGTCGCGTGTCCCCTCGACCGAAGCCCCCGGCGGGAAAGGGCGGTGATCGGCCCTCGGTGGCCGTTTCGTCTGAGCGAGGCGATGACATCGGCCGAAGTCAGTCCGTTGCCGATCAGGAGGACGCGATCCTCCCCGCGGATTACGGATAGGGCGCCTGACAATGTCGAGTCGGCGACGAAACGTGGATGGCTGGCGAGCGCCTTGGCAATGTGCCGGGGTGCACACGGTGCCGGGTGGGTCGTGGCAACGATGGCGATGTCGGCCAGGATATCAGTTCCTCCATCGGCCGCGATCCGCCATTGCTCGCCCGTCCTGACGATCTGGGCCACCCGTTCGTGACAGTGCTGGACCTGACCGCTCCGAAGAAAAGGTGCGATGAAGTCGCCGACATAGCGGCCGAAGACCGCGCGCCGAGGGTAGAGATTCCCGTCTTCGGTCAGCGCATCCTGGTCGTCGCGCGGCTCACCTTCAGCGGCCAGCCAGTGCAGAAAATCGTCCGGCTCATCCGGTATCAGGCTCATGCGCGCCGCCGGTACGTTGATGCGATGCGCCGGATCGGAGGTGTCGTAGGCAAGACCGGCACCCAGGCGCCCCCGAGGCTCGAAGACGATGATATCGACCGCCTGACCGGTCGTGTTCTTGGCTAGGTTGGCGGCAACCGCCGCCCCGGTGAAGCCACCGCCGATGATTGCGACAACCGGTCGGCGGGGTCGACGCTTCACGATTGCGACACCTTGAGCTTGGGCCTGTGGTCGCCGGCAATGGTCTCGCCGAACGGACCGGTATTGATCGATGTTTCGCGCGCGGGAACCGCGTGACCAAGCGGCAGGTTTGGCAGCACGAGCTCGCCGAAGCGATAGGCCTCCTCCAGGTGCGGGTAGCCAGACATGATGAACGTATCGATGCCGATCTCGCGGTACTCTTCCATCCGCGCCTTGACCTGATCCGGATCACCGACAAGGGCGGTGCCCGCACCGCCGCGCACAAGCCCGACGCCGGCCCAGAGGTTGGGCGCCACCTCGAGCTTGTCGCGCCGGCCGCCATGCAACCGGCTCATACGACTTTGACCTACCGAATCCATACGCTCGAACACCTTTTGTGCCGCGGCGATCGTCTCGTCATCGACATATTGTATCAGGTCGTCGGCCGCCCGCCATGCTTCCTTTGCGGTCTCGCGCACGATCACATGCAGCCGGATGCCAAATGTAACTTCCCGGCCCTCGGCCTCAGCCAGTGCGCGCACTTCGGCAATCTTTCTGGCGACATCTTCCGGTGGCTCACCCCAGGTCAGATATTTGTCGATCGTTCTGGCCGCCACCTCCTGGCCCTTGCCCGAGGAACCGCCGAAATAGAGCGGCGGATGCGGCGTCTGCACCGACTGGAACAGCAGCTTGCCGCCTTCGATATCGAAATGTTTTCCCTTGAAAGTAACGTCTTCGCCGCGAAGGACTGATTTGTAGACGTTGAGAAACTCCTCGGTGACTTCGTAGCGCTCGCCATGCGACAGGTGGATGCCATCGCCCTTGTTTTCCGTCGGGTCGCCGCCCGTCACCACGTTGATCAGCAGCCGTCCCTCGGAAAGCCGGTCGAGCGTTGCCGTCATCCGGGCTGCCAGCATCGGTGAAAGCAGTCCAGGCCGCACCGCAATCAGGAAGCGCAGCTTCTCGGTCAAGGGTGCCAGGGCTGACGCCACCACCCAGCTGTCCTCGCAACTGCGGCCAGTGGGGATCAACACACCGTAGTAGCCCAGCGCATCGGCAGCCTGGGCGACCTGTTTCAGATAGTTGAGGTCGACATTGCGCCCTCCCCGTGATGTGCCGAGATAGCGGCTGTCGCCGTGAGTGGGCAGGAACCAGAGAACGTTGACTTTGTCAGGCGTGTTGCTCATGCGAATTCTCCTCGGACACGATCGACGGCAGGCGCCAGACAGGGCCGGCAGTCCAAAAAAGATAAACTCTATAAAATTTATTGACAATGAAAAATCCGGCGATCATTTTTGAGTAGAGGAAAAATTTTTTCCCGGATCGCGGCTTCACGACCGGGAAGCAGGTCAAATTTTTCGAGGATTTTGCCATGAACATCGCTCTCGCCGCTTCCAGTGCATTCACGACATCAAGTCATGCGATCGATCGCCCTAACCCCATCACGCCATCGGAACTGAAATCCGCCATGCGCAACCTGTCGGGCGGCGTCTCGGTCATCACCGCCGGTATCGGCGACGATCGCACAGGCGCGACGGTAACGTCGGCAACGGCGCTTTCGGTCGATCCACCGACGATGATCGTCAACATCAACCGGACGTCATCCACCTGGCCGGTGATCGAGCGTTACCAGCATTTCTGCGTCAACATTCTCGCAAGCCAGCAGCAGCACGTGGCCGAGCGCTTCGCGGGCTTTGGTGGTCTCAAAGGCGCGGCACGCTACGGCGGCGCAGACTGGCGGACCCTCGTCAGCGGCGCTTCCGCCCTGAATGGGGCACTTGCCGCGATCGATTGCGAAGTCGAGGAGATCATCGAGCGTCATAGCCACGCCATCATCCTGGGACGGGTCCTGGCGATTGCGGCAGGCTCAGGCGAACCCGTCCTCTACCACAGCGGCCGTTACGGCAGTTTCCTGCCGTAACTGGAGGGGACCACGTTCGAGCGGGCAAAGATGATGCCCAATCGACCGAAGTTTGGAATGGCTTCATACCCCGTCGCACAAACGGGGTATTTTTTATCTCTATAAAATCCATGGGTTTTGAGATTATCAATACAGGCTCCACGACGGGGCCATCGGCAAACCGTTGAGGAGCAGGCAATGACAATAGCAAGACGTACCCTTCTGGTATCAACCGCAGCGCTGGTGTTGGCGACGCAGGGACTGCTTGCGGCTCAGGCCGCGGACACCACACTGACCATCGGTTATCAGCCGATCGTCGAGCCGTCGCGCGTGCCGCAGGCCGATGGCACGTATGAGAAGGTGACCGGCGCGAAAATCAACTGGCAGAAGTTCGACGGCGGCGCCGATGTCATCGCTGCGCTTGCATCCGGCTCGATCGATATCGGCTATGTCGGCTCGTCGCCGCTGGCGGCTGCGGCAAGCCGGGAACTGCCGTTCGAAACCATCTTCGTCGTCGGCCTGATCAGCGACGCGGAAGCCCTGGCCGTCAAGGGCGTAAGCAAGCCCGAAGAACTCGCCGGCAAGAAGATCGCAACACCCTTCGTGTCGACGGCTCACTACAGCCTGCTGACGGCGCTGAAGCACTGGAACATCGATCCTAAATCGGTGGAGATCCTCAACCTGCGCCCGCCGGAAATTGCGGCGGCCTGGCAGCGTGGCGACATCGACGGCGCCTATGTCTGGGATCCGGTGCTGTCCGAGATCAAGAAGACATCGACCGTCTTGGCCACCTCTGCCGACGTTGCCCAGTGGGGTGGCCCGACCTTCGATGCCTGGATCGTCAGCAAGAAATTCGCCGAAGAACATCCGGATATCGTCACCGGGTTCGTCAAGGTGACCGGTGATGCCTATGCCGACTACCGGGCCAAGCCGGAGACATGGAATGCCACATCGGAGCAGGCCGAAAAGATCGCCCGCCTGACCGGCGCCAAGCCGGAGGACGTGCCCGCCCTGCTCAAGGGATATTACTTCCCATCATTGGAGGAGCAGGCAACATCCGATCTTCTCGGCGGCGCAACGGCCAAGGCCATTGCAGAAACGTCGGCCTTCCTGCTCGAGCAGCAAAAGATCCCGGCAGTTCTGACCGATTATGGCCCTTACGTTTCGGCGCGCTGGGCGCAGGAAGCCGCCAAGCTCTCGTTCTGAGCAAGGCGGGATTGCCGCGGGAACGGTTGGCGACACGACTGAGGGCGTGAAACGCTAGCCCATCCTCCGGCCCACTTCATGGATCATGGGGACGACAAAATGTCCGTGCTTGCGCTCGAGAATATCTCTTTACGATACGCGCCTGGCGAAGGGCGATCGCAAGCGCCGCTGGTTCTGGATCGGATCAATCTGGAGATTGCCGGCGACGATTTCGTCGTGGTCATCGGCAGATCCGGTTCGGGCAAGACGAGCCTGCTCAATCTGGCGGCCGGCTTCTTGACGCCAAGCAGCGGCCGGATCGCGCTTGATGGCCGGTCGCTGTCCGGCCCCGGTTCCGGCCGCGCCGTCGTCTTTCAGGATGATGCGCTTTACCCATGGCTGAGCGCGATCGACAATGTTGCATTCCCTTTGCGCCTGCGGGGTGTCGGCAAGGGCCAACGATTGAAGGAAGCCCAGTCGCTGCTGGAGCGCGTCGGTTTGCCGGATGCGGCAGAGCGCAAGGTCTGGGAGCTTTCCGGCGGCATGCGCCAGCGTGTCGGCATTGCCAGAGCCCTGGCTTCGCAGCCACGGTTCCTGCTGATGGACGAGCCGCTCGGCGCATTGGATGCGCTGACGCGTGTGCGCATGCAAGGCTTTCTCCTGGACATGTGGCGGGCCAGCCGGGCCGGTGCACTGCTCATCACACACAGCATCGATGAAGCCTTGATGCTAGCGACGCGCATCGTCGTCTTGACCGCGAACCCGGGCCGGATCGCCAAGATCATTCCGGTCAGCTTCGGTCGGGACTATCTCTCCGGAATACCTCAAAACGAGCTGCGCGCCGCTGCCGAATTCAAGCGGTTGCACGATGATTTGACCGGTCTCATTCATTCCGAAGACGAAGGTGTGGCAGCATGACCCTTTCCCTGGAAGCGACGTCCACCCGCCCCGATCCAAGCGGCGAAATCGAGGTCAAGCCGCCACGCACGCTGCCCGTTCTTTGGATTTCAGCGGCAACGGTCGCCGCGCTGGTCGGCCTTTGGAGCCTCGTCTCAGCCTATGGCCTGGTGCCGCCGCTGTTCCTGCCATCGCCGCTCGCCGTCCTTCGGGCGCTGAGCGGCCTGACGCTTACGGGCTTTGTCGACGCGACGCTCGTCCAGCATATCGCCGCCAGCCTTTCGCGCATCTTCGGTGCGCTCGGCGTGGCACTCATCCTCGGCGTGCCTGCAGGCCTGGCGATCGGCACCAGCCGCTGGGGCAAGGGCATCCTCGATCCGATCGTCGAGTTTCTGCGTCCGCTGCCGCCGCTCGCCTATCTGCCCCTCGTCATCATCTGGCTTGGTATCGGCGAGGCATCGAAGATTGCCGTGATTGCGCTCGCAATGCTGCCGCCGATCATTCTCTCGACGGCTGCGGGCGTGAAATCCGCGTCGCCCGACCACATCAATGCCGCGCGCGCCTTCGGCGCATCGCGACGGCAATTGCTGCTGCATGTGATCCTGCCGGGCGCGCTGCCATCCATTCTCACCGGCACACGCATTGCGCTCGGCGCCGGTTGGTCGACCCTAGTTGCCGCCGAGCTCGTGGCGGCAACACGCGGCCTCGGTTTCATGATCCAATCGGCGGCCCAGTTCCTGGTCACCGACATCGTCATAGCCGGCATCGTGGTGATCGCTGCCGTCGCCTTCCTGTTTGAAGTCGTTGCACGACGGATCGAGCGGCGGCTGGTGCCGTGGTCGCACCACCGCTGACGGGCAACCACGGCTCTTCCTATGCAGACTTCTGCGTCGCCCGGCGGCGCGTGGCGATCAATCGGGCGGCAGCATAGGTTTGCGTGACGATCTCGGGCACCAGATCGATATCGGGCAGGCTGCCGAGACCCAGGGGGCCGATCGCGTAGAGGTTGGCCGTTGGATGGCTGTCCGAAAGCACCTCGCCGGCCGGGCTGACGGCGAGGCCGAGCCCGAGCTCGTCCGGCTGCGCCAGACCGCCGGCAAAGAGGTTCTGAATGACCGGGGCCTTGAGGTCAGGCGCAGAGCAGCGACAGTCGATGACCTGATCTGCCACCAGCAGATCTTCCTTCGGCGCTCCTGCCCAGCGAACCATGAGCCCGTCGGGCCGGCGCCGCCCGGCCCAGCCCTTGCGTACCACGGTGCGGCCGTCGGCCAGTTCCTGCTGCAGTCGCAGGTGCATTGGCGCCGGCAGGCGGTTGCGATGGCTGTCGTAGATCGAGCGCAGATGACGGTTGAACTGACGCTTCTCCTGTTCTGGCAGAGCTTGCCACAGAGAACGCGCGCGGCGCCGGAGCCCGTTCATGGCGGCCTGCCAGCTCAGACCGTTGGCCTCTGCCTCGGCGCAGGCTTGCCTGACGAAGCGGACGATGTCGCGTAGCCTCGTCGGCATCGGATCCACCGGGAAAGTCGGCGCTGCTGAAAGCCGCGTGTGCGATTGCGGCAGAAACCCATGCCGCGAAATGATGGTGATCTCGCCGGCATAGCCGTTGTCGCGCATTTGCAGCAGGCGATCGACGACACGCACCCCGCTGCCGAGCAGCACCGCATGGCGCGGCACCACCAGACGCCGCGCTCTCACCAGGGGACGCTCATCGTCCGCAACCTCCATTTCAAGCGTGCGGATACCGAATCCGGTGGCGAGTGCCGCAACGTCGCATTCGATCGAGCCTTCTTCCTGCACAACCAAAAAACGCCCGGATGGCAGCTTTCGCAGGCCCAGCACCGCCTGGCAGGAGAGCTGCATGGAGATATCCGGTCGCCGCGTCAACGCTTCGGAAAAGCGCTGGTAGACATAGTCGCTGAAGATACTCTTCGGCACGAAGATCTGCTGGAAGCCTGGAATGGCGGCAGAGACGGCGGAGCGAAAATCCTGGTTGGCACAAAGCCACTCGTTGAAATCCTCCGGCTGTCCGGCGGCCACCGACAGATCGCGCACGCGGCTATTGAGGATTTCGCCGCTCTGGGCGGCGGCCATGACCTGCCCGCCACTGATGGTTGGTTGCGGGTCAAAGAGATGAACATGAAATGCTGTTCGCACCGACTTCATCAGCGCGATCGCCATCATGATCCCCGAGAAGCCGCGGCCAATGATGGCAATGCGCGGCTTTTCCCGAGGGCTGTCACTGTCGGGCGAAATCTTGGCAAACAATCCGTGGACAGTCATGTGAGCTCCCTTGTAGCCTGACTGCGGTCAGCCGGCAAAGTTTGAAACGCATGGCTGTTCCGATCCCGAACACGGATCGGACCTTGGGGTATCGCCCAGCACCGAGATCGGCCGCTGACGGGGCTCAAATCTGCAGTGTCGGGGATGGTGCCGCCAGCCGCATGGGCCGGCGAGTAGGTATCCGTTGTTCTGGCTGGCCTGGCACCTCGGCACATGGTCATCCCTATACGGCATACTCTATAAAGTTTATGCGCTATTAGAACGCGATTTCCAGCGGACATCAAGCCCTTTGTGTCGCCACTGTGTTTCGAGACCGCAAGTACAAGGTGAGACCGCGCCGGTATTTATCAGCCAGCGACGACGCGACCCTCTCGGTTTTCAGCGATTTGTGCAGCGCTCGCCGGGGGCTGTTCGCGCCGTGCGATGCCATTCAGGACTGTCAGCAGGTCATAGCCGCGCGACCACCGGCCGAAACCGCTGGCGACATTGATGTGCCCGGCATGACCGAGATCGACGAGCCGGCTGCCCCAGCGGGTCGAGATATGCCGCAATCGATCAAACGACATATAGGGGTCGTTGAGGCTGCCGACGATCAGGCTCGGAAACGGGAACGGATGCTCGGGCATGGCGCCGAACGCGATCGAGCCGGGATGCAGCCGCCCCGTCACGTCTAGATCGCAGGGTGCCACCAGAAGCGCGCTTCTGATCTGCCGTGCCAGCGGTCTTCGCGCCAGGCTGGCAACGAGGATGCAGCCCAGGCTGTGGGCAACAACGTCCACAACACCGTGACGGAGAATGGCGCGCTCCAGCGCGTCACGCCACCGCTCGAGCACCGGATGGTCCCAGTCATCTTGCTCGACGAGCGTCGCCCGCGGCTGGTCGTCCAGCCAGTGACGCTGCCAGTGCCCCGCGCCCGAGCCGAAAAGACCGGGGATGATCAAGGTTTTTGCCATGGTATCAGCCTCTTGCGACACGGGCCAAGTGACGGTGCGCCGATCGTCTTCCTATCAAACAATTCATGGGGCGATTATGCGAAGGCAACTGGCACGAAGTAAGCAAGGAATACCCATTATCCATAAAATCTATAGCATCACTTTCTTCGACTTTGATTCAGCCCACTGAAATTGCCGTATCGGCTGTGGAACAATGCTTGAGGCAGAGTGTTTCTTTTGTCGCGCTTCTCAGCGAAATCAGTTTCGTTTTGAGGCCCCCGGCAGTCAAAAATTGCGTTGTTGGTGCCTGCGAAATTGATAATTTGACGCGAGGACTTCGGCGGCAAGCGCAATCGAAGTTTTGAGGAGTGGTGCTGTGTTCGGCCAACTCGACAAGCCGGGCGAAAGAACAGCAAGGTTGGCGGCGGACCAGATAGGTTTTGCCCGACCGGCGGTGCTAAGGCGTCGGGTTTGTTTGAGCTTGATCGGAATGGCGATCGCCTGGTTGGAAACGGCCGGGTCGATCATTGAGGACCGCCTGGTCTTTTTACCTTGGGCATGAGAGGTGAGTTGGATTTGAGAAAGCATGGCCACAACAGGCGCTGGCGGTTTCGTCAGCCGAGCGTGCTTCCGGGGTTCGGTCTGGCGCTCGGCGTCACGCTGGCCTGGCTGGTGCTGATCATCCTCATTCCTTTGTCGGGATTGATCTGGCGCTCGAGCGGCCTCGGCTGGTCGCAGTTCATGACGCTGGCGCTCGACACCCGCACGCTCAATGCCTTGCGCATCAGTTTCGGCACGGCCTTTGTCGCCGCCATCGTCAATCTGATCTTCGGCGTCATCCTCGCCTGGGTGCTGGTGCGCTATCGTTTCCCCGGCAAGCGGGTGATCGACGCCATGGTCGACCTGCCGTTCGCGCTGCCGACGGCGGTCGCCGGCATTGCGCTGGCGACACTGTATGCCCCGAACGG
>NZ_LMDT01000021.1:0-105677 GCF_001425885.1 Ensifer sp. Root1252 | reverse complement strand
GAGCCCTGAACGCGGATGAAGCCGCTGAGCTTCAGGCAGGTTTCGGTGCCCGGGATGTAGAAGTAGCCAGTGCCGAAAGCGTCGCAAACGCGAACGTATTCCATGGGCTCCGGCTCGGCKGCGACGATTGCGTCGGCTGCCTGTGCGCCGGATACTGCTGCGAGAGCTGCAGCGGAGCCGAGAAGAAGGCTCTTGATGTTCATTTCTGACCTCCAGACAAAATCAGACCGAGGAAGGTCTGGAACACTGAAAATCGCTGGGCCGAATGAAGCAACCCGAGCGAAGTTTGTCAGTCTGAGATCTCGACGAAAACTGAACTCATGTGAGACGGCGCATCGTTTCAAGTCGTACTGGTTTTGCTTCTGCCAAAGCAGCTCGCTATGACGTTCCGGTCCTCGGCCCGGGACATTATGCCCCCTTGCCGCACCAGGTGGCTCTGTACGCTCATTCCGCTACGTTGTAGCGCCCGACGACTTCGAGTCTACCGATATCTCGGCCGAACCAGGGGCCGGCGCCACACCGCACTGGTGTAGGCGAAGGGATCCACACTGCGAGATCGCTCATCAGGCAGGAAATGACGGTTAAGGGATCACGCGGCGTAGTACTTTAAGCTAAACCGCTCGCCATCTCTCGATGTCGAGCCGTTTCATCCTTGGGAGGATAAGGCGCCCGTCGTGACGGGCGCTGGAAATCTCTGTTAGCCGCGGCGTGCGTCCGGGAAATTGGCCGGATCGATGCCGAGGGTGCGCAGGTCGCTCGCCTTCGGGCGGCGGTGGCCTTCGACAGCAGCGGCAGCAGCGCTAGCGGCGCCGAGAACTGCGAATGCGCGGCCGATGAAACCGTTGCGGTAAGTTGTGGTAGCCATCTCTTTGCTCGCTTTCGTTTTCTCTCTGATGAGCAAAAGATGGGGTTTGTCATGTCTTTTTGCAATGCACAATTGGACACTCCAGCCATGCAACGGAAGCAGGCCCGGTCGACTATCCATCGACCGGGCCCGCTGATTGAGCCTTGGGAGGCTCCTGCATAATTCGCCAAATCGGAGACGATTTGAGGAAGATTATGCCGAAGGTCTAAGCATTGCTGCACTGCACCCGAATGGGTGCGACGCGGCAGGGCTATTTAGTCTTCGTTGGCGGCGAGCTGTGCCAGCACCTCGCCACGTCCGCGGGCCCTGAGGACCAGCGGGATGATCAGTGCCGCAGCGGCAATGACCAAGAGCACGGCGGCGATCGGCGAGGTGACGAGCACGCTGACGTCGCCCTGGCTGATTGCCAGTGCACGGCGGAGCTGCTGTTCGGCGAGCGGCCCAAGGATGAGACCGACGACGACAGGCGCGATCGGATAGCCGAATACACGCATGGCATAGCCGAGCAGACCGAAGGCGAGCAGCATGCCCAGTTCGTAGACCGACGGGTTGGCGCCGATGGTGCCGAGCGTCGCAAACAGCAGAATACCAGCATAAAGCCACGGCTTCGGGATGGTCAGCAGCTTAACCCAAAGGCCGATCAGCGGCAGGTTCAGGACCAGCAGCATGAAGTTGGCAATCAAGAGGCTGGCGATCAGACCCCAGACGAGCTGCGGATTGGTGGCAAACAACAGCGGACCCGGCTGCAGACCGTACTGCTGGAAACCGGCGAGCATGATCGCGGCGGTCGCCGTCGTCGGCAGGCCGAGCGTCAGGAGCGGCACGAGCGTACCGGCAGCGGATGCATTGTTGGCAGCTTCCGGACCCGCGACGCCTTCGATGGCGCCGTTGCCGAACTCTTCGGGATGTTTCGCCAGCCGCTTTTCTGCCGCATAGGACAGGAAGGTGCCGATCTCGGCGCCACCGGCCGGCATGGCCCCTATCGGGAAGCCAATGAACGTACCGCGAAGCCAGGGCTTCCACGAGCGCGCCCAGTCGGCCTTGCTCATCCAGATCGAACCACGGACGGCCTCGACCTTATCCGGACCCTTCTCGCCTTGTGCGGCAATAAACAGTGTCTCGCCGATGGCGAACATCGCCACTGCAAGCGTCGTGACCTCGATACCGTCAAGCAACTCGGGAACACCGAAGGAAAGGCGCGCCTGGCCAGTCAACTGGTCGATGCCGACGACCGAAAGCGCCAAGCCGACAAAAAGCGCCGTCAGACCGCGAAGCGTGGAATCGCCGAACGCAGATGAAACGGTCACGAAGGCGAGAACCATCAGCGCGAAATATTCGCGCGGACCGAAGACCAGGGCGAGCTTGACGATGTAGGGCGCGATGAAGGCAAGGCCGAGCGTTGCGATCAAACCGGCAACGAATGAGCCAATGGCGGCGGTCGCAAGCGCAGGTCCGCCCCGTCCGGCGCGCGCCATCTTGTTGCCTTCGAGGGCGGTGACGATCGAAGCGCTTTCGCCCGGTGTGTTCAGCAGGATCGAGGTGGTCGAGCCGCCATACATGCCGCCGTAATAGATGCCGGCGAACATGATCAGCGAGCCGGCCGGGTCGAGTTGGTAGGTAACGGGCAGCAGAAGCGCGACGGTCAGGGCCGGGCCGATGCCGGGAAGAACGCCGACGGCGGTTCCCAGCGTCACGCCGATCAGCGCGTAGAGCAGGTTCATCGGCTGGGCAGCAACCCACAGTCCCTGCAACAGGAATTCAAAAGTAGCCATGGTCTACGGCCCTCTTAGAAGAACAGATGTTCAAGCGGCCCTGCGGGCAGCGACAACTGCAGGAGCTTGGCGAAAATCACCCAGACGGCAAAACAGAGCGCGATACCAACTGGCAGGGAGAACCAGAGCTTGCGCTTGCCAAAGCCGCGCGCGGTGAGCGCAAAGAGAATGCCGGTGGCGATCGAAAAGCCTGCGACGTTCAAGAGCAGCATCTGCGCTGCAAGCCCGGCGACGATCCAGATGACCGGTGAGATTTCCTGGTGCTCGCGCTCGGGAAAATCGTTTCGGAATGCGGCAAAGACAGTCCAGATGGCGAGGGCCGCAAGACAGTAGGCGATCGCATAGGGGACCGTCGTCGGTCCGACCTGGGAGTAACCGGCAGCGCCTGCCAGGCGCGACACGTCCCAGAAAATGAGGCCAGCGATGGCGGCCAGCACGGCCGCGATGAAGAGCGCCGCCCGATCCGGGCGACGCGTTGTGGTCGAAGGGTTGAGCCCCTTGGTCATTTCACCAGTCCAATGTCCTTGAGGACGGCTTCAGTGGCCGAAACATCCTTGTCGAGCTGGGCGGCGAAAGCGTCGCCTGCGAGGTAGCTATCCTGCCAACCCTTGGTCTTCAGGACTTCCTGCCAGCCGGCCGACTTGGCGAGCTTTTCGACGTCGGCCGAAACCGCTGCCTTCTGCTCGTCGGTGAGGCCAGGTGCGGCTGCAACCATGCGCCAGTTTTCAACGACGACATCGAGGCCGGATTCCTTCAGCGTCGGCGCGTCGATGCCGGGGAGGCGTTCTGCGCTCGAGACTGCGATCAGGCGCAGCGTGCCGGCCTTGACCTGGGCTTCGAACTCGCCGTAGCCGGAAATGCCGGCCGTAACCTGGCTGCCGAGGATGGCTGCAAGGGCCTCGCCGCCGCCGGAATAGGCGATGTAGTTGATCTTGGTCGGGTCGACACCGGCTGCCTTGGCAATCAGGCCAACGGCGATGTGGTCGGTACCGCCGGCAGAGCCGCCAGCCCAGGAAACGGCGCCCGGATCCTTCTTGAGGGCTTCGACGAGGTCAGCCATCGTCTTGATCTCGGAAGCGGCCGGAACGACGATCGCTTCATATTCGCCGGTGAGGCGCGCAATCGGGGTGACATCCTTAAGGGTGACCGGCGACTTGTTGGTCAGGATTGCGCCGACCATGACGTAACCGCCAACGATCAGGGCGTTCGGGTTGCCCTTCTGCTGGCTTGCGAACTGGGCGAGGCCGATGGTGCCGCCGGCGCCCGGTACGTTCTGAACCTGAACGTTGCCGGAAATGCCTTCCTGCTGCATTACGGTCTGGAGCGAGCGAGCCGTCTGGTCCCAGCCGCCGCCCGGATTTGCCGGAGCGATGATAGTGTAGTCAGCGGCGTAGGCCGGCAGCGCCATTGCGCCGGCGAGAATGGATGCCAGGAAAAAGTGTTTCAAGGTCAGTCCTCCATGAGGCGCGATTTTCCACGCGCACGTTGTTTCTGCGTGCGAACGGGAAGACGCGACGGTGCCCAAAGGACCCTTGTCGCTGACCGGATTGGTGACTTCCTCCCAGTGCGCAACCGGCGGGCCCGCCTCCACGGGGCGCCAGCGACTGCTAAGCCATCATAGAAAGCTGACATTAAGCTGACATCAAGTCCTCTTTGCGAAAATGAAGCGTAGTGTTTACGGAATCTTAGGCTGTTGCTTGCCGCTTGCGGCGCGAATGGGCTCGCCGTGGGGCAGGCGCCCCTACCCTTTCCGGTTGTCGCGCGAATCGCGAACGTTCGCGGGCCATTTGCCAACTAAGAAGATGTGGGGCGAGAAGGCCAGTTCTCTTCGTTTTATGGCGCATTGTAAGCTAACAGTTCTGTCTTGCGCGGCATGAATATTCGGAATAGAATATTCGAATATTCCTTGTTGCATATTCAGGAGAAAGCCATGGCGCTCTATATTCGTGACGATACAGTCGACGATCTCGCTTCCGAGCTCCAGAAGCTGTCCAAGGCTCCTAATAAGACAGAGGCCGTTCGGCGTGCCTTGCAGCACGAACTCGATCGCATCCGGGAAGAAGTGCCGTTACGCGAGCGCGTCGCGAAAATTCAAGACAAGTTCAGAGCGCGTATGGGGTCGAACAAGCCCAACTTTGACATGAAGCGCTTCACCGACGAGATGTGGGAACTCTGATGTTTCTGGACGCCTCTGTGATCGTGGCGGTTTTGGCCGGCGAGGAAGATGCCGGATATCATCTCGCCAAAATCGAGATGTCAAAGACGCCAATCTTCTATTCGTCACTTGCTGTGTTTGAAGCGGTGATCAGCCTGGCACGTATCATTGCCATCTCGCACAACGGCAACCAGGCTCCAACGCCACCGGATATCATCGAACTGGCGCAGGAGAGTGTTGCGCAATTCCTTGAAGCAATCGATGCGCAAGAAATGCCTATCAGCGGATCCCTGCACCGCGCAGCGATTGAGGCGGCACGCAACTATGGTCGCTTTGTCGGCCATCCGGCTCGGCTGAATTTCGGCGATTGTTTCGCTTATGCTTGTGCGAAGTCCCAGCATGTGCCGCTTCTGTTCAAAGGCGATGATTTTTCCAGGACAGATATCGATGTTGCCTGAAACCGCCAGCCGGAACAATCCCAGGCCGTAGACAGCCCACCAATACCTTGTCCTGAGTAGCAGCCAGCGTCCTGACCCTGGCACCATCGCCGGAATGCAACGCTGCGTGTGGTCGTTCGGCGCCACAAGGCTGAGGCCGGAATTCCGTCCGCCATCCGTTTTCCGATCAGACCCGGAAACGGATGGCGATGATGCGCAAGAGCTGGTGGAGCCGCTTCTGCAAATTTCACCTGAAACGCTGCTCGGCAGCATCTTGCCGATCGACGTGGAGGGCGAAGCCGCGGTCACCTGGATTGGCGAGGTCTGGACGGAGCTGAAGGCTCGGGATCAGATAGTCACCACCGTTCTGTCGCCGGTAGGGAATAGGCGGGGTTGTGGCAAGCGTCCGCATCCGCTCGCGCAGACGTTCCGCAACATCTACGAAGCCAGCTTCATCGATACGATCGACCCTGTAGGCAACGAAGGGCGGAAGCACATCATATCCGGGATAGTAAAGGATACCGTGGTTGATGGGAAACAAGAGGTCTTCGATCGGTCCGTTCACCCCGCGGGCGGAGTAGTGTTCCTGCCAGCCGCCGGTGGTGACGATCAGCATCGCGCGCTTGCCCTTGAACGTGCCCTCGCCAAACCGGTCGCCCCAATAGGTGTCGTTGTGTTCGCCGACACCATAGGCAAATCCGTAGGCATAGACCCGATCCACCCAGCCTTTCAGAATGGCTGGCATTGTGTACCACCAGAGCGGAAATTGCAGGATGAGTGTATCCGCCCATAAGAGCTTCTCGTGTTCCTGCTTCACATCCTGCGTCAGGGTATCGGTCGTGAAGGCGGCTTTCGAGGCGCGGCTCGGCTTGAACTGCGTGTCGGCTGAAAGCGAAGGGAAGTCGCTCCGATCGACCTCGGATTTCCATTTGTCGGCATAGAGGTCAGATACACGGACTTCGTGGCCCTGGGCCTCGAGTTCGCGGATGGCGACGTCGCGGAGCGCGCCGTTGAGCGAACGCGGTTCTGGATGGGCGAAAACAAGCAAAACTTTCATGGTCAGCATTCCTGTGATGAGAAACCGACCCCTGATGTAGACGACATCCAAGTACTTCGATATAACTTGGGAATGCATATGATTGTGCCGAAAAATGGATAAGTCCGACATCACGCTCGAACGCATGCGGACATTCGTGCGCGTTGCTGAGCGTGGCAGCTTGTCAGCCGTTGCGCGGGAGCTCGGGCTCGGGCAGTCGACGGTCACGCGGCATCTGCGCGAACTGGAGGAGGCGCTGGGCGTGCCTCTCATCAGCCGCACGACCCGGCGCGTGACGATGACTGACGAGGGCAGCAGGTACTATGCCAACAGCGTCCAGATACTGCGCCTCGTGGAGCAGGCCGGCGACGAGGCACGCGGCACCCGTGGTGCCTCGGCCGGCACGATCCGGGTCTCCTGCACCGCGGCTTTCGGCGTTCTGCACGCCACGCGACTGATCTTTGCCTTTCAGGAGAAATACACGGATATCGGTGTCGATCTCAGCCTGACGGACGAGCGCATCGATCTAGTGCGCGAGGGCATCGACATTGCGCTCCGTCTGGGACCGCTGACAGACAGTTCGATGAAACTGCGGGCACTGGGCCAAAGCCAGCGTCTGCTGGTCGCCGCGCCGGGCTATCTCGCCAGGCGAGGGACACCGATCGTTCCCCAGGATCTATCGGACCATGAGGGCATTCGCATGTCGAACGTGGCGGGCAGCGACATGCTGGAACTTCACGGGAACACCGGGGAGCGGCATATGGTGCCCTTTCACGGGCGTCTACGCGTCGACCATGGATTGGCGGCGCGCGAGGCGCTCGTCGCCGGCCGCGGCATCGCCCCCGCGCACCGTTGGTTGGTCGACGATCTGCTCACTGATGGCCGGCTGATACCCATCCTTCCGGACTATTTTCTGCCGGCCGTGCCCTTGAGCATGCTGATCGTGCCGGAGCGTGCAGGCATTGCCCGGGTGCGGTTGCTTGTCGACCATCTCGCGGAGCGGATCGGCGACATTCCAGGTCTGGAGTAACCGGGGTTGCGCTGACATACGACCGTCCCTGGTCGCAGACACGTTTGAGCGATCCGGTATTTACCGAGGTCAACGAAGCACATTTCACTGGGCCGAAACGCTGGAACTAGTGGAGCCGTAGCACCTCGTTCCAGCGGGCGATCAGTCGAGACCGCTTTACCTGGTCGAGATAGCCATCAGCCCGGGACTGACAGGCACCGGACGCAACTGGGCGCGCCGAGCATTTCCTGCATGGTGTTGGCCGTGTTTTCGCCATTGACATCCGGGATGACGGCGGGGATCTGCAATTGCCGCGCCATAATCGTCTGGCCTTCCGGCAGACGCAGCGCCACCGTCGCGAGACCCGTTCCGAGCAGGTCTAGGGGGGCGACGGCAACTGGATGAGGATGCCGCCCACTTGTGAAGAGAAATCGCTACCGAGCTGCGCGCTTTGGCCTCAAATCTGCAGAGAAAGCACTCATCGGCATTGTATGGTGGCATGGCGCTGTTCAAACACAGGACTTCTAAGTCCTTTGGCTCTTGCTCGGGAGCGTTGATGCGGCTATATGACTACTGTAGTCATTATTTGGAGGCCGACATGAAGGAGATCCAGCTCAAGGATGCCAAGGCAACGCTTTCTGCTGTTGTCGATCAGGCGGTTCAAGGCAATCCTGCGATCATCACCCGGCACGGCAGAAAGGAAGCAGTGGTGCTTTCGTTCTCGGAGTATGAAAAGCTGAAACACGTTCCGAGTTTCGGACGGCTCCTAGCTTCCTATCCAGGTGATGAGGACGATATCCCGCTGCGCGGTGACAAGCCGAGCCGGATGATTGATCTCTGATGTTTCTGGTCGATACGAACGTGATATCTGCGCTTGCCCCGTCCAAACGTCAAAGTTCTGAGCAGCTTGTCGAATGGCTCGATAAAGCCAGTTCGCAACTGTTCCTATCTGTTATTTCGGCGGCTGAGGTTAAATCGGGGATTGCCAAGGCGGAACGAGAAGGTGCGACCACCAAGGCGCAGCGGCTAAAAGATTGGTGGGAAAGCATAGAGTATCTGTATGCGCAGAAGTTGCTGCCGTTTGATCTGCGATGCGCGCATGCAGCCGGGCAGATTCTAGATGATGCTCGTGCCCATCAGCCGGGTTTCGAGGATATTGCGATAGCTGCCACAGCCCAAGTGCATGGCCTGACTGTGTTGACACGCAATCTGCGTCATTTTGGACCGTTAGGCGTTCGAGCACTCGATCCCTTCGAGGCACTGCCTGAGTTATAGGGTAGGGCTTATCACTTATAGCGCTGCGGCTTCCGTGAATTGACGCAGAAGCGCTCTCTCCGACGCTGAAGACGACGGGTCATTTCGGCTGAGCCGCGCCGAAAGTCCAAGGTGCTGTCGTCGGCTGCTAGGCACCCAATCTCTCCCGGTGGCCGGCGATCCTCGAGGGTGGACCGAGTAACGAAACAGGTCGAAACGCTGGAACTAGTGGAGCCGCAGAACCTCGTTCCAGCGGGCAATCAGCCGGGACCGCTTGACCTGGTCGAGATAGACCATCAGCCCAGGACTGACGGGCACTGGACGCAACTGGGCACCGAGCATTTCCTGCATGGTGTTGGCGGTGTTTTCGCCGGCGACATCCGGGCTGACGGCGGGGATCTGCAACTGCCGCGCCATGATCGTCTGGCCTTCCTTGGACATGAAGAATTCCAGATAGCGGCGGCCGAGATCAGGAGAAGCGGACGCCTGCGGCACGAGGCCGATCCGCGACATCACTACGGTGTAGTCCTTGGGCAGGACGATGCCGACATCGGGATGTCGCGCTGCCCAATCGGCGGCGTAGGAGCCGAGGATGTTGTAGCCGAGCACGAACCGCCCATCGGCGACGCGTTCAAGAATGGCCTGGCTGGTGGAGTAGAGTTTGACGCCGGCAGCACCCATCGCCTGGATGACATCCCAGATGTCGCCGAACTGCTCCTGGTCGCGCGACATGAAGAGAAAGCCGACGCCGGAGCGCTCGATGTCATAGGTGCCGATCCGGCCGAAGACATCGGCGCCCTGACGCTTGAGATAGGCGACGAATTCGGCGCGGGTCGAAGGCGGCGCCTCCTTGGTAAAGCTCGGCTTGTGATAGACGAAGACCGCCGGCTCGAAAGTCAGCGCATAGGCGGTATTGCGCCAATTGGCCCAGGCCGGCCAGCGGCCGCTCATCGGCAGGTCGCTGCGCTGGGCATAGCCGTCGTTGCTCAGCTTGACTTGCAGGTCCATCGCAGACGAGAAGGCGAAGTCGGCGGTCTTCAGCCCCGCGTCCGTTTCCTTGACGATCCGGTCGTAGATCTCCCCCGTCAGCATATCCTCGTAGCGCACCGCGACATCCGGATTGGCTTTTTGGAAGCCGAGGATCATCGGTTTGGCGAGAGGCTCGTCGAGTGAAGAATAGACGACTAACGTCCTAGCGTCAGATGCGCCTGAAAGCGCCGGAAAAATGACCGGTGCGGCCAGAAGCAGCCGGGGACAAAGAACCAAAAAGAGAAAAGAAATCAAGTACCGCATAATTCCACAATGCCTCAGCGCGCCACCGTTCACAAGCAAGGCAACGGCGGATAGAGTGAAGCGGGGAGTGAAGACAGTTGCGCATATTGCTTGTTGAAGACAATCAGGTCCTTGCCGAGGGTCTGTCGGCCATCCTGCGTGGTAGCGGCTATGCCGTTGACGTCGTCAGCGACGGCGCGTCGGCCCATGCGGTTGCCGCGGCCGAGACGTTCGATCTGGTGATCCTCGACCTGAACCTGCCGGAGATGGACGGGCTCGATGTGTTGCGGGCGATGCGTGCCCGGCAGAACAGTGCGGCGGTATTGATCCTGACGGCGCGGGGCACGCCGGAGGAGCGGGTGAAGGGGCTCGATCTCGGCGCCGACGATTACATGATCAAGCCGTTCGATATCGGCGAGTTTGAAGCGCGCGTACGCGTGCTACTTCGCCGCCAGGCGGGATTGCGCGCGTCGACGGTCAGCTACGGCAATGTGTCGCTCGACCTCAATGCACGCAGCTTTTCGTCCGGTGGAGTGCCGATCGAAATCCCGGCCCGGGAGCTCGGGCTCCTCGAACTCCTGTTCATGCGCGCCGGCAAGGTTGTCGCTAAGGAGGCGATCATGCAATCGCTGACCGGCTTTGACGACGATCTGAGCCCGAATGCGATCGAACAATATGTCAGCCGCCTCAGGAAGCGGCTTGCTCCACACGGCCTGACGGTCAGAACGGCGCGCGGTATCGGCTACTATCTCGACAAAGCGGCCGGGCCGGAATGAGGGCGGCGGTCTATTCCCTTCGCCGCAGGCTGCTTGGCTGGCTGTTGATCTCAACCGCCGTCATCGGCGTCGTGGCGCTGACCGACACCTACCGCGAAGCGGTGACAACAGCCAATGTCGTGTCGGATCGCGTTCTTGCGGGTTCGGCTCTGGCGATCGCCGAGCGCGTGGTCGTTGCAGAAGATGGGTCGCTCGAGGTCGACATCCCCTATGTGGCGCTGGAGATGCTGACATCGGCGGCGCAGGACCGTGTCTTCTACCGGGTCGATGGGCCTCCAGGTCAGTTCATTACCGGCTACCAGACCCTGCCTTCCCTCGATGAAGTCCCCGGCAGTTCGACGACCTTTGCCGACTCCTCGTTCCGCGGCGAGCCCATCCGGATCGCGGCACTGCGCCGCTCGGCTTCGACGGGCATCAATTCCGTACCCTTCGTTGTAACCGTTGCAGAAACGACGATCGCGCGCCGGCAGTTGGCGCAGACGATTCTCGTACGTTCCGCCTTGCGCCTCGGACTGATGATCGCCGGTGCCGCGGTCATCGTCTGGATTGCCGTAACCTTCTCGCTGCGGCCGCTCTATCGCTTAGGCGATGCGATCGCCGAGCGCAGTCCCGACGATCTGCATCCAATCGGCGAGCATGTGCCCAACGAAGTCCAGGGGCTTGTCGACACGGTCAATTCGTTCATGGGCCGCCTTCAGTCGGCGCTCGACGCGCTGCGCAATTTTACTGGCAACGCCAGCCATCAGCTGCGCACCCCGCTCGCAATCATCCGAACGCAGCTGGCTTTGGCACTGCGCGCAGGCTCGATCGAGGACACCAAGACGGCGGTGAAGAAAGCCGATGAGGCCGTTGCGAATGCCGAGCGAATTTTGGCGCAGCTTTTGCTGATGGCGAAGATCGACGCTGCCGGAAAGGATGAGGCGCGAAAACTCGAGCGGATTGACCTGGTCGAGCTGGCACGCGGCATCACCGCCGAACATGTGCCAGCCGCCGGTGACGCCGGCATCGATCTGGGTTTCGACGGCGAGGGCGAAGCCTTCGTTCGTGCGGAGCCCTTGCTGGTCGGCGAGATGCTGAAGAACCTGATCGGCAATGCGCTGCTCTATGCTGGGCGAGGGGCGGAGGTCACGACGCGGGTGAGCGAAAAGGAAGGCGTCGTATCCCTGGAGGTCGAAGACAGTGGACCCGGGATCAGGCCGGAATTGCGCGAGGGCGTGCTCAGGCGGTTTCAGCGCGGCGCGAGCGAAGCGCCTGGAACGGGGCTCGGTCTGCCGATCGTCGAGGAAATTGCTGCCCTCTACGGTGCGAGAACCAGTCTGACCGATGGAGCAGGTGGACACGGGCTTAGGGTTGCCATCCTGTTTCCGGCCGGCTGAACAGAGCGGGCCGCTCGGTCTTCATCCTGCGCGCGCAAACAGAGCGGTTCCACCGTTGTAGACCACCGAACGATAGATCGATCCTCGATCCAGCATACGGAACGTCTCCATCCCAGGATCTACATCGGCACACCATTCGAGAGCCCGCTTCGAGGCTGCGAAGCTAGCTGGCGTTGCGCGATAGTCCCGACCACGAGCAAAGGAGGGTACTCAAAGCGGTTCGGAGCGCGCGCGTTGCTGCGCCTAATTTTCGGTTGCACGAAATTACTTGACATTGCACGAAAATGCACGAAATTTGCCATCAAACAAGGATGGCGACTTATGCTGACCTTGCCACAATGAAGGAGGTCACGATGAGCATTGCACACCGCGTTCGCGTAGAGGATGTCACCATCCTCTCGGACGACTGGTACGTCCTAAAGAAAACGACTTTTTCCTTCCTGCGCACCGACGGCAATTGGCAGCGACAGTCGCGAGAGACCTACGACCGGGGAAACGGTGCGACGATCCTTCTCTACGAACCGAAACGCCGCACGGTGATACTCACCCGTCAGTTTCGCTATCCAGCCTTCGTCAACGGTCATGACGACCTTCTCATCGAAGCGCCGGCCGGATTGCTCGACAATGCCGAGCCGGAAGCACGCATCCGCGCAGAAACGGAAGAGGAGACAGGCTTTCGTGTGCGCGATGTACGCCAGGCGTTCGACGCATTCATGAGCCCCGGCTCAGTTACGGAGCGGCTGCATTTCTTCGTTGGCGAGTACCAGCCAGGCGACCAGGCTTCGGCGGGTGGTGGCAACGAGGCCGAAGGGGAGGATATTGCCGTCCTGGAAATTGGTATCGACGAGGCGCTTGCGATGGTCGGCTCGGGGGCAATTCGGGATGGAAAAACGATTATGCTGCTGCAGTACGCCGCCTTGAACCTCTTCTCCAATCGCGCGCCAATAGACGTTGGTGCAGCAAGCCCTTCCTGAGACGGCAGCAGTCACCGGCCGTCGCGGCAGCTTTGAGCAATTGCGATAAAAGTACGACGCAGTCTAACGTCCGGATTTGCGTCCGACCTGGAGCATCAGCCAGTGGCTGCACCTTAATTTGCGGGGCGCACCAAACCGCAAACTTGGCCAACACCCCGCGCCGGTATTCAGCCTTAGGCTGCTGCAAAAGGGTCCGACGCCGAGGATCTCCTTTTCCGGAGGGTCGAGCTGCAAAAGCTGGCCATGAGCGTCAATGACGCCGCCGTCTTTGAAGAGCGCGACACGCTCATGCGCTGGAACTACGTCGCCTGAACGGCCCCAGCATGCCGCTTGCAATAGAGCAAGCGGACAAGGTTTGGAGGTGCGCTTTAGCGGCTGCGCTGGCCGAAGAGGGAAGCTGTTTCGCGGGTCTGGACCCGAAGCATCGCGTTCCAAAGCTGAAGAACGAAACGCGGCTGGAACTGGCTCGCAAGCTTGCGCTGCGACAACATGATAAATCTCCGATAGTTTTGGATGGTTTTGATATAGTCGATCGCGGATGCAATTACCAGAGCGGTAGCGCCGTGGCAGCCTTGCGCGGCAAACATATGTCGAAACACGGCCGGCACAGTTAAATTACGTCGGTGCCGATAATAAAACGTCGGGATGAGTTTCATCAACCCGGCCAGTTGGCTCACTGTGAGAATAGATCTTCTTCGGAGGATCAGGCTTTCTTGCGGTTCTTCTGTTGATAGACACCGAGGACGACGGCGGCAACGACGATCAAGCTGTTGGCGATTTCCTGGTAGCAGGTGTCGACTCGCAGGAAAGTGAAGCCGGCGTTCATGACATCGAAGATGGGGGCGGTGATGCGGTCGGCAAAACCGATCAATCCCATGCGCTATGATGTGTCGAAACGCGGATATGTAACAAGAGTGATTGCGAGCCGGGTCGGAATTTCTGTTCCATCGCGACGTCTATCGTGCAAGTGCGAAGTTGGGCTGGCCTTGGTTCAACGGTCCTCGCGGGTATGCCATACGCGCAGAACATAGATTATCGAGTGTTGAATCTCGTAGCGGATCTCATAATGCCCAACGAGGATTCGGCGGACTTCGCGAGGCGCAAATTCTTCCAGCTTCTCTCCAAGTCGCGGCTGTTCAATCAGGCGTGTCGGTGCAGTCGTCAACGATTGAACCGTGCGTGCAGCGGCTCGCCGATTAACAGGAGCGAGAAACTCGAAAAGGCGCGCAAGATCACCAAGGGCCTTGCTTGTCCATTTAACCTGCATCAGAGCGGAACAGAGAGCGGCTTGTCGTTGTCCAGACTATCGGCCCAGGCTTGAACGGCCTGATGGTCGATAACTTGACCGGCGTCCACGTCCGCGAGCGCCTCAAGTGTGAGCAGGCGTCGCTCATCCTCTTGATCTACCCAGGCAGTGAGTGCTTGCTTGATGATCCAGCCGCGCGAACGTTCCAGCCGGCTAGCCAACTGATCTACCCTCTCCGCAAGCGGCAGCGGAACATGTGCTGTCAGTACTTTGGTTTCCATTAAACGCTTCCTGTTTAATCGGCCCTAATCATAGTGATTAGATTCGATTAAGTCGAGGGGCTGTGCCTGTTGAATGCACCAGCCGACCTCGCGGACAGCGGCGGTGTTGGATGGTTGAGGGAGAACTCAGCCATGGTTTCGTCGCTCGACGAGATCGGCCGTGTCATGGGATCGACCATGTGGTTCCCGCACGGGGAGCTTTTTGCCACCTTCGGCATACCACCACATTGAGGTATCCAGACGGATCATGGGCGGTTTACAGGGTTGGGATCCGCCGGTTTATGGTTGCACCGCGCTTGGGTGTTTAACTGGACAGGTTGGGCATCATCTCCCTTGCCGCCTAATGTTATGATACGCGTCAATCCTCGGGTGGTTGGAAAAACTTTACGGTGTGACCGTGGTAGTCGTCGGCTTCTTCGCTAGCCTCCTGGCTGGGCTCATGACCGGCGTAGGCGCGCTGCCAGTCCTGTTCGGGCAGTCGATTTCGCAGCGCATGAGCGACGTCTTTCTGGGCTTCGCCGCGGGCGTCATGCTCGCGGCTTCATTCTTCTCGCTCATCCTACCGGGCATCGAGACGGCGCGGGGCATCCATGGCAGCGACACCGCGGCGGCAGCCGTCGCAGTGGGCGGCGTTCTGGTCGGCGCGGCAGTGATGGCCGCGCTCAACGAATGGGTTCCCCACGAGCATTTCTTTCAAGGCCGTCAAGGTCCGCAAGCAGAGGCACTCGCACGGATTTGGCTTTTTGTACTTGCGATCACGCTTCACAACGCACCCGAGGGTCTCGCGGTAGGTGTGGGATTCGGTGGAGGTGACATGGCGGCCGGCACGGCACTGGCGATTGGTATCGGTCTTCAGAATGCACCTGAAGGCCTGGCCGTTGCCGTGGCGCTGCTTTCCTGCGGCTATTCAAAATCCCGTTCGTTCGCCGTCGCCGGCCTTACCGGACTTGTCGAACCCGTCACGGGCTTCCTGGGAGCCTACGCGGTTAGTCTGTCTCTCCACGTGCTTCCGTGGGCTCTGACCTCTGCCGCCGGAGCGATGATCTTCGTCATCAGTCACGAAATCATACCTGACACCCACCGACATGGCTTCGAGAAGGAGGCGACCCTCGGTCTCATATTCGGGTTGGTCGCGATGATGTTCCTTGACTTGGCGATCAGGTGAGCATGGCGACCCTGAGCTGATGATTGCGTCGGCTTGTAAGTCGACAAATCATTGCTATTCCGCCGGATCAAAGGTTTGTCATCAGTAGTCTCTTGGCGTGTCAGGCCTTTATCAACATGACAGCGACTGCTGATTTGACAACGATCTCACCGGTGGAAGTCAGGATCGGGAAGCAAGCGGCCGGAACTGAAAAAGGTCGGTTGACCCGACTTTCCCAAAGTGAGTTTCGCAACGGAAACGGTCCCACCGATCAACTTGACATGAAACGATGGAGATTGGCGGCGTCCAACAATGAACGTGTCACGCCACCAAACACCCATTCTCTCAACCGGCTGTGACCATAAGCGCCCGAAACGACGAGATCGGCATGGCAAGAGACCGCGAAGTCGGTCAGTGCTCGGCGTTCGTCCGCAGCAGAGATGATTTCGCTTCGCGCCTTGATCTGATGGCGTGCGAGAAACGCAACCACATCGGCAACGCTGTCTCTGATCCAATCGTCGGGTTCAGGGTCTACCGTTACGACGATGACATCGCTTGCCGACTGTAACAGCGGGACCGCATCGCTCACCGCCCTCCGCGCTTCACGGGTATCTTTCCACGCGATAACTATGGTTCTGGCCAGAACGTGTTCCGCGTCCGTGGCAACGACAAGCAGGGGCCTGCCAGCCTGAAGCACGACATTTCCAGGATCAACGGCGCGATAGCTGTCGCCGGTGGCGGCACCCCGTTTGGCGCCTGTTACTACAAGGTCAGCCAGCCGCGTTATTCGCGCCAGGGCTTGCGTCGGGTAGCTGAGCGAGGAGCGCCATTCCACTTCCAGGGAGGTAGGGACCAGACCCTTGAAATCGAACTCCAGGTCCTTGAATCTGCGTTCTACGTCCGCCTTGAGTTGTTGCCAGACCTGCGCCGACAGGTCGCCGCCTTCTGGACCCACCATTGGCAATGGCACGTCTGCGGCGCAAAACCCAATCAGCTTCGCACTCGAGCGAGCGGCCAACTCTGTGGCAAGTTCGACGATTGGAGCGACCGGGCCGTCTATATCAAGATTTACAAGTATGGATCTGTAGCTCATGTAGTGGTCGCCTTTTGTTCACCATTCTGACGCCTACAGATCCGCTCTTTGGGATCTGGGTACTTTGATGCGAACTCTACGCCTTGCGTAAGGCGGAGGCGTCTTATCCAACGTAGAGAACACTCGCTGCCAGAGCATTGACGAACTTCAATTATGGCTGCGGATCGATCGCAAGTGACAACATCACTGTCAAGCTCAATAACTTTTGAGTGACGGCTGATTAATGCCACTCTATCAACTTTGACGTATCTATTCCAGGCTTATAGTTGTCCGCCGAACATTGAAGGCGCCGTGTCATTTCGTCGTCCAAGAGCTCAAGCGTTGTTTGATGAGCAACAAAAACTCGGAAACAGGCGCTGACCTCTACAGAAACGGCGAACGGATCGTGCGACTCGATGCTTCAATCTACACGATTGCCAACGACATTCAGATCGCCGTCGTCGTCCCAGCAGGTGCGGCTGACGGCGACGTCTACCTCCGGGCTTGCGCCGGTATTCATGTTGGGCACGCAGGATACCTCCACGGTCGTCGGTGGCGGCGATCGGAACATGCACCGTTCGTGTCGATCAACAGAGCAATGCGGGCTATCTTGCCGCGACGGTAAAGCAGTCCTTTGCAACCAATCCGCAGCTTCCGATCGCCGGCGGCGTCTCCTGGATGGTTGCGGCTAATTCGATCGCGGCGTGGTCGTCAGTGTAGCCGTTGCAGACCAGCCGGTTGTGCGGCGACATTTGTCGATGGCGGAGTCAACCGTGCTCCCAGCACTGGACAGCACTGAAGGTTCTCATTTTCTACCGGTTACCCCTGTTCTACCGGTTACCCTTGTGCCGCGCGGCGATTGGATCCGCTGATTTTCACACCAGCATCCGTCCAAATTTCAATTGGGCAGATGTTTGTCGAGATCAGTGACCGCGAACTTGACGAGATCCTTTGCCAGTTCTCCACGGACCACGGACCACGTGCCGGGGTTGAGCTGTGTGCGCGACCGGCCAAGCACACCCGGGGTGTCAATCGGCACCCAAATGCCCATCTGACCGCTTCTGCGTCTAGAGGAGGTGGCGTGGTCAATCATTGACGACCGTCTTTCCAAAGCCCATGCGGCGCGGACGTCGGGCGGGTCGGGGAAGATCGTGGCGTGCTGGGTCGGACGCTTCAAGGCCGAAGGGCGCGGCGGCATGGCGTCCGACGATCAGTGCAAGCAGTGGAACGTCGGGACGGTAGGGCGCCTGGCGAGCACGAAGGCGAGAGAGAATCCTATGCCTAGGGGTGACGATCGCCTGACGCGGTGGCAATCGCTTTGCTTAGAGTAGATGCGGAAACGGGTATGCGGCTTTCAGCACCATACCACACAACCAAACACCTAGGCTCTCTAGAGGCGTCCCATCTCATATTCTTGGCAGGACTCGCCGAATTGAGCCATCGCCTCCTCGAGGTAGTCCGCCAAGAGCGGCGTGCCGAGGAGATAAGAAGTCGTACGGTCATTGTGGGCTTCGGCGGCGTCTGCGCGAATGCTTTCCCAGTCTTCGATCTTGCCGTCGCCACGGCCAAGCCAGGACAGGGTCACGAGGTCGATCTGCTCGTCCTCGTTCAAGTCCGAGATTAGGCTCTCTAATTCGGATTCGACCGGATCGTCCGGCTGATCTTCGAGCACTGACACCATCATGTCGTCGCTGGCATTGGATGCCGGATCGGGGTCGGTCACCGCGTCCTTGGCATCGAACTCGCGCGCCTTGATGATAAGGTAGCAGACCTTTTCCGGCGATATCGACAGGTTCCAAGCCTCACTCATCTCCAAGTCTCCAGTTTCCACTGTCAGATCTGCGCCACAATTTGGGTAATGGAGCGGGGCAGGCCAAGTATATCTTGAACGCCAGTCTTACAGACATTGCCCCGCCTTTCGTTGATTCACATCAATGAAGCACTACCAGATGGAATTCATCATGATTGAAACCTATGAAGACGGCCGCAGCGGTAGATATTCGAAGTCGGAGGGCAATGCGTCCCCATGTCTAGAAACGATGAGGCGAAAACATGTCTGCCGAAGATCAATCGGATGTGGTCAGGTTTCTAGAGGAGCTTTGCGGTACCAATGCGGTCGAGAGGATCGAGACGCACATCTCCTATATTTTCCTGATCGGCGACCGTGCATTCAAGGTGAAGCGCGCGGTGAAGCTGCCTTATGTGGACTTCTCGACACCAAGGCTGAGGCTCGAAGCCTGCAAGAAAGAGGTCGTGCTGAATGCGGTCACTGCACCGGGCCTCTACATCGGGGTTCGGAAAATCATGCGCGGCAAGGATGGCAGGCTTCGTTTCGATGAGGGAGTGGAGCTTGTCGATGCGACTGTGGAAATGGTTCGTTTCGAACAGAGCCGCTTGTTCGATCGCATGGCCGTTGACAGTCGGCTCACTGCCGAGCTCATGACCCGAGCGGCCCGAATGATCGCCCGGTTTCACCGTGAGGCGCCGATCATTCACGAAGGCTCCGGTTCAGAAAACATTGCCGGCGTGCTTCGTATCAATGCCGCCGGTTTCGCAACCAGCCGGGTCTTCGGGAGCGATGAGCTTGCGGATTTCAACCAGGCGTTCGATCAGAAGCTCACGGTTCATGCACCGCTGCTTGATGCGCGTGAGGCCGCCGGCAAGGTCCGCCGGTGCCACGGCGATCTGCATCTGCGCAACATCTGCCTCATCGACGGCGAACCGCGGTTATTCGACTGTATCGAGTTCAACGACCAGATCGCGACCGTCGATACGCTCTACGATCTTGCCTTTCTTCTCATGGATCTGTGGCACCGTGGCTTTCCTGAGTTCGCAAATCTGGTTGCCAACCGATACCTCGATGAAACGGATGACGACGAGGGTTTCGTGCTATTACCTTACTTCATGGCCATACGCGCGGCGGTAAGGGCCCACGTCACCGCCACGCAGGTTGAGGAAAGCAGCGCGCCCACGGACAAACTTGCAGCCGAGGCCCGCTCCTATTTCGACCTCGCTGGTTCACTGATCGTGATGAAGCCGGTGCGGCTGGTCGCGATCGGCGGTCTCAGCGGCTCAGGCAAGACGACAGTGGCGGAGATCTTGGCCCCACAGGTTGGCTCGCCGCCTGGGGCGCGGATCATCGAAAGCGACCGCATCCGCAAGGCCATGCATGGCGTGCCAGCCGAGGAAAAGCTTTCGCCGGCTGCCTATCGTCCGGAAGTCTCGGAGAAAGTGTATGGCGAGATGGCGCGCCGCACCTTCGCGATCCTGCGCGCCGGAGGCTCAGTCGTCGCTGATGCGGTGTTCGACAGGACGCCCAATCGGGCGCGCATCGAGGCCGCTGCGCGCGACGCCGGGGTGCCATGCACGGCGGTCTGGCTTGATGCGAACGCCTCTCTGCTGCGCCGGCGCGTCGCTTCAAGGACTGCCAGTCCCTCTGATGCGGACTTGGAGGTGCTGTCGCGACAGCTTGCCGCTGATACGAAAGGAAATACATGGCAACGGGTCGATGCTGATCGGGATGCAAACGGGATTGCCCGCGCGATACTCGAACTTCAGAGTGGTTGATAGAGCGTGATACTCAGGCCCGTTTGGGTTGCGGTTCCGCTGGCCGACGGGTTCGCACCATCCGAGCATACGCCCGAATCGCGCGCGACATTCTTTTTGCATCGGCACGTCAACAGTCTCTATGACAGCTCTTCGCTTGCAAGAGGCATTGTGGGAGCGTCTTGGCGCACCTACCGAGTCCTCTGGACCCAGGCGTCCCTCGGGGGCGATCACGCCCAATCGGTCCTCAACGGCGGTCACCCCAGACGCCGACCAGGCGGCTCCTTCCGCGACCACCCGCGCCCGCAAACTTTGCACTGTCGGAAACATCCACCTCGATATTCTCTGCCTCGATCTCGGGATTGCGTTTGAGCACCTCGTCGATGCCGTGCTTGATCTCAGGGGCATGCACCCTTCACGCCGAAGAGTTCCCGTACCGAGTTCTCCGCCACCGACCGTTGGAAATGGCAGTCGACCATGCCGCTGAAAGTGACCATGCCTTTCCGCACCTTGACCTGAATCTTGTTCGGCTCGGTGATGGAGGCTCGCCAGGCGAGGATGTTCGGGACGCGGCTGGCATCTCGTAGTCAGCAGTCCTCGTGTTCTCCAACAGCCTGGCCCGTTGACGGGCATCTCGCGGCAAGTGCCGCTTGAATTGCGTACGAAGTGCAAAGCTGCGGATTGAACGGCGTTTCCGGGGAAATGTCGCGCGAACGTATTTCATGACTTGCGCTTGGTCTTGCCGCACGAGCGGCGGGTTACAGCGCGTTAACGCCGCGAACTGGTCGCGCCGGCAGTCAAGGTGTCCGCATTGGGAAAGATCTTGCCCGGCGAGGATGCCATCCAAATAACCATCGCCTCTGATTGAGCCGCATCAAGAACTCGCTCGACTTACGTGGTACACAATAAAGGAGTTTCGCTGTGCGTGAACATATTTCAGCAAATCGCTAGTCGTGAGGCTCGGGAGGAGGCCTTGATTTGGTCGAGCCGCAAGTGGGGCGAGCAGCCGCATTCAACCTCTGTCTCCTCGATGCAGAGCTTCTGGGGACTGATGTTCGCCTATTGGCGTTCCGACCAGTGGCAGGAGGCTTGGGGCCTGGCAGCGATCATTGTTGTGCTGACCGCCCTATCGGCAATTGCCAGTGTCTGGTTTGCGGAAGCGTCGGGCGAACTTGTGAGCGCGATCGCCTTTCTTCACCATCCAGAAAACCCGACGACGCTCCAGAAAATTCTGGAGAGCGCGGCAAGCCTGGCCACGATCGTCGTGGTCAGGGAAGTCGGTTTCACTGCTTTCCGCCATTTCTTCTCGACGACGTTGCATCGCAAGTGGCGCGCGTGGCTCGACCGACGCTTCAACGACGCGCTGCTTGATAGCAACCACACGCATTTTCACCTGCAGCAAGGTGCTGCGGAGGCCGTTCCGACAAAGGCTGCAGTCCCTGACAACATCGACCAACGCATCCAAGAGTCGATCAAGGGGATGACCGGCGGCGCCATCGGCCTCGCCATGGGTGTCGCCGGCGTGGTCCTGTCGCTGTTCTTTGTCGGCGGCAAGATTATCGAGACCTCGACGGAGGTCAGCGGATTGGAGTTCCTCGGTAGTTACGGCAGCGCCTGTCTGACCGTTGCTGCCGTCGTCGCCTACGTCCCCATGAGCACTCTGCTGGCAGCGAAGCTTGGAGAAATCCAGCAAAGGTTAGACGTCAGCATGCAATCGGCGGAGGGCAGCTACCGTCGCGAGCTGGCGACGCTCCTCCATCGGAGCTTCCACGTCGCTGCCGCCAAAGGGGAGAAAGCGCAAAGAAGCCTCCACCGGCGGCGCTACGTCAACGTCAACCGTACCTGGGCGAACCTCAACATCTTGACCGCGATCTATATGGGTTTCGAGCTTGTCTACAACTTCTTCGGCTCGCGCATCGTCGCCTACGCGCCCGGACTGCTCCCGTACGTCGAAAACAGGATCAGCTTACAGGCCTACGTTACCGGCGCCGAGCTGGCCAACGCAATCATCAACGATTGCTCGTGGTTCATACACGTCATGCCGGACATAGCAAGACTCAAGGCAAACGCAACCCGCATTACCCAGCTTGCAAAAGCGATCGAAGATGCACAGCAACCGCGCGAGTTCCATGCTCGTACGGGCCAATCCGAGTTGCATTATGAGGAGCAAGACGCACAGTTCGGCTTGACGATCCAGCATCTTGAACTCATGCACCCCGGCGATGATCAACCCTTCGTCACTGCAGGAAATCTGCACTTCAAGTCTGGCGAATGGACCCTTCTCGTTGGCGAATCGGGGAGCGGCAAGTCGTCCTTGATCAAAGCCATAAACGGTCTCTGGCCGCATGGGCGCGGCACGGTCGTGATGCCGCGGAACGTGCGAACACTCTATGCTGCGCAAGAAATTCACCTGCCGCAATTGTCGTTGAAGGCACTGATGTGCCTACCCGATGCTGCTGAAGCTCATTCGGATGCGCAAGCCGCGGCGGCGCTAAATGCGGCCGGCCTTGCGAGTTTCGTCAGCGACCTCGCCGAGGAGGGGCGGGACCATCAGAGCTGGGATCGGCTCCTTTCTGGCGGTCAGAAGCAAAGGCTCGTCCTGGCACGCATTCTTCTGCTGCGTCCTGGGCTAATTTTTATGGACGAGCCAACCAGCGCCCTAGACGACGAGGCGACGGTTGCGCTTCACCAGGCTATCCGGGACCATTGTCGCGGCGCCACGGTGATCAGTGTGATGCACGATGCCACGCCTCCGAAATCCGCAAGTGGCGAAGAGTTTTACGATAGTGTGCTCGTCATTGCCAACGGCACTGTTACCAAGACTTCGTTGTCCAATCTGACAAGTCGCCCCGTCGGTCCCGCGCGGGTCAGGCCGCGCACTTGAATGGTGGCTTCTTTACGCAACTCGATCCCGCAGGCGACAGGAAACTTCTTTCTGGAGGGAGCTTTCGCACGAACAGGCTGAAGACGGCAATGCCGGCCATTCCCAAAGAATGATGGGCGTCCAGCATCGTCAGTTCATAGAGAACGGTGAAAAGCGCGGTTGCGGTCATGATCTCAAACTCTTGATGAGTCTGCCGTCAGGTCGCTCGGCGAAACAACTGCTATGGGGTCATGCCGTCCCAGCTCCTGGGCCCTGGCGTTGGGCGATGTTCAGCGTACTATCAGCACGGAACAATGTGCATGCTGAATGATCTTTTGTGACACGCTGCCCACCAGCATGCCTCTCAACCGCCCAAGCCCCCGGCTGCCAACGACGATCATGTCCGCATCGATTTCCTTCGCAACAGCGAGAATTGTCTCAGCATAGTCGCCAGGCTCAACGCGCGTATCCACGTCACCGGCGCCGATGCTTCGGGCACTTTCGGCGGCGTCCTCGGCGATGCGGTCGCCGAACACCGAGAGCATCAATCCGGTGTCGCCTTGCGAGGCACGGAATAACTCGTCCATCGAACCAGGAACGCGCCCCAACTGCGGCATCGTCACGGCTGATACACGGCGCACGAGATGTTCCGCCTGGGCGAGGCGGCTCGCTTCTTCTGCCCTCAGCCCGTGCAAGATGACGTGAAGGATCGTGAGTCTTGTTCCGAGCGCTTTGGCTAGGTTCGCAGCCATCGTCACGGCTTCGCGAGCTTTGTCGGATCCATCGGTTGCGACAAGAATATGCTTGGCCATACCACTTCCTCCATTTCAGCAAAGTCTCGGACAATTTTGGCGGCAACGCATTGACGCTCGTCAAAAGTGCCACCGCGACCTGTCACAGTTTGGGCCGTGACGCCTCGAGTCTGACACCGGTCAAGGCGGGGGCGCGGCTCGGCGCCGCACTGGAAATCGCTCCGGTGCCGGCGACCAACGGCTGAGTATCGACCGTAACCATCGAAGATGAAATCGTCCCCGCTCGGAGATGCGAAGGTAGGCATTCACGAGATCAACATAGCGTCAAGTCAGCGATGAGTTTCTCCCTACCGCGTGAGAAAGTCTCCGAGGTCGATGGGACCGCAAGGGGAGGCGCGTCTGATCCGCTTGCTCGACGCCACTGCAACAAACCGCCACCCCGCTGCATGGAAAGCCTGCGCTCTTTCCAAAGCGCCGCGCGTTTTTCAGACGCGCAAGGCTCGGTATGATTTTCCCTGAACCGAATGATGGCGCCTGCATTTTGCGCGTCACGGCGACCTTTGGCGCAGAAAAGCAACCGCGCCAGAGAGTGTTTGCAGGCTCGGATAATCCCGTTCGAGAATTTCGACGCCCGTAGCCTTGTGGAGGCCGATGACGAAGTTCAGAAAGTCCATCGAGTCGATCTCGAATTGCGCGCGGAACGACTTTTCCGGATCAATCGGTTCGCCTTCAATATCCGGAGCGACTGTGTAGAGGCAGCTCTTGACGAGGTCGGCCAGTTCGGTGTCGATCATAGGGCCTCCGGGTGTGAAAGGAGCTCGGAAAGGCGGGTGAGGAACTGCCCCGCATGCCGGCCGTGGCTGACCCTGTGATCACCCGCCACCGTCACCTTGATCATCCGACGGACAGCGACGACGTTGCCGACGGCCCAAGGGCGAGGGCTTGCCGCGCCGCAGCCGACAATCGCCACTTGGGGAGGGTAGATGAGTGGAAAGACGCTGTCGGCATTGCCCTCGCCGAGGTTGCTCAGGGTGACGGTGCCGTCCGCCATTTCGGAACTCCGCAGCCGGCCGATCCTGGCGCGAGGCACAAGATCGGCAATCGCGCTCATCAATTCATCGATACTTTTTGCCTCCGTGTCGCGGATCGCCGGTGCGATCAGACCGCCGCCGCGCAAGGAGGTTGCGAGCCCCATGTGGACCGCCGGTGATGGCCGAAAGACCCCTTCCTCATAGTGGCCGTTGAGTACCGAAACTTCCTTGAGCGCGAGCGCGACCGCCTTCATCAACGGAGCGACGTAGAGGAGCCGTCTTTCGATCGGGCGAAGCGCGTTCTGCGTTTCAAGCCAGTCGAACAAGGGTGTGGCGTCGACCGCGTGGGCGACCCAGTAGTGCGGAATATCGCGATGGGATCGGACCATGGCAGCGCTAATCGCCTTGCGCATTGCATCGAGGTTGAGGCCGGGTAGGTCGCCGTGGCGGACCTCTGTCGTTGTTGTTGCGCGCTGATGGGCGGCCGGTAGCTGCGCGAGCCCAATGATACCGTCGGCGCCAGGCGACACGCTCTCCAGTGATATGCCAAGAACCGCGGCGCGGCGGCGTGCTGCGGGAGTGATCCTGACCAGAGCCGACACTCCCGGGGCAGCTGCAGCGGGCCGTCCGATCGGCCGCCTCGACGCTGTTTTCTCTTCAGCAGGAGCAGGGGGTGTTTTCTCCTCGTCGCCGATGATGGTTGCGAGCACCGTGCCTACGGGGACCTTCTGCCCCGGCTCAACGCGCTGCTCGCCGATCAGACCCTCGTTGAAAACCTCGATCTCGATGGCGCCTTTCTGCGTTTCGACGAGCGCAATGATATCGCCGCGCTGGACGCGGTCGCCCGGCTGCTTGAACCACTCGACGAGCGTGCCGGCCTCCATATCGGCCCCCAGTGACGGCATCTTGAACTCGATCATCGCCGCAGGACCTTCCTGACTGCTGCGGCGATTGACTGTGGCTGGGGGATTGCCGCCTGTTCAAGGTGCTTGGGATAGGGGATCGGCACCTCGGCGCTGCAGACCCGTTCGACCGGAGCGTCGAGATCGTAGAAGGCCTGCTCCGTGATCCGGCTGGAAATCTCTGCCGCAAGACTGCCGCTGCGCCAGGCCTCATCGACAACCACGGCACGGTGCGTCTTCTTGACGGATGCAATGATTGTGGCGTCGTCGAGAGGACGTAAGATTCTAAGGTCGATCACCTCGCAATCGATGCCTTCGCCCGCGAGTGTCTCGGCTGCGCTCGCCGCCTTTTTGACGCAGGCGCTGTGAGCGACGATGGTCACATCGGAGCCCTCGCGTCGCTTCGCCGCCTTGGTGATGTCGACCGACATGTCTCCTTCGGCCGGGAGGTCGTCTTCATCATTGTAAAGCGTGGCGTGCTCCATGATAACGACAGGGTCCGGGTCCTGAAGAGCGGGCCAGAGCATCCCCCGGGCGTCCGCGACCGTCGCTGGCGCCAGAACCCGGATGCCGGGAATATGGCAGTACCAGCCCTCCAGGCTATGAGAGTGCTGCGCCGCAAGCTGGCGCCCCGCGCCGGTTGCCATGCGAATGACGATCGGCACGGAGAATTGTCCGCCGGACATATGCCGCAGCGTGGCGGCGCTATTGACGATCTGGTCGAGCGCCAGCAGGCTGAAATTGATGGTCATGATTTCGACGATTGGCCGCATTCCACCGAGTGCGGCGCCGATGCCCGCTCCAACGAAAGCCGCTTCCGACAGTGGCGCATCGCGAATGCGCTCGTCGCCGAATTCCGCCGGCAGACCGAGCGAGCAGGCATAGGCACCCCCATAGCGGTTGACGTCCTCGCCCATCAGAAAGACTCGTTTGTCCCTCGTCAAAGCCTCGCGCAGTGCTTCGCGAACGGCCTCGCGATAGCTTAAGCGGCGGGTCGTCATCGTGACGCCTCCGAGCTTGGCGCAACGACCTCCAGTGTGAGGTTTTCGACCGGTTCCCAGTCCGCCGTTTCTGCGAACGTGATGGCCGCATCGATTTCTTGCGCAACCTCTGCTTCGATCTCCTGCCGATCGTCTGTGTGAATAATGCCGGCCGAGACTGCCCAGTCGGCGAACAGCGAAACAGGATCGCGCTTCTTCCATGCCTCTATTTCGGCCTTCTCGCGATAGAGCTCAGGATCGAACATCGAGTGAGCGCGGAAGCGATAGGTCTTGGCTTCGATGAAGCGCGGACCTTCGCCGCGGCGGACGGCATGCACGGCGCGCCGCGCCGCGGCTTCGACGTCAACAATATTCATTCCGTCGACCGCTTCCGACTCGATGCCATAGACTGCAGCACGCGCGCTGATCGATGGATTGGACTGGGACCGGTCAAGTGCGGTGCCCATTGCGTAGAGGTTGTTTTCGCAGACGAATAGCACCGGCAAGTGCCAGAGCGCGGCAAGGTTCAAGGACTCGTGGAACTCTCCTTCGGCAGTCGCGCCTTCCCCGAAAAAGCAGCAGGTCGCTCTTTCAAGCCCTTGCATCTTGTCGGCAAGCGCAAGACCGACGGCGAGCGGAAGACCGGCCGCGACGATCGCATTGCCGCCAAAAAAGCGATGGCGGGCGGAAAAGATGTGCATGGAGCCGCCGCGTCCTCTGCTGGAGCCGGTCGCCTTGCCGAACATTTCGGCCATCACCTCGTTCATCGGGAGGCCGCGAACCAAGGCATGACCATGCTCCCGATAGGTCGCGACGATCGCCTCGTCTTCAGTTAGTGCAGAGATCACGCCGACGGCGTTTGCCTCCTCGCCGATATAGAGATGCAGGAAGCCACGAATTTTTTCCTGGGAATAGAGTTCGGCGCACTTCTCTTCGAAACGGCGAATGCGCGTCATCTGACGCAGCAGCTCGAAGGCATGCTCGCGGGTCAGGTGGACTCGATCGTCAGCGATGTTCCGCATTTTTCTCCACCTCAAGCATGGAGGTATCGCCCTCGGGCAGGCCGAGTTCCCGGGCCTTCAGGAGCCGCCTCATGACCTTTCCGGAACGGGTCTTCGGTAGGCTGTCGCAGAACTCTATAAACCTGGGCGCAACAGCCGGCCCGAGTCGCCTTCGGGCATGGGCGAGCAGATCCTTGCGTAGCGCCTCGTCCGGCGAATAGCCGGCCCGTAGCGAGACGAACGCCTTGACCACCTCCATCGCAACCGGGTCCGGTATGCCGATTACCCCGGCCTCTGCCACGGCGGGGTGCTCCAGTATCGCGCTTTCGACCTCGAAGGGTCCGATCAGATGCCCGGCCGATTTTATGACGTCGTCGGCACGCCCCACGAACCAATAATATCCGTCGACATCGCGCTTGACGAGGTCGCCCGTCAAATACCAGCCGTCCGCGAAGCATTTGCGATAGCGTTCTTCCTCCTTCAAGTAGCCGGTGAACATCGAAGGCCAGCCGACTTTCAATGCAAGCTCGCCCTGTTCTCCCGCCTCTTCGATAAAAACCAGAACGCCGGAAGTCCCGCGCTTCACCACAGCAGCTTCGATCCCAGGAACCGGCCGGCCCATCGAGCCTGGTCTGATCGGCATGGTGAGAAAGTTGGAAATCATGATTCCACCGGTCTCTGTCTGCCACCAATTGTCGTGGATCGGTCGCCGGAGGACATCGCGGCCCCAGATGACTGCCTGTGGGTTGAGTGGCTCGCCGACGCTGGCGATTAGGCGCAAGTGGTGGAGATCGTACTGTCCTGGCAGATCGTCTCCGGCCTTCATGAGCATGCGGATCGCCGTCGGGGCGGTGTACCAAACAGTTACTTTTTCGCGTTCGAGGTTGGCGTACCACCTTTCCGCGTCGAACTCCTCTTCGTCTGAGACGAGTGTGCAGCCGATCAACAGCGGTGCGATGATCCCGTAGGAGGTGCCCGTCACCCAACCAGGATCGGCAGTAGTCCAAAAGATATCATCGGGCTTTAGATCTAAGGCATATGCTGCCGTCAGCTTATGGGCGACGGCAGCGCCATGCACGTGCATCGCCCCTTTGGGCCGGCCGGTGGTGCCGCTGGTGAAGTGAATGACGGCGAGATCATCCGCACGGGTCGGCGAGATCCTGCAGGTTTTCGGCTGTGCGCCGAGCACCGTATCGAAACTTGTTCCGCCTTCACCGCCGCCGACCAAGATGATTGTCTTCAGACTCGGCAGGTCTGCCAATACGGGCTTAACCTTCCTGTCGTACAGCCGTGCGGTGGTGACGAGGGCTCTTGCCTCAGCTATCTGCATACGCGCCTTGATCGGCTCCGGGCCGAATGCGGAGAATAGGGGGCTGAACACGGCGCCTCTCTTCCATGTTCCCAGGGCGGCGATGTAGAGCGCCGGGACGCGGCCGAGCAGCGTAAACACGCGCTCGCCCGGCTTGATACCGAGAGCGGCGAGCGCATTGGCAAAACGGGCGCTGTCTTCCGAAAGCTGCGCATAGGTCAACGTCGTTACGGGGCCTTCTGCGGAAATCGAGCGCAGGGCAATGCGCGTGCCGCGCCCGGAGGCGACATGCCGATCAGCCGCTTCGTAAGCAATGTTGAAGCAGCCCGGTCCGTCCGGCTGTGCACCGAAGGCTTCCTGCGGTTGCGGCCAGACGAAACCACGGCGCGAGGTTTCATAATCGGCTAGGTTCGCCGCTGCTCCTTCGTTATCGTCTGACTTCCTGTCGATGATCGTCGCCATGGGCGCCTCCTTCGGACAGAATGGCCGGTATGAAGGCCGGCGACATTGATCATGGTCAAAGATAATGGCGCGGCGCGGCTTGCTACACACGATTACGGGCCTGCAGGCGCGGATTGGCTTCTTGGGCTGCCTCTACGGACCGGCAGGTGTGCTGAATTCCCACACCAATTGAGCCGGATCAAAGCGGACCAGCCGCCTTGTGAGAGACTGAATGACTTGTGTCGTTTCTCCGGCAGGCTAAACATGACATCGAGAACTGAGCAAATGCGTGCGGATCGATCCGACGTAATCGACGTCGAGATGCCGCCGTACGGGCTGCCGGGCAGTCTTCGTGTTCCGCCTAATTCGCGCGGCGTCATCATCTTCGCTCATGGCAGTCGTTCCAGTCCGCGTAATGTCTATATCGCCGAGGCGTTTCGCCGGCGGGGACTTGGAGACCAAGTATCTGCGGTGGTGCCAGGGGGCGGGCGTGCGGCGGCCGAAGCAGTCACGACGCCGACGCTCCTCATTGTTGGAGGCGCGATCATGATGTACTCGGATTGAACCGATCGGCGCTGGCGATGCTGGGCGGGCCGAAGAAGCTGCATACCGTCCCGGGCGCCACCCATCTCTTCTCGGAACCGGGAGCGCTCGACGCAGTTATTTCGACAATTGCGGCTTGCTTCGACGCCTATTGTCGTCAGCGCGACGACGAACAGGAAAGGAGGTGGGCCCGTGCGCTTCTCGAATCGTTCTGAGGCGGGAAAGCAATTGGCAATTGCGCTTGACCCCTATCGCGGCCAGGACGTCGTCGTTCTCGCACTTCCGCGTGGAGGCGTTCCTGTCGCGGCTGAGGTCGCAATTCATCTCGGCGCGCCGCTCGACTTGCTGCTCGTGCGCAAGATCGGGGTGCCCTGGTACCCAGAACTGGCAATGGGGGCGGTGATCGACGGCAGCCAGCCGATGGTCGTGCGCAATGAGGAAACGATCCGCTTCTCCGGCATATCCGAGGCTGAATTCGACGCGATCTGCCAAAGACAGCTCGCCGAGATCGAGCGCCGGCGGCAGTTGTATTTCGCTGACCGCCCTTGTGAGGAAATTTCCGGACGCATTGCGATCATTGTCGATGACGGGATAGCAACCGGAGCGACTGTGCGGGCCGCTATAGCTGGGCTCAGGGCTCGAAAGCCGGCAAAAATAGTCGTCGCCGTTCCGGTCGCCCCGCCAAACGCGGTCGCTGAGCTGCAGAAGGAGGCGGACGAAGTCGTAAGCCTTCTTCAGCCGAGAATGTTCGGTGCCATCGGCTATTTCTATCGAGATTTCGAACAATTGACCGATGACGACGTCACACGCCTGCTCTCCGGGCACCTTCTTTGAGTTATCACCGAGCGCTGTCAACGCTCTGGGCGGCCTCAAAGAGGGCTTGTCGTTGCGCGGGGTCAATGCAGCGTCGCTCGAATTGTGGGCAGGTTTATCGTGGTTGAATCAATCGATGTGAGCAGGACAATGCAAATCACGCCACAAATTCGGTTTCGCGGAATGGAACCATCCGCTTCCGTGGAGGTTGCGGTGCGCGAGCAGATCGCGCGGCTTCAGCGTTTTCACAAAAGGATCACCTCCTGCAACGTGGTAATCGAGGCGCCCCATCGTCACGGTCGAAAGGGCTTTGTCTACCATGTCCGTGTCAACGTCACCGTGCCTGGACGCGAGATCGTCGTTGGGCACGAACACGAGGAAGACCACGCCCATGAAGATGTGCGTGTGGCGATCCGCGACAGTTTCAATGCCGCGCAACGGCAGCTTGAGGATGTCGTGCGCGAAATGAGCGGTTACCGCGTTAAGTCGCATCCGGAGAGGCTGCATGGCGAGGTTGCGCGCCTCGTGCCCGAGGAAGGCTTCGGTTTCATCGCCGCAGCGGATGGCCGTGAATTCTTCTTCCGCCGCGAAAGCATGGCCTCCGGCGACCAGTGGATGCAGTTGAAAACTGGGATGGAAGTGCGTTTTGCCGAGCACGAAGGCGAGAAAGGTCCCTTTGCCTCCGCGGTGACGATCGTCTGACTGGGACGCTCGCTCCGGATGTACGGGCAAGCTCGCGCCGGCATCCAGCGGTCGTGGAACTACATTTTCAGGAGGAAATTCAGATGCAAGCCGCGGATATCATGACCAGGAAGGTGTTAACCCTAAGTCCCGACCATAGCGTCAAGCATGCCGCGTGCCTGATGCTAGAGAACCATGTTAGCGGCCTGCCCGTGCCCGACGACAATGGAAACCTTGTCGGCATTCTGTCCGAGGGAGATCTGTTGCGGCGCGCTGAGTTGGGACCTGCCGCGTGGCGGGGCACCGAGAGTAGGCGCGTAAAAGACCCGGATATCTTCATCAAGGGGCATAGCTGGCGTGTCGGCGATGTCATGACCCCAGGCGTCGTGACGGTCGCTGAAGACACCTCGATAGATCGTATTGCTGCGGTGATGACAGCCCATGACATCAAACGTGTCCCCGTCGTGCGTGCCGGCGCGATAGTGGGCATCGTCAGCCGCAGCGATATCCTGCAGGCGATCGCTGCGGCAGTCCCCGAAGTGACGGCTGCGGGCGATCAGTCCCTGCGGTGTGCTGTCCTTGCGAGGCTCTCTTCCGACGTTGGACTCAGCAAAGATGCAATCGACGTAACGGTCGAGGACGGCACAGTTTCGCTATTTGGCGAGGTTGAAAGTGAGGCCAAGCGCGAGGCGGCCCGCGTCGCCGCAGAAGCCGTCAGCGGCGTTGGGTGCGTCACGAATAAGCTGCGTGTTGGCATCTCTTCGAGCTTATCGGAACGACCTTGAGAAACGAGGTGGAGTTGACCATGTCCGTCCTCGCAGTGGCTCTCAATCCAACCATCGACGTTTCTAGCCAAGTTGAGCGAGTGCGTCCGACCGTCAAGATCCGCACCCATAACGAACGGCAGCGACCAGGCGGCGGCGGAGTCAACGTCGCACGTGTCATCGCCGAACTCGGCGGCCAACCGGAGCTGCTCATCCTGACCGGGGGCGCGAGTGGAGCGATGCTCAAAGATGCTCTTGCAACATCTTCGATCCGACTTCACGCCGTGCGGATAGCGGGACCGACGCGTATTGCTTTCATGGTGCGGGAAGAGGAAACTGGATTGGAATATCGCTTTGTTCCGGAAGGGCCGGAAGTCACTCCGGGCGAGATCGCGGAGGCGCTCGCAATCATCGGAAGCTTCAGAGGCGATTTCGTCGTGGTCAGCGGGAGCCTGCCGCGCAACGCTCCCGAGGACGTCTATGCTGAAATGGCCCGCATCGCCGCGAGAACCGGTGCCAAGTTCATCCTTGATTGCCCGGGGGCGACATTGCGGAGCACCTTGGGCAAGGCACCGGTTTTCCTCATCAAGCCGAGCATCGAGGAGCTGGAAACACTGGCCGGACGACGTCTGGATGAGAATGGCGTTGCGCAAGCCGCATCAGCTTTGGTGAGGGATGGTGCGGCCGAGTTCGTTGCAGTCACCATGGGCCGCGAGGGCGCACTGTTGGCTGGAGCTTTCGGCACTTTACGCGTGCCGTCGAAGCACGTCGTGGCCAAGTCCACTGTGGGGGCCGGCGACAGCTGTGTCGGTGCGCTGGTCTGGTTCTTGACAGAAGGCAGATCAATCGAAGAAGCGTTCCGATTTGGCGTTGCCGCGGGCGCGGCCGCCGTCATGGCACCCGGAACCGAGCTATGCCAACGGGAGGATGTATTCGCGATTTACAAGGAGGCAGAACCGCCAACCGTGTCATCAACGAGGTCCGTCGTATGATTGCATTTTGGTCCGCAGCACGGCGGCTGTTTGCGATCGGGGCTGCAGCTACTCTGGGCACTCCGTCCGACCGCCGTGCGGGCAAAGGGCGGGATCCTTCGTATTGTCGCCACCGGTATGGGGTCACGATGAGGCTGAAGCACGAGCGCGCCTTGAGGCCTGGAACCGCCCGATCGACCGCATGCGTGGCCGGAGCGAGCAGATCTTTGGAACCTGGAAGCGAAGCAGCGGCCTTCGCCTGCGATGGCGAGGGCTTGCAAAGGCAGGCGTTCAAATTCGCCTCACCGCCATCGCCTACAACATGGCAGCTTGAAGGTCATCGCTGTGGCTGGATAGCGGGCAAAAGCAGCGTCACAAGCCACAGCCGACGACGCTGGCGCCGATATCTTTCCGCCCCTTGCCGGGGAAGCCGAAAAAAATGAAACAAAATCAACGCAAAATTTGCTCCGTGCACCGGTTTCCGTAATACCAACGCTCACTGATCAGAACCGATGGGCATTATCTTCCAAAGGCTAGTCCTGCCAAGGTCGGCCATGCATGACCACAATGATCGACGATATCGTCGGGGGATTTGAAGACGCGGTTGAACAGCCAGTTATCCCGCGGTGCAAGTTGGCATATGGCCATTCTGATTATCCTGTTACGATCACTGCCATTGACGCGAGGTGACAGCGGTTGATCTGAAAATAGACGCGATGAGTTAGAGGGGAGATGACAATGCGCGTAGCGATCGTCTTGGTGATTGCCGGTGTCATTGCAGCAGTTCAGACGGTACAGGCACAGGACGTTCAACACGGGCGCCAGCTCGCGCTTGAGATCTGCGCAGACTGTCACGCCGTCCTTGCCGATCAAGCGCAATCGCCCATTGCGGAAGCACCGAGCTTCGAGGTGGTTGCTGCAACATCGGGAATGACCGCAACGGCGCTAAACGTTTGGCTCACGGCCCAAGACCATCCGACCATGCCGAACATAGTACTCTCGCAGAGCGATGTTCAGGACGTATCTGCCTATATTCTCAGCCTAGGGAATTGAAGCCTTGCCCATTTGACGCAACAATGACGGCGAAGCTGTGCGTCGGCGTGAAGTAACCTACTGCCAGATGCGAGTGCTTCGGTCAGGCCGAACGTTTTAATGCGCCTGGCCATCCGTCGCCTGCGGTCGCCCATTTGCTTTGACGCACGAGAGCTGCTTCTCGCATTTATGGTGCCGCCTTAAAGGCGAGATCTTAGGCTGCATTGATTTTTGGCAGCTGGCTTTCTCATTCCCGGGTTTCAGCCTCAACGTGAAGCAACTCAACGGAATGGACATATTCATCGCGATGGAAAACATCAGATGATTTAAAGGCTTGCTTCGAATTCGGCAAAGCAAAGCTCAACGCAAGACTATTATTGCATTCTGGGAAACGAGAAAGAAAAGCTGGCGGCAGCGGTTGCGGCAAGCTCGATCTACGGTGCGATAACTACCGGCCCTGACAACCAGACGGTCAACGGTCCGATGAATTCCAGTCTTACTCGGTCACGACGATGGGATGGTGCACCCTGGTATGGGCGGTTGTGGTCTTGGTGGCTTTTCTTACCTTGCCTCCGACGAAGCCTTGCTCTTGGCGCTTTTATGCCCTTTTGCAACGCCTAACTCCTTCATTCGCTGCTCAATAGCGAGGACAGAGATCGTTTGCAGAATGTTGCTGTCAGCCACCTTGGGGTCTGAGAGTGCGAGCATAGATACCCGGGCGATCTTACCACTTGCGACCTTCGGGCAGGCGACCTCGCGGACACCAAATCCGGACGATCCACTGTCGATTTCCTGATAGTAAGCGTCACCTCGCAGGAAGGTGAAGCCGCGTTCATGACATTGAGGATGAGGGGCCGGGGGCGGTCGGCAAAAACGATCAAGACCATGCGGTTTCTGTCGAAACGGGGGTGTGAGGGACCGTCGATCACGCGGCGGCAACAACGATCAGGCCCTTGACGATTTCCTGATAGTAAGTCGAACCGCAGGAAAGTCGCGGTTTGCGCTTACTGTCTGGGCTCCAGCACGAAGTTTCGTTGTTGGCCGTATGTTTCGGCCAAGCGATACCCCATCAAACGGTACCAGCGGTCAACCTCAGGGTGGGTGCCCCAACACATTGACAGCATCGGCAGGTTTCCTAACTCGGACTGTAGCGTCCTCATGTATTTCCGTCCGAACCTTGTGGAGGGAACCTGAGGTGCGAAAAACTCTTCTACGCCAATGAAGTAGACGCGGATTCGCAGGCTGCCGAGCACTTCTCTTTTTTGCCAGCTGATCAGTCCGGTAGCATCATCGTCCTTTATGATCAGTGCCCGAATGTCGCCGACCCTCTGCCGTGTGCGGAAATTTCTCTCCGCCTCTCCTAGGCTCGATCCAGCGGACTCGAGCTCCTCGATACATCGTTGTGCGGGCGCGGCGAATATTTTGTCCAAGTCCGGAAGCGACGCAACTCGTGCGTACATTGAAGCTGTCCCTTTTTGGTGAGGCGGGACCATACCATGAAATTCACTGATTTTCACCCGATCGCGGCATGCGACGGAGGGCTGACGGCTACCTCCTCGCTGAGGTCCGGACCGCTAGGACAAGCATCCAGCACTTTGCGGCCAGAGGTCGGCAACCATGAAATGTCGGTGGTCAAGGTCGATCGACCAAGCCCGGCGATCGCGCGGGCATGGGCAATCGTCTCTTTCCGGACCGATGGGGCGTAGGGGAGCAGGCTGCTACGGGCAGCGGCGCAAGCAAGGGCAAGCCCTCCTCCACGTGCGTTTCGGCCCTGCGGGTGCATGCGCCGCTCATGGTCCTCCGCTGCTGGAAGCTCCCGCCGCTAAGGCGGTCCAGAAAGGAGCCACACCATGCAAACCAAGCGCGACACCTACCAAGTCATCACCGACACCATTCTCCAGGCCCTCGAAAACTGCGGACCCTGCGAGCGTCCCTGGGTCAGCCCGTCGCCGACCATGCCGGTCAACGCCATGTCGGGTCACGAATATCGCGGCACCAACGTCGTCATGCTGTGGGTCGCCGCCCAGGAGGCCGGCTACGCGCAAAATCAATGGGCGACTTTCAAGCAGTGGTCCGAAAGGGGCGCTAGCGTCCGCAAGGGCGAGAAGGGCACGCCGGTCATCTGGTTCAAAATGCTCGAGCGCGGGGGCAACGATGTCGGCGACGCCGGCGCCGATGACGACAATGACCGCCGCATTCCCTGCGCCCGCCTGAGCTGGGTGTTCAACGTCGCTCAGGTCAATGGCTACCAGCCCGAGAAAGCACGAACGCCCGAGGGCAACCATGTGTCCCCGATCGACAAGGCCGATGCCCTCATCACCGCCAGTGGCGCGAAGATCCGCCATGAAGGCGCGCTTGCCTTCTACCGGCCCAGCACCGACGAAATCGTGCTGCCCCCGCAACACCTGTTCACCGGTACGTCCACCAGCAGCGCCACCGAGGCATACTACGGTGTCGCCCTGCACGAACTGACCCACTGGAGTGCACCGCGCCTCAAGCGCGATTTTGGCAAGCGCTTCGGCGATGATGCCTATGCCGCCGAAGAACTGGTTGCCGAACTGGGCGCGGCGTTCCTGTGCGCCCGCCTGGGCGTTTCGGCCGAGCCTCGCGCCGACCACGCCAAGTACCTTCACAACTGGATCAAGATCCTGAAGGGCGACCGCAAGGCATTCATCACCGCCGCCAGCAAGGCGTCCGAGGCCAGTGACTATCTGCTGACCCTTAACTCACCCGAAAGGCAGGAGGCGGCCTAGCGGCCGCCTTCGCGCGAGGACACGGAGCGCGCATCAGGATCAGTACTTGCCCACAACATGTCGATTTTGCATAGCCACCACCTTCGGGTTCGCTCTGACAGGTACCGGCGCTTGCCCCCAAAAAAAGCGGCTTGCTCAAGCGACGCATCCACGTCGATGGCTGGGCAAGTTGAATGGCATCGTTTGCGAGCAATACGTTCGCGGCAAGTTGCGTTTCAGTCGGCTACACCCCAGTCTTCGCCGCGACACCCTCGCTTAGGCCCTCGTGCGTCGTGCGAGCTACAGTCGCGTTGCCGGGCAGGAAGCGCGCAAAAGAAGCCGGGATGATTTTCATCATCCCGGCCAGTTGGCTCACTGGGAGAACAGGTCTTCTTTGGAGGATCAGGCTTTCTTACGGTTTTTCTGGCGATAGACGTCGATGACGACAGCGGCGACGATGATCAGGCCCTTGACGATTTCCTGATAGTAAGCGTCGACCCTGAGGAAAGTGAAGCCGGAGGTCATGACGCCGAGGATGATGGTGCCGATCACGGTGCCGGTGATGCGTCCGACGCCACCGGTCAGCGACGTGCCACCGATGACGGTCGCGGCGATCGCGTCGAGTTCGTACATGACGCCCATGCCGGCCTGCGCTGTCTGAGCGCGGGCGGCGGTGACCACGCCGGCAAGGCCTGCGAGCATGCCGGCAATGGCGTAAACCTTGATCAGATGCGCCTCGACATTGATGCCCGAGACGCGGGCTGCCTGAACATTGGCGCCGATCGCATAGGTGAACTTGCCGTAGCGGGTGTAGCGAAGGGCAATGTGGAAGATGATCGCAACGACCAGGAAGACGATGACGGGCCAGATGCCGGTGCCGATGAAATTGAACTGTTCGGTAAGGCCCGAAACCGGCTGACCCTTCGTGTACCACTTGGAGATGCCGCGTGCCGAAACCATCATGCCGAGCGTGGCGATGAAGGGCGGGATCTTCGTTCTGGCGATCAACTGACCGTTGATGACACCGGCAAGCAGGCCGACGCCGATGCCGAGCCCGATCGGCACGATGGCCGGCAGGTCTGTCAAGGATGGATAGAGCGCGCGCGGCCAGGTGGAGGCCTGCGCCACGCTTGCCGAGAACATCGCGGTCATGCCGACAACGGAGCCTGAGGACAGATCAATGCCGCCGGTGATGATCACCTGGGTCACGCCGACGGCGATGATGCCGATAACGGCAACCTGCAGGATCATGATCGTCAGGCGCTGCGGGTTCATGAGGAAGCTCTGTCCGACGAAGATCCAGCCAAGGATTTCGTAGACAAGCGCGATGCCGATCAGCACCAGGAAGATGCTGAATTCGGGTGGCATCCGACGCTTCGCACCCGGAAGGGCCGAGCCGGTGCCTTGTGCTGCGACATTGGTTTCCATTGTTCGTTCCTCCCTGTGGTCCGTTCGGTTCGCGCTTAGCTGGCGGCGAGTTCCATGACCTTGATCTGGGTTGCTTCGGCTCGGTGAAGGATGCCGGTGACGCGACCTTCATGCATGACCATGATGCGATCGCTCATGCCCAGCACCTCCGGCATTTCCGAAGAAATCATGATAACGGCAACGCCGTTGCGGGCGAGTTCGGTGACGAGGCGATGGATCTCTGCCTTGGCCCCGACGTCGATGCCGCGCGTCGGCTCGTCGAGGATCAGGATGCGCGGGTTGGTGAGCAGCCAACGGCCGATCAGCACCTTCTGCTGATTGCCGCCGGACAGGTTCTCGATCCGCTCCTGCAGATTGGGCGTCTTGACCCGAAGCTTGCGGCTCATCTCCTCGCAAGCCGCGGTAATGTCCTTTTCCGAAACAAAGCCGGCCCTGACGAAACGGTCCTGCAGTACGGCGATCTGCATGTTTTCAAGCACGTCGAGGATTAGCAGGCAGCCAGTGTCCTTGCGGTCTTCCGTCAGGAACGCCATGCGGTTGCGGATGGCGGTGTTGGGGCTATCGATCGAAACGGTCTTGCCGTCGATGGCGATCGTGCCGGAGCTTGCCGGGGTGACGCCAAAGAGAGTCTCGGCGACATTCGAGCGGCCGGAGCCGACCAGCCCGGCGATCCCCAGGATTTCGCCGGCACGCACGTCGAAAGAGACGTCGTGGAACACGCCGTCAAGCGTCAGATTGTTGACCGAAAGCATGACGTCGCCGATCGGCACCTCTTCTTTCGGGAACATCTGGGTGATTTCGCGACCGACCATCATGCGAATGATGTCATCGCGGGTGACGTCGCTTGAGGCATGCGTGCCGATATATTTGCCGTCACGGAAGACCGAGAACTCGTCGGCAATCTCGAAGAGCTCGTTCATTTTGTGGGTGATATAGACGATGCCGATGCCCTGTGAGCGCAGATCGCGGATGATTTCGAACAGGTGCGCAACCTCGCGTTCCGTCAGGGCCGAGGTCGGCTCGTCCATGATCAGCACGTCGGATTCGTAGGAGACCGCCTTGGCAATCTCGACCATCTGGCGGTTGGCAACCGAGAGGTGGCGGACCTCGATTTCAGGGTCGAGCTTGATCTTCAGACGATCGAACAGCCGGGCGGTAATGCGGCGCATCTCGCCGTGATCGACAAAGCCGAAGCGGTTCTTCGGTTCGCGCCGGATCCAGATGTTCTCGGCGACTGTCATGAACGGCATCAGGTTCAGTTCCTGATGGATCATGGCGATGCCGTTTTCGAGCGCGTCGAGCGGCGACTTGAGCCTGATGTCGGCGCCCTTCAACCGCACCTCACCCTTATCGGGCGTATAGATCCCGGCCAGGATCTTCATCAACGTCGATTTGCCGGCGCCATTCTCGCCCATCAGCGCATGGACGGTGCCGCGCTTAAGCCGGAAGGATACGTCGTCGAGCGCGACGACGCCCGGAAACTCCTTGCGAATGCCTTCAACGGTGAGAAGGTATTCGGCGTTGGGTACAGCGCCGCTGGCGCGCACGGCGGCCATCGTTGTCGGACTGAGCGTCATTGTCATTGCCTCCCCGTCAATTCCGGCTTTCGCGGAAAAGTCCTCGCTGCTGGTGGGTCAACCAGCCATTCTCCTCGCAGGCGCCAATCTACAGGATCAGCGCACCTGCCGCGGGACTGTTTTGGTTGGGAGCGCGAGATATCCCGCGCTCCCAATGCAAGCATCAGTTCTTCGCCTGATAGCTGGCCATGTTTTCCTTCGTGACAAGTTCGAAGGGGATGTAGACCTTCTTCTCGACCGGCTCGCCCTTGGCGAGCTTGAGGGCTGCATCGACAGAGCCCTTGCCCTGGCCGGCGGCGTTCTGGAACACTGTCACGTCGAGGTCACCTGCGGCCAGGGCTGCAAGCGCATCCTGTGTCGCGTCGATGCCGCCGATGACGACGCTGTCCATCGGACGGCCAGCTGCTTTAAGCGCCTGGATCGCGCCGATCGCCATTTCGTCGTTGTTGGAGATCACGGCGTCAAACTCAAGGCCGGCAGAAAGCCAGTTGGTGAGCAGGTCCGACCCTTGTGTGCGCGACCAGTTGGCCGTCTGCTCCTCGACGATCTCGATGCCCTTGCAGGCTTCGGTCGCGAGCACGTCATGGATGTCCTTGGTACGCATGCGGGCAGCCTGGTTGGAAAGCTCCCCCATCATGACGACGGCCTTGCCCTTGCCGCCGAGCATCTTGCAGATTTCCTGGGTCTGCAGCGTGCCGGATTCCTGTTCGTTGGAAGCGACGAAGGCCTGCTTTTCCGGCAGGGTGTCGACGTTTACAGGCTCGCGGTTGACGTAGACGAGCGGAATGCCGGCGTCAGCGGCGATCTTCGACATCGCGGCCGTCGCGTCGGTATCAACAGGGTTGACGATGATGGCGGTGACGCCGGCTGCGATGAAGTTCTGAATCTGGCTCTGCTGCTTCGAAACGTCGTTCTGTGCGTCTTCGATCTGCAGGTCGACGCCGTCGAGCGTCTTGGCGTAGTCGGACATGCCGTTGCGCAGGACCGTCAGGAAGTTGTCGTCGAACTGCGCCATGGAAACGCCGATGGTTTCGGCATGCGCCGCCGTCGACATCATCACCGCCATGGCTGTACCCAGCAGGAATTTCTTCATTGTCTTTCTCCTCCACATTTGGTGCCCGGCCACACCTTCTCCAGCCGGAAACGCTGACCACATCGGGTCGCGCCCATCTCTGATCGGAAGCGGTACTCCCGCTGCGCTCCAATCAAAACGGAATAAAAGAACCAGTGATTTGCAATTACGGAATATGTATTCCATTTTGTGCGAGCGCCGTCAAGGGTGTCTTTCGACGCCTCGCTTCGTTTTCCAGTGCTCGGTCGGCTTTGCCGGTCAGATATTGGCTTCGATGTAAGCCATGCTGGTTTTGAGGGCGGCTGCCGGATCGGCGACGCCGTGGACTTCATCGGCAAAGGGTTCGAACGAGAAGGGGCCGGAATAACCTGCAGCCTTCAGGCGGCGGATCTGCCCGACATTGTCGAGGGTGTCGTTCCCGTCGACCAGAACACGATCCGAATCGCGCAGATCGGCGATTGCTACGTCGCTGGCAGTGACGCCGGATATATGAACGAGGCCGGTCATCTCGGGATAGATTGCCGGCTCGCCGGCGAGGTGGTGATGGAAGGTGTCGTGCACGACGCGGAACGTAGCCTCGCCGCCGATTGCCCTTATGCCGTCAACAGCCTCCGTCTTGGAGCGAAGCGAGCAGATCTCGAAGCCGAGCGGCTCGACAAGGCCGGTGATGCCGGCCGCATCGAGCATCGGCTTCAGCCCCGTAAGGGCTTCCTTTAGGTTGGCCTGACGCTCACCATCGGCCTGGCCGCTGCCATCATTGACGGGAACAAGAACGAGCGCTTTTGCCCCGCAGTCCCTCGCGTAGGAAATTAGGTGCGCGGCCGCGGCGGCACGGGTCCCGTTCCATTCATTGAAGCGCTGCAGGGCGTTGATTGAGATAATGGTCAATCCATGTTCTGCTGCCAGTGCCGCAACGTCTTCGGGGCGCGTGCCATCGAGGATGGCATTGCCGGTCAGGTCGTTGCGGATCTCGACGGCAGTCATGCCCAGCGATCGCGCAAGCGCAAAGAAAGCGTCAAGCGGCAGGCCGGGCGTTGTCATGTGATTAAGTGCGAAGGGCAGGGTGGCCATGGGAATGTCTCCTCCAGGTGTGGTTTGTCGGTAGCTGTAAATGGAATGTTCATTCCATTTACAGCTACCCGGACAAATCGCCAATGGCTAGGAGGCTGCCGACGAGCGTCCGGTCAAAGCACTTGCATTGTTGCAAGATTGTCTTCTTCAAATGATGGAATCCAATCAGATTCAAGGTGGCCTCAGTGCAGATCTACTGTCCACGTGCAACTGCCACTACTGCCTTTGAGTTCTTGCTCGGATCGAATGGACAGAGAAAGCTGTCTTCAACCGCCCGACGTATCGCAAGTTCGGTTTGCATTTGTCTTTGCAAGGTGATTTCTGGCGGTGCGCGCCGTGATGGCTGGCAGAGTGAGAATATGGACGTGCTCGACAATCCCGCACCAACCGCGACGCAAGTCCGACCCTGGCACCCGAAATGGGGGGCAAGGCTCGGGGCGACTTATTTCGTGCACAAGGCGTTCCCTTGGTTGGGTCGCTATTTCGGCGATGCACCGCTTCGCTCGACGCTTGCCCCCAGGCTCGATGGCATCGTTTCCTGGGGTGGTCGTCTGCCAGCACAGACAGCGATGCGAATTGCGCGATTGCGTCACCTTCCGCATTGGCATCTCGAGGATGGTTTCCTTCGCTCCGTCGGTCTCGGCAAGGATGGAAGTGTTCCGATTTCGATCGTCGTCGATGATAAAGCGCTGCCGGTCGATGCCGGTCGCGCCTCTCGATTGGAATTGCTGATCCGTGATGCGGCTGGCGGCTTGGCGCATGATGTTGGTGCCTCGATCCGTGAAGCCCTGGTGGCGCACAAGCTGTCGAAATACAACAACCTCCCTCACAGCGAGCCTCGTCTCGACCCGTCGACACGGCGCAGGATACTGCTGGTTGATCAGGTGTTTGGCGATGTTTCCGTAGAAAAGGCGTTAGGCTCGCCTTCCTCCTTTGACCGCATGTTGGATGATGCGCTTGCAAGCGGCGCGCAGATTGTCGTTCGCACGCATCCAGACGTTATTGCCGGTCATCGCAAGGGCTATATGACCGAACGGGCATCGAAGTTGCCAGGCGTAACGCTGATGGCCGACAAGGTGTCTGCTGCGGCCATTCTCGCTGTCGTCGATGAAGTATGGACCGTCTCCAGCCAAATGGGTTTCGACGCACTTTTGCGTGGCCTTCCCGTTCGTTGTTATGCGACCCCATTTTATGCGGGCTGGGGGCTGACAGAAGACCACGTGGAAGACCGTGCCCAATTGGCCCATGCGAGACGGGCAATTGCACGCCCCACCCTCGATCAGCTTACTTTCGCAGCATTCGGCCTCTACCCCGTCTATCGTCATCCACAGACCTGGGCGATGTTGGAGCCGCTCCAGGCAATCGATTATCTGGTCGAAGAAATCGCCACAACTGGACGGCATGCCTGATTTTTTGATGGCCCCGATTTCTTAATCAGCGAGTTCACGGTTCGAGCCCGTGATTACGCACCATTCCAATTTTTCTCAACGAGTCCGCCACGTGCGCGGAAATGAAGACGTTGGAAGAACCTGCCAGGACGAACTGGCCCATTGCTCGATTTTCGTCCACAAGCCTCTTCAATGCCAAGGCCAATTTCGTTGATCGCTGGGCTTCGTCGATAATGAGCGGGCCTACTTTCGTCTCAGCCAGCAGAGCGTCCAGCTGTCCTTTTGGATCAACCTCGATAGCAACAAGCGCACCTTCGTCATCTAGTGTAATGAATTTTCCGACGCTCAATAGATCGCGTACAAGCGTCGTCTTCCCGACCTGCCGTGGCCCGATAGTGTTAACCACTCGCGCTGATGTAAGAGCAGCCTTCAGTTGGGAGTGTAGATGATGCGGTAAGAGACTGTCGTCCATGTCACTTCATTTCTCGGCAAAAAGCGATGCGGGGAAAGTTGCAATAGACCTGCGGGGAAAGTGTCAATAGCGTCGTGGTGAAAGTGTAAATAGGTCTTAGGAAAGTGACGAAGCCAAAATCGGTCACGGCAAGTGGTGCTGTTTCCCGACCGTCATTTCCGCCGTGCACACCTGGTCTACGAGCGTTTTCGCTGCCCTTGACGACACGGGTATCGTGCGGTTCGGCCCATCAGGATTGTATTCGCACAGGGAAAGCACCGCTTGCCGCTCTGGTTCTCCTTGCGGCGGCGGTCGAAGCGGCCCACCTTCTTGTACTCCGGTTTGATGTGGCCACCGACATACTTCGTCAGATGTTCTCCGGAGTGAAAAGATCGAAAGGCAGGAAGGTCTGTCCCCGGTGCGCCCGAGGCGACGCCGGCTATGGTTAACACCTAGGCGGATGCGAGCTTATGTTTGCAGAGGCTGCCAACGGCTGAACCGCAGCCCCCGGGTACCAGAGGACTGCGGTTAGAGCCGCCTCGATCTCTGCAGGGACAGCGGCGACTGCCAACGAATAGACCGGTTGCGGGTTAATTTAGTGTTGCCTCAGGGTAGGATTTTTATCCATGAAAACAGTGGGCTAGGTTTCTCTCAGAGGCAGCACTTCGTGATACGACCAATCTTCAACCATCAAGAACATCGCTATGACCTACCGCCAGATCCGGCTTACGTTAGGTGTTCGCAGCAGTAGATCGACATCGCTTTCGATTTCAGCGCAGATGGTGTCCAAACCGTCGAGATCGATAGGAGGATGAGGGAGCGCAGCGGTCAATTCATCTCGAGCCATGGCGACGAGTGCGTATTCTTCACATAACGCACGAAAGGCCTGGGTCTGTTGGGCGTCAATCAACGCTCGCAACGCTGGAAGCCTCATTTTCAAACGGGATCTACCGATCCTTTCAAGGTCCATAACGGTCTCTCCTGACCTGGCCTTGCCGCTTATCAACTATCGCATGTTTCCCTGAAAACAAAAGAGGTTAACACCATGAACCGACGCATCAACGCGGCGGGCCTTGCGCTCGTCAAGCAATGGGAAGGCCTACCGAGACGTAGGCGGCATCTGGACCATCTGCTACGGCCACACTGACGCGGCCAGTGCTCCGGTGGTGACGCCGAGCATGATCATCACCGAGGCAGAGGCGGAGGCGATCCTTCGCGCCGATCTCGCCAAGTTCGAGGAACGAGTCTCGCGCCTGGTCAAGGTGCCGCTGACGGATAACCAGCACGCCGTGCTCGTGTCCTTCGATTTCAATATTGGCAGGCTCGGCAAGTCGACGCTGCTCAAAAAGCTGAATGCCGGCGACACGACGCCGTGCCGACCGAACTCATAAAGGGGGGCAACGCTGGCGGCAAGAAGGGGCCTTGTCAACCGGCGCGCGGCCGAAGCTGGCTTGTGGGCTAAGGGCGAGTTCGTCGCGAGCAACACCGTCGAGGCGTCTACCAAGGCGCCATCGACTGATGTTGCTGTCATCGGCGGTAGCGGCGCCGCGGGCGTCGGCGTCGCAATCCGCCCAGCCATCCCTGACGTGGTTGACGCGATCATCGGTCAGCAGGAAGCGCTGACGATCGGGCAATAGTCCCGGAGCATCGTCGCCACGGTCATCCTCGCTCTTGCGATCTCCGGCATTTTTCGCAAGGTGCGGTCGTGAGCCCGAATACGATCATAGGGGCGGTAGATGGTGCGGCTGGGCAGGTTTCTCGTCTTCCTCACTGCGAACACCTGGTGGCTGCCAGCAGCGCGAAGCGAGGGCAGGGAACTTGAGCGTTCCGCGCAACTCGGCCGCTCCAGGGAAATCATCAAGGAAAGGAACCGGACCAATGCAGCGGTCAATTCTCTATCTGATGCCGATCTTTGCCATGAGCTGGGCGGTATCTGGGTGCTCGCAGACAAGCGGCGCGACTGACGGCGCCGGCTACGCGATGCTGACGCCGTCGGGGGCGACGCGTCAGTTCATGATCGCCAACGATCAGCCGTTCGCGCGGCAGGTCGCTTCTCACAATCGGATGTGCGCGGCGCACGCCGGTTGCTCGAAATAACCATCAGCATAGCATTGCATTGCATGCGCAGACGCGAGGGCATTGATGCGGCAGGAGCATGAAACGATGGAACTCCCAAATCGCGCTCAGAGGCGTGAATGGAACCTCAACACGATCATCCATCTCGTCACGCTCCTCGAAATGTGCGTCGGTGGCGTTGCCATCTGGGTTGAGAAGATCCGGGATCTCGAAGAGTTGCAGAACCGGCGCGCAGAAACGAAGAGCTTTTCCGCTGGCTCGAATCCGAGGTGCGAAAGACCGAGAATATCACCTATCGCGTGACCATCATGGAGCAGTCTAGCGGGTCGACGACGGCGGCGATCAAGGATCTGCAATCGCTGTTAGTCAGCAGTCCGGCGACCCTGTAGTTAATGAGGGAGATATTGCAGCGGATTGAGGGCGGTCAACTGCGTCGATAAAAGAACGGCCCGCTGTTGAGGGGGCCGGGAGTGTGGGACAACGGCTGCGGGGGACTGCCGGCTGTCCATGGGGTGTGAACAAAACGCGCGTGCCGGAAAATCGTTCCAACCATGGCTGAGCGCTGCCATAATGCCGACGACGCCTTATCGGCTCGTTGCTAGATTTAAACCCAAACGCGGATTACGCTCGCCAATCCTCAGATTTAGCTGTATATTTAGCCATTGCTGATATTGCTGGCGGCCTTCTCCCCACAGAGCGACGAAAAGAGGGCCGCTTTTTCCAGTTGTCCCGCCGGATCAGGCAGCTTTTCTCACAAATAACCAGCCATTTGCTTAGGTCCCGCATCAACCCCGCTCGGCCAAAATTTTCTGCATCCGAGCGAGTTTGCTTTCCGCAACAGCAAGTCGCTGGAGAAGCACGTTCGGTCTCTCGGCCTTATCGTCCATTGAAAAGTCACCGATGACTTCCATCGGGTGCGCATTCAAAACCTGGCAAATTTGAACAAAAGCCGGCAGGGATATTCGGTTCGTGCCGCGCTCATATTTCTGGATCTGCTGGAACGTGACGCCAATTGCTGCGCCGAGCTTCTCCTGCGAAAGCCCGCGCGTCTGGCGGATTATCTTGAGGCGCTCACCCATCTGCACGGAAAGCTCAGACGCAGAGTCGGTCATCTTGGCCATGTGTATCCTCCGTTGATTTCCGGGGGGATTTAATGGAGCAACCCACCCGTGTTCACAACTCGCAAATCTGAGGGTAGACAAGCGCGTCCAAGCAGTGGCGGAGGTCACCCTCGATGCCTGGCGCTGGGTAGTGCCACGGCGAGCGGCGTCATCCCTGCACCGGGCGCACGCCACCAGCCGGCGCCTGTATCCGCACCTCGGCGTTCTTGCGGCCGCACTTGGCGTGACCCCTCACATAGATCGGATGATCACGCCCAAGTTTATCCACGAATGGGGCTATCGGGCTGATTCCGCCGCGGCGGCACTCCAGGCACCAGAGATTGAAGCTATACCCCTTGTCGAGCAATTGGCCGAGCGTCGAGATAACGACGGCTCGCTTCGTTCCAGACATGCGCTTTCTTCCTCGATTGAGGTTTCAGTAAGCCGCATGTCGTGAAAGTCGCCCGCCGTGCGCCACTTCGTGCAGCCGGGATGGGCGCACAGGTGCTCAGCCAGGCCGCTTTCCGTTCTCTTGGTAGCGCCGACTTCGGCACTCATGCTCAAGCCTTCCTCGTGCATATGTTCTGCAAATCATTGAGGAACGGAGTCAACACCCAGATCTGGGGAGGAGGTCAGTGGGGCTTGGGAGCGATCAGAACGACGCCGGCGCCAAGCTCAAACATTTCCGTTTCGGCATTCACTGCCAGGTAATTGTTTTCCGCCAGCTCGATCAAAGCCTCGGCGACTTCATTCCGTGACCAGCCGGCGGCCTCAGCTTTCGCGGCCAAATGTTGGAATTCAGCCTCAAGCACTTCCTGGCAATTAAGGCTGCGATCCGGATGGCATTTCGGATGCTTCGGCGCGGCGATTTTCGGCAAGGCGCTTCCTCCTGCCGAAGATAGTAGGGCGCGGGTTGCTATTCTCAAGGCCTTGCTAATGAAATGGTGTCGCGATGATGCCGCGCCGGAACAGTTCGCCAACAGCCGCACTCGCGATTTCGGCGACGTCGTCGGGCATTGGCACTTCTTCGAGGGCGGCATCGATTACCGCGACGCAGATTTTCAAGAGTTCCTCGTCGCTGAACTCGGTGACTTTCTTCCTATCGTCCATGGCTGTCTCCTCTTGGGGAGACGGTAGGCGGAGCCGAAAAAGCGTTCTAGGTGCAAATGTGCTAGGTAAGATTTCGCTACAAACGTCGGTCGGCGATCCGGCGGGCAAAAACAAAAATGAGTCACGGAGTCCCGAAATAATTCCCGATCAAGGTATATGGGCAGGCCGCAACCGCCTGCGCTACAAGGGCTACGCGAAATTAGCCCTCTCTCCTAGCGCGCGCGGGCGATTTGATCTCAAAATCAATTACTCCGTCGTCAGATGTTCTCCGGAGTAAAAAGATCGAAAGGCAGGAAGGTCTGGCCTGGCGCGCCCGTCGGGCCTTTGCCGATCGCCTGCACCATCAGATTGATTGTTTCCCGTGCAAGGGCTCCCGTCGGCGTCGATATCGCCAGGGTCACGACATCGTCGGCGAGTGCTAAGCGCGATTCCGGGGTTAATTCGTTGACCACGGCGATCAGCTTGCCTTCGAGTTTTTCCTCGCGGATCGCTGAGATTGCTCCTTCCATGCCGCCGCCGCAGACATAGAAGCCGGTCAGATCCGGGTGGCGTTGCAAGAGGTTGAGCGTCGCTTCGTGGGTGATCTCGGCGGTGTCGAGATTGACCATCGTGTCGAGCACCTCGAAATCAGGCGCGTGCTCGCGAAAATAGGAGCGGAAGCCGATTTCACGCAGCTCATGGCCGAGAAAGCGATGGCTGCCGACGAACGCTGCGACCTTGCCCGGTCTCTTCGCGGCCTTGGCAATCATCCAGGCCGCGGTCCGGCCGACCTTGTGATTGTTCAAGCCGATGTAGCCTTCGCGGATGCCGGCTGCAAAGTCGGAAAGCAGGGAGAAAACCGGGATCCCACGTTCCTTCAGTTCTTCGACCACCGCAGTCACTGCCGGATAGTCCGGCGCGACGATCGCAATCGCCTGATTGCGGGCAGCCATTGTCTTCAGCTTCTCGGTGATACCCGTCGGTGTGGAATTGGCGACGAATTCGATCTGGGGCAGGGCGCGGACGTTTGACAGTGCGAGTGCTGCGTTCTCGATCTCCTTGGCCACAGCCTGGTAGAAAGATTGCTGCGGTTTCTGAAGGAGAAAACCGAGGCGGTACTGCGGAAGGTCCTCGAAGACCCGCTGACGAAGCAAGCCGACCGCGTGGTAGCCGATGGACTTGGCGGCATCATAGACCCGTCGCGCGGTCTCTTCGCGCACCGGATGTCGGCCGTTGAGCACGCGGTCGACGGTTGCAACGCTGACGCCCGCGGCGCGGGCAAGATCGGCAATGGTCGGTCTGTTGCTCATCGGCTGCCCCTGAAATTATTCCATCATTCATGAAATGCAAGATCTGATGGTATTTGAGAGAATACATCATCACTGCATTGAGGACTTGCAAAAGTCAACCTATCGTCAGTTCCAAGAGATGAGGAACGGCCGCCGGCCTGTGGTCGATTACGGGAGGAATAAACGGATGGCGATGGTTCCGACGAAGCGTGATTACAGCTTGCTTGGCCGCGACGCTCAGGCCGCGGTCGCCAACGGGCTGTCTGCGGCCGAGTGGTATCACACCGAGATCCCGCGCAAGCAGATGAAGGAACTGATGAAGCGCGAGGATGGTCCGGCGATCCGCGACACAGCCATCTGGTTCACCAGCCTCATTCTCTTTGGCGGCCTCGGCGTCTACTTCTGGGGGACATGGTGGGCCGTTCCCTTCTTTCTCGCCTATGGCGTTCTTTATGGCTCGGCTTCTGACAGCCGTTGGCATGAATGCGGCCATGGCACCGCGTTCAAGACGATGTGGATGAATGACGTCGTCTATCAGGTCGCCTGTTTCATGATCATGCGCAATCCGGTGACCTGGCGCTGGAGCCACACCCGTCACCACACCGACACTGTCATCGTTGGTCGGGACCCAGAAATCGCCGTCATGCGGCCGCCGGATCTGTTTCGGCTCGTCTTAAACTTCTTCGGCATCTTGGATGTCTGGCATGCCGTCATCGACATGGTACGCAATGCCTTCGGCGTCATCCGTGCCGCCGAGAAAACCTTCATTCCGGAAATGGAGCAACCCAAGGCAATACGGATCGCGCGGATCTGGTTTGCGATCTATCTCGCAACCATCAGCCTGTCATTCTATCTCGGTTCGATCCTGCCGCTGATGCTGATCGGTCTGCCACGCCTCTACGGTGCCTGGCATCATGTGCTGACGGGCCTCCTGCAGCACGGCGGACTTGCCGACAACGTTACGGACCACAGGCTGAACAGCCGCACGGTCTACATGAACCCGATCAGCCGCTTCATTTACTGGAACATGAACTACCACGTCGAACACCATATGTTCCCGATGGTGCCCTACCATGCGCTGCCGCGGCTTCACGCCATGATCAAGCACGATCTGCCGGAGCCGAATCCATCCATGCTCCACGGCTACCGCGAGATGATCCCGGCCTTCCTGCGCCAGCTGAGGAACGAGGACTATTTCCTCAAGCGCGACCTGCCGCCGACGGCAAAACCCTATCGCGAAGAGTTTCACAGCGATGCCCTGGTTCATGCTGCCGAATAGGCACGCCAGCAAACAACAGCATTTGGAGGAAAGACCATGAGTGGAAACTGGATCGAGGTCTGTGCAGCCGACGAGATCGACGAAGAGGATGTGATCCGCTTCGACCATGACGGGCGCACCTTTGCCGTCTTCCGCAGCCCCGACGACGAATATTTTGCGACCGACGGTCTCTGCACCCACGAGCACATCCACCTCGCCGATGGCCTGGTGATGGACGACATTATCGAATGTCCGAAACACAATGGCCGCTTCAACTACAAGACCGGCCAGGCCAAGGGCGCGCCCGTCTGCGTCAACCTGAAGACCTACCCGGTCAAGGTCGAGGCCGGCAGCGTTTTCATCGCCGTCGCCTAAGCGAGACTCAAGGCGTGCAACGAGACATTGGGAGAGGCACATGAACAGGATTGTCATTGTCGGCGCCGGCGAGTGTGGTGCGAGGGCAGCTTTTGCGCTTAGGGAAATGGGCTATGAGGGTGACGTCATGCTGATTGGCGCCGAACCGCATCTGCCTTACGAGCGGCCGCCACTCTCGAAGGAAGGTCTGGCTGGACAGCTTGAGCCCAAATTCGTCGCCGACGCCGAGCGCTATCAGGCTGTCGGGATCCAGGTACTCACCGATACGCCGGTGGAGGCCATCGATCGCGATGCGAAAACGGTACGGCTCGCCGACGGGCGGCAGCTCTCCTACGACAGGTTGTTGCTGACCACTGGTGCGAGGCCAAGGTCATTGCCGGGCTTGTCAGAGACATCACCGCTTATCCGGATGCTTCGGACGCACACCGATGCCGCCGCCATTCGCCTGAAGCTCGCGCCGGGCAAGGTGCTTGCCATTATCGGTGGCGGGTTTATCGGACTGGAACTCGCAGGGACCGCCCGCAAGTTCGGCGCAGATGTCGTTCTCCTCGAGGGCCTGCCACGGGTGCTTTCCCGCGGCGTGCCGGAAGAAATCGCCGCCGTCGTTGCCGAGCGGCATCGACTGGAAGGCGTCGATATCCGCTGCAATACCAAGATCGCCGGCATCGCGGAACGCGAGGGAAAAGTTGAAATTCAGCTCGCCGACGGAGACATTCTTGTCGCCGACCTGGTCGTAGTCGGCATTGGAGCCTTGCCGAACACGGCCTTGGCCGAGGCTGCCGGCCTTGCCATCGATAATGGCATCGCCGTCGATGAGACGCTTTGCACCTCAGACCCCGACATTTTCGCGGCCGGCGATTGCTGCTCCTATCCGCTCGGGCACTACGGTGGTCGACGCATAAGGCTCGAAGCCTGGCGAAACGCGCAGGACCAGGGAACGCTTGCCGCGGCCAATCTGCTGGGTGCTGCCGAGACGATTGCGAGCGTGCCCTGGTTCTGGTCCGATCAATACGACCTGACCCTGCAGATCGCCGGCCTTGCCGATGGTGCTGTGATGACGGTGCAGCGGGACCTTGGCGATGGCGCCTTCATTCTCTTTCATCTTGACGCCAGCGGTCGACTGATCAGTGCGAGCGGTATCGGCACAGGAAACGCGATCGCTCGCGACATCCGCCTTGCCGAGATGCTGATTGCTGCCGGGAAAAGGCCGGATCCGCAGGCGCTCGGCTCAACCGACACGAAGCTGAAGGCGTTGCTCGCAGCCTGAGTCACGATGCCCTTTCCACCTGACATAACAACAACCGATATCCGGAGATCCTGATGCGAAACCGCCGCCCAACCGTGGCCGACCTTCTTTCAATGAAAGGCAAGAGACAGTTGACGATGCTGCGGGTCGAAACGCTCGATGAGGCGGAGGCCGCCGAAGCCGCTGGCATCGATCTGGTCTCCGTGCCGCCGGCCTTGCTCGGGCCGGAGTTTCGCGAAGTGGCCCCGACCTGTTTTGCCTTTCCGGGCCTCGAATATGGCGAATTGGTCACAGCCGACGAATATATCTGCGCCGCATTCAAGGCGCTCAAAGCGGGAGGCGACGCGGTTTACTGCTCGGCAAGCCTTTCCACCGTTCGCCGGATGCGCGAAGAGGGTATCCCGGTCTGCGGGCACGTCGGCCTCATCCCGTCGAAGGCCACCTGGACCGGCGGGTTTCGCGCCGTCGGCAAGACGGCGGCAAGCGCCATCGAGATCTGGCGCCAGGTAAAAGCGTTGGAAGAGGCGGGCGCCTTTGCCGCCGAGATCGAAGTGGTGCCCGGCGAGGTCGCTGCCGCGATCAGCGCGAAGACATCAATTCTCATGTTGTCGATGGGCGCCGGCACGGGCTGCGACGCGCAGTATCTCTTCAGCGATGACGTGCTCGGTGCCAATCGTGGCCACGTTCCCCGTCACGCAAAAATCTATCGCAACTTCGCCTCCGAGTATGAGCGACTTCAACGTGAGCGCGTCGCTGCCTTCTCGGAGTTTGCCGAAGACGTGCGCTCCGGCGCCTATCCCGACAAAGCCCATCTCGTCGGGATAGACCAAACGGAACTGAACGCGTTTCTGTCGGATCTTGAGCGGGTTTGAGCCGGGGCTTGCCTTGCCTTGCTCGGTCTGGTTGGTGTATTCAGCCTGTCTGATTATCTCCCACGCAGCAGCACCGGATTTCCACTTGAACGCGTTCGTCCAGGGTACCCTGACTTTTCTCGCCATTCTTGCGGTCATCTACGCCGCGACGGTGCTCGTTTATTTTGCGCTCGGCTACGGCATCACCTGGCTCAATGATCGCAATCCGGAGCGGCGCATCCAGAAGGGACGTCGGGGGGAGAAGCGAAAGGCGGTCGAGATCCGTCAGAGCATGGCGTCGATCCTCGTAACCTGCACATCGGTCGCGATCGGTCTCTTTGCCCAGTATCAGGGCTGGACATTGTTCACGCCCTGGGCCTTCAGCTGGTGGACGGCGGTACCACTCTTCCTGCTCTGCATGGTGCTGTTCGACGCCTGGTTCTACTTCGCGCACCGGCTGCTGCACACCAAGCTGTTCTACAAATATCACCTGCTGCATCATCGAAGCGTCGCCCCGACCGTGTGGAGCAACGATTCCATCGGTCTCGTGGATACGGCCCTGTCGCAGGGCTATTACGCCGTCATTGTCTTCCTGGTGCCGTTTCCGCCGCTGATCCTGCCGGCGCACAGGCTGTTCGACCAGATCAATGGCACCTTCGGCCATGCGGGGTTCGAGTATTTTGCCTCGCCGACGGCGCGCTATCCGTGGCCGCTGTTATGCACGACCTATCACGACCAGCATCACGCCGAGTTTAATTACAACTACGCGAACTATTTCTCCTTCTGGGACCGCGTTCTCGGTACGATCTCGCCGGTCTATGACCGCCGGGTGGAGATGTTCGAAGGCGAGGCGCCGGCCATCAGTCTCAAGCGATCGTCGCAATCGACCCCGGCGCAAGAGGCGTCGTCGGCAACCCCAGATCGGTAGTTCGTGGGCCACGGCCGCAACGCCATTTTCTCTGATATCCGAATTCGTTAGGCGATTTTTCTCGTTCGGGAAACAAGCGAAGATCATGGTGCCTCGTCGTCTCCGATAGCGGCCGTTAGGTTTCATCCAACCTGCCGCCTCTATTCCACCGGAGATACCCATGAAGAAACTGCTGATCGCGGGCGCTGCCTTTGTTGCGCTCCTGAGCGGACCGGCCCTTGCTGAAGCGCCGACCTCCCTTCTCAACGCCTCCTACGATATCGCCCGGGAAATCTTTGCTGCTGAAAACGAAGCCTTCATCAAGGCGCATCCGGGTGTTACCGTCGATCAGTCGCATGCAGGCACCTCGAAGCAGGCGCGTGCGATCGTCGAAGGCCTGGAGGCCGATGTCGTCACCTTCAACCAAGTTACGGATATCGACTTCCTGGCAAAGAACGGTTTCGTCGCCGAGGGGTGGCAGAAGGATTTTCCGAACAACGCGTCGCCCTTCTACTCCTTCCCGTCCTTCCTGGTGCGCGCCGGCAATCCGAAGGGCATCAAGGATTGGGGCGATCTTGCGCGTGACGACGTCAAGGTGATCTTCCCGAACCCGAAGACATCGGGCAATGCGCGCTACACCTATCTGGCGGCAACGGCCTACGCCAAGGAAGCCTTCAAGGACGATCCGGCCAAGGTCACGGAGTTTGTCAAGAAGATCTTCGACAACGTTCCGGTCTTTGATACCGGCGGCCGCGCGGCAACGACAACCTTCGTCGAGCGCGAAATCGGCGACGTGATCATCACTTTCGAGGCGGAGACCCGCTCGATCGCCAAGCAGTATGGCACCGACAAGTTCGAAAGCGTCGTGCCTTCCGTCAGCCTGCTTGCGGAATTCCCGGTTGCCGTTGTTGACAAGGTGGCCGAGAAGCGCGGCTCGCGCGAATTGGCAAAGTCCTATCTCGATTTCCTCTACACCGAGGAGGGCCAGAAGATTGCCGCTGAATATGGCCACCGCGTCCACAACGAGAAGGTGGCGGCGGAATTCAAGGATCAGTTCCCGGAGATCCGCCTGGTCACGGTCGAGGACGTGTTCGGTGGCTGGGGCAAGATCAAGGACGAGCATTTCGCTTCGGGCGCTGCGCTCGACCAGATCTACGGCAATCGCTGAAAACCGCGATATCAAACCGATCCAATTTACCCGGCGGGTTCTGCTCGCCGGGTTCTGCCATGAATGAAAGTTATGCCGCCGTGGAGGCGATCAGTTGAAACGCAATGTCCTGCCCGGCCTGCCCCTATCGTTGGGCATCACCCTCTTTTACGTGGGACTGATCGTCGTGTTGCCCTTGGCGGCTCTGGTCTTCAAGGCAGCGAGCCTTGGACCAGCCGAATATTGGGCGATCGTCTCGTCACCGCGCGCTGTCGCCAGCTACCGCGTCACCGTGCTTACGGCCCTTGTTGCCACCGCCTTCAACCTCGTCTTCGGCCTGGCGCTTGCCTGGGTACTCGTTCGCTACCGCTTCCCTGGGCGTCGGATCATCGACGCGATTGTCGATCTGCCTTTTGCCCTGCCGACGGCCGTGGCCGGCATTGCGCTGACGACGCTGTTTTCATCCAATGGGTGGTTCGGAGCATTTTTAGCACCCTTCGGTATCAAGGTGGCGTACACGCCAATCGGCATCATGGTGGCCATGTGTTTCACCAGCCTGCCCTTCATCGTCCGCACCGTACAGCCGGTGCTTGAGGATCTCGATCCTGCACTGGAGGAGGCGGCCCAATCGCTCGGCGGATCGGACGGCGCCATTTTCGTGCGCGTTATCCTGCCCTTGCTGATGCCGGCGCTACTGGCTGGCCTATCACTATCCTTCGCGCGGTCGCTTGGCGAGTTCGGCGCGATTATCTTCATCGCCGGCAATCAGCCGATGGAAACCGAAATCACCGCATTGCTCGCCTTCATTCGGCTTGAGGAATACGACTATCAGGCCGCCGCTGCCATCGCGTCAGTGCTGTTGATCACCGCTTTCCTGATGCTGGCGGCCACCAATCTCCTGCAGGCACGTGCCTTGCGCTACACCGCGAGGACTTGAGATGATGCCGACCAGACGCAAACCGCCGCGCGTCGGCGACGGCCCGATCATACGCCGTGTGTTGATTGGCACGACCCTGTTCTTCGGTGCCATTCTGGTGCTTGCCCCCCTGATCGTGATTGCAGTCGAAGCCTTCGGTCAAGGTCTGAAAGCCTATGCGGCGACGATCGCTCATCCCGATACACGCCACGCCATTTTCATGACGGTCGCAACCGCGTTGATCGCCGTTCCCATCAATAGCGCCTTCGGTCTCGCGGCCGCCTGGGCAATCACCAAGTTCGATTTTTGGGGACGACGCTTCCTTCTCGTCGTGATCGAGATCCCATTTTCGATCTCGCCGATCGTTGCCGGCGTCGCCTATCTCTTCGTCTACGGTCTGCAGGGCTTGTTCGGCCCTATGCTGGAGGCTGCGGATATCAAGATTCTGTTTGCCCTGCCGGGCATTGTCCTTGCCTCGATGTTCGTAACAGCACCTTTCGTGGCGCGTGAGCTCATTCCATTGATGCAGGCACAGGGCAGGGACCTCGAAGAGGCGGCAACCTCGCTTGGTGCGTCGGGCTGGCGCACGTTCTTCTCCGTGACGCTTCCCAATGTGAAATGGGCGCTGCTTTACGGCGTGGTTCTCTGCAACGCCCGGGTCATGGGTGAGTTTGGCGCGGTCTCCGTGGTCTCCGGCAATATTCGCGGCCAGACCAACACCCTGCCGCTCCATATCGAGCTGCTTTATCACGACTACCAGGCGGCCGGCGCCTTTGCCGCCGCCTCAATCCTTGCGACGCTCGCCGTCGTTACCATCATTGCCAAGGTCGCGCTTGAGCGTCGCGGCGCAGGCCGCAGGCCGGCGCTTGCCGCCGCCGCCAAAGAACAGAATGCAGGAACCCGCCCATGAAGATCAGTCTCGAGCAGGTTACAAAGACCTTCGACACGTTCCGCGCCGTGCACGGCGTCTCGCTTGGCATCGAGAGCGGTCAGCTGGTGGCACTCCTTGGTCCCTCGGGCTCCGGCAAGACGACAATCCTGCGCATGGTGGCCGGGCTCGAATATGCCGATGGTGGTCACATCTATTTTGGCGACCAGGACGCGACCGACATCTCGGTGCGCGATCGCGGCGTCGGCTTCGTCTTTCAGCACTACGCGCTCTTTCCGCATATGACCGTCGCCGAGAACATCGCCTTCGGCATGAAGGTGTCCAAGACCAAGCGCAGCAAGCCCGAAATCGCCACACGCGTTTCCGAACTCCTGCGGCTGGTAAAGCTCGAAGGACTGGGCGACCGTTTCCCCGGCCAGATTTCCGGCGGTCAGCGTCAGCGTGTGGCCCTGGCCCGCGCACTTGCCGTCGATCCGAAGGTGCTGCTTCTCGACGAACCTTTCGGTGCGCTCGATGCCAACGTTCGCCGCGATCTCCGCCGCTGGCTTCGCGAGATTCACGACGAACTCGGCATTACGACCCTCTTCGTGACGCATGACCAGGAAGAGGCGCTCGACCTAGCAGATCGGGTGGTGATCCTCAATGAAGGCAAGATCGTCCAGGAGGGCACGCCTGCAGAGGTCTGCCGACATCCGGGTTCGGCATTTGTCATGCAGTTTCTCGGGGACGTGAATAAGTTTCCAGGCGTGGCACGGGACGGTTTCGTTTTTGTCGGCGACACGGCAACTGGCATCGCGTCTACCGAAACCGGTCCTGTCGACGTCTTTGTAAGGCCAAGGGATATTATTTGGCAGAAGGATGCGGGCGGTATTCCCGTGGATATCGAGCGTACATTACATCGGCCCGACGGATTGTCCGTCGTTGGCACGACCAAAGCTGGTATTCGAGTGGAGTTCGAAATCCCTGAACAAGCTGAACCCGATCTGTCTCGGGGGGCGGGGATTATCCTTAGGAACGCGCAGGTTTTCCCGAGAGGTGTTTAAATCGAGTGCGCGTGCAAGACCTTAAAAAGCGGCGAATTAACCTGCGTCGGAGACCCGGCGCAAGTGTCATGCTGAACCGATCTTCATGAAAATGGGGAGAGACATGTCTCCTACAGCACATCGCAGTGAGATCGAGAAGAGAAGATCACGGAGTTTTGGCGTTCAGCGGAGCCGGCGGGCGTAACGCAACGATAACCGGCGCGCCGGTGAGCGGAATTCCGGCCGTTTGTCCTTACCCAAGCGCCTGCGCGGTAAGATTACAGCGTAAACTCATAAAATTTCTTGGCATTTATCGGCCGCCGTGATTCAAGGCTTCGAAATAGGGAAGCATTTGATGACGCGTCGTCGCTACGAACTGGACTGACCACGAATGGTCGATCATATCGCCGTTGTTGCCCAACAAGCCACGCGGCGTTGCCCGCGTTGATGATCGGGGGGTGCTGAATGGCATCCTCTGGCGGTTTCGAACGGGCTCGCCTTGGGCGGAAGTTCCGGAACGCTATGGCCCGCCGACGACCTGTTACAACCGCTTCGTCCGCTGGCGCAAAGCCGGGGTATGGGATCGGCTTCTTGAAGCGGTGTCCAAGGCCTACGATGGCGACATTGTCATGATCGACTCGACCTGTGTCCGCGTTCACCAGCACGCGGCCACGGGAAAAAAAGGGATGGAGACGATGGTGGCATGGGACGTTCCCGCGGCGGGCTTACGAGCAAAATCCACGCGCTCGTCGATGCCGAAGGTCGCCCGGTCAATCTGCGTCTGACTGGTGGACAGATCGCCGATTGTGCCGAAGCCGACGCGCTGACGGATGAGCTTGGCGAGGGGACATCCTGCTGGCCGACAAGGGTTATGACACGAATGCCATTCGGGCTAAGGCCGCCGAGCGAAAGGCCTGGGCCAACATCCCGCCGAAGAGTAATCGCAAGGGCTCTTTCGTGTTCTCGCGCTGGGTCTATCGGCAACGCAATCTCGTGGAACGGTTCTTCAACAGGATCAAGCAGTTCCGAGGCATCGCAACCCGATATGATAAGCGCCCGGAAAACTACCTCGCCGCCGTAAAGGTCGTCGCAACAAGAATATGGTGCCAAAGTTTATGAGTCGACGCCGTAGGACAACGGCCTTACGTCTTCTCAGCATCCCTTTCTAGGGAGGACACCTACGCCGCCGATTTTGCGGACGTCATTACCATGTCAACGTGAATGTTTCCGAAGGGGCATGTAAGTGCGCCACGTTCATCACGCTCGATTAGTCCTAGATTGACAAGCACCGCAGCGTCTTCATGCACGCGCTTGACATCTCGTCCTAGCCGGCGCGCAAGTTCACGGACTCCGATCGTTCCACTCCTGAGAAGCTCGTTCAGCATCTCCCATCGACGTTCGGTAAGGTGGGAGAAAAACGCTCCGGGAGTAGCAAAATTCAGCGTCTCGCCCTGATAGGTCCCGGTGGCAAGACCCACCTTGGCCTTCTCTCCGGCGGCGCGCAGGGCCGATTTCCAATCGGTGTTCGTCGTGATGGTCAATGTCCTCATGACTGCCTCCGTTTTTCGATCTCTGACATGAAGTCCTCAATGAGTTGCTCAAGCGACGTGAACTGGTAAGGATACTCTTTGCCGTCCAGATGCATATGATCACCCTTGCCGCGCTCGTTATCGAAACCGACGACGCGCTCGCGGTTTCGAATATAGACCGTGCGAAACTTGAAACCGTGCGTGGTCGGGGGAACGGGTTCCGGCAGCTTCCAGATGACAAACTGGATGATGCTGCCGTCTGCTTCAACGTTTTTGTGCTCGGTGATTTTTTGCGCATCCATGTTGGCTAATATGCCAACAATCGCCCGCTGTTGTCAATCTAGCCAACACTGCGTCTATGACAGATCGCAGGCTTTCCTGAGTACCGGCAGGGGTATCATAGAAGGGCCTATCCGGAAGGTGCCAGTAATGCCCCCGGGCGACGCCGCCAATGGTGAGCACAAGACGCAATTTCATGCTCCAACAATTTCAGAAGCTTCGTCGTTGGCGCCACTTTCATTTCTTCAAGCACGTCATCAAATGAAGGTCGCATGGGGGCCCGAGCCAGCCGTTCGTCGCGAGCCTTCGTGCGCGCGCAGATCTTACGGGCGTCCACATTGTGTGCTTGGAAAGATTGCCTAATTTAATTGGCGGGGAAGGTCAATTTATCGAACACGCAACAATCATGACGCCGATAGGCGGAGGAAGCGCCTGGCCTCGTCAGCCGGATGGTGATCCTTAACCAAAGCCGGATTGTGCAGGTAGGCCTACAGAAGTAGCCGAGCGCCGGGCTCGGACGATCAAGCTAGCACCTGCCTGAAACAGCATTGGATGCATGGATATTCGGTTTGCGCAGATAACTGGAATTATGAGTTAAATTTCATTCAAAGCTCTGGCATAAGCGGCATACCGACTCCGGTTTCGCTGAACTGCAAGATAGAGAATGATGGCTGACGCTTCACAGGTCGAATTCAAGGTGCCGCTCAAGGCTGCGCTGGAAGATTATGCCGACCGTGCTGTCGTTCTAACGGTTATGGATCCAGGGCACCGTTTGGGTCTGCGCCCGCGCTTGGCGTTGCATCGTAAGGGTAGAGTACCAGCTACGGTTTTCCGCTCTTTCCTGGTGAACAGCAAAGGCCGCGGACGGTTTTATGGATGGCTGCCGGTGCAATTCGAAGGCGCGACGCTTATCGCCGATGATGCAACAGCGGAAATATTGGCGGACGTTACCCCGGAAATAAACGTGCGGCGGCTGTCGCTGCTCGAAATCGGGACTATCCTTGCTCTGCAACGACCCTTGTTCATTCTTCGTATTCTTCGTCTTCTCATGGCGCGCAACGTGAAAGGCGCAACGTTTCGCTTTGCCAGGCAAGTCGACGCTTTGTCGGCGCCGAGTTATGACGAATGGATCGACGCCCAGCAGGCGGCGGAGCGCACGGAGGTGCCTGACGCTCCGGGAGATTGGCCAGCAAAACCTTTCGTCTTCGTTTCGATTGGGCGCGGCACTGAGCAGGCCGTCGCCGAAACACGCGCTTCACTGGCCACACAGACCTGGCGCGACTACGCCGAGATGCCCGCCAGTGAAGTCGCAGGTATGAACGATGGGAACGCAGCCCGACCGCAACTATGGATGCGGCTTCCCGCGGGCATGCGCCTGGCGCCGCGTGCTTTGGAGAGGCTTGCACGCCCCTTCGCTTTCTCGTCTTCGGTGACTGCAGTTTATAGCGACGAAGATCGTATCAATAAGCGTGGTCGCCGACACGATCCGTTCTTCAAGCCGGCTTGGAATCTGCCCCTTGCGCAATCCGGTTGGCTCCCATTGGACGGCGCACTTGTCCGCTTGGCTGACCTGCCGGAGGGCTTGGATCTTGAGAATCGGCCGATGGGTGAGGTGATCGCCAAAGCTGCAAAAGGCCGTCGCGGTGCGGTCCTTCATGTGCCTCGGGTTCTCTTGCACAGAGACGCCCCATATCAGCGAATGATGGGGCCTGTCCGGCTCAATGCGGATACGGTCGAGGTGCGCAAGGTGAGCGTCATCATCCCGACGCGGGATCGAGCTGACCTGCTAGAGGCATGCCTAAGGGGCCTTTTTGAAAGCACTGATGGCGTTGATCTGGAGGTTATTGTCATCGACAATGACAGCAGCGATCCCGCAGCTCTGGCCCTTATGGACCGCTATGAGAAGGCTGGGCGTATCCGTCGTCTGACGCTGCCAGGTGGGTTCAATTTTTCACGGGCCTGCAATCTTGGTGTCGAAGCATCGCGCAACGAATTCATCCTTTTGCTCAACAATGACGTCGAACCATTGCAGCCGGGATGGCTTTCGAATCTTGCGCGGGAGTTGGATGATCCCGATGTTGGCGCCGCGGGCAGCCTACTGTTTTTCCCCGATGGCTACGTGCAACACGGCGGTGTTACGCTCGGGGCGGGGACTGTTGCAAGGCACAGCTTTCATTTCCTGCACCCGCAATCAGGTGAGGACAATGGTCTCTTGAGTGAGCGGCGGGAGATCTCTGCAGTCACCGCAGCTTGCCTGCTGACACGCAAGAGCCTATGGGCGCAAATTGGTGGCATGGATGAGAGCAATTTGACCGTTGCGTTCAACGATGTCGACTACTGCGTCAAGGTGCGGCAGGCGGGATGCACGATTGTCTGGACGCCTGATAGCGCCATGCTGCACAGGGAATCGGTCTCTCGAGGAGCCGACAATACTCCTGAAAAGCTGCGCCGTTTCGCGCGCGAGGAAAAGACGGTGTATCAGCGGTGGGGCGATATTTTGCGGAATGATCCGTATCACAACCCGAACCTCTCCCTGATCGCGGAGGATTTTGTTCTCGAGGCCCGCCCGCGCGATCTATCTCCTAGGTCATCACGATGACTGATCTCAGAGAACGACTTGCCCTTTGGATCGAGCGCAAGTTGCCGCGCCCGAAGCTGAGGCCGGGGGCGACTGGTCGTCCACGTGGGACTGTCAAACGGATCATCGTCTTCGGGCGCATGCCGAACCCGACTTTTGATTATTATTTTGCTCCTCGGCTCGATGCGCCGGGCAACCCCCTTCTGAGGTCGTCGACATCAGGCACGGCAAATTCGATTTGGGATTATCCTTAGGAATGGAATTTTTTCCGAAAGGTGTCAAATCCAGTGCGCGTGTGGGACCAACCTTGCGAACAAAAATTGCGGATGCTCTTCTGCCGGAAGTGGGGTGCGTTCCCTGACGATCGCCTTACTCATGTAGGCGAGAGTTAGTCAGCGCAGAACGCAGTGAAAGAAGCACGCCCCATCTGCTGCGCCTTCGACATCTTGCTGCGTCCCTCAAATGCAACCTGCTGAACATGAGGCGGTGGCGCAATTAGGTGTCTAGGGATTGCTGGAAACGCACGTCCACACCATAGTAGCGCTATGCGGCACCTTTTTCGTACGATTGTAGACATCTTCATGTTCGGATCGACAGAGTCATCCGAACTACCTCCTCTCGATCAGGAGCGAAAGTTCATGCTCAAGCAGTATCGACTAGGCCTCATCACCGAAAGTGAATGGCGAGATTTGCTCGATCGAGACCCGACGCTTGCGGCCCATTTTAAGTTTCGTGATCCGCTCGCTAGGCAGCCAACTTTGAGTTGACTTGGCGGCCAACAACTGTCGAACTCATCATGTCGTGGTCGGTGAGCTCCACTCACTACCTGAGGAATGGACGGGCAGGTGAGATTGCTTTATCGCCGAGGCAGTCGTCGAGCACCTTGAAAGACCTTGGATCGCAGCAAACGAGGTCGCGAGGATTCCGGCTCCGGGTTGGCTATTTTTCGTTGCAACCCACTCTCATGTTCGCCTTTTCAAGTCGCAGGCATAGAAATTCTCCCGCCCGATGTTCTCGGACGTCGTGTTTCGTATGAGTGCGTCCTGGGGAAAGCAGGAGGCACGGTCAATGAACGACGGTTGATCATGCTCTGATGCGCGGGTTGGTTACCGCCGGACCTGATGCGTCGCGGAGCGTCCTCAGTCTAGTTGGCAGCGTCGGAATTAAACCGGCTGATAGTGNATCATGCTCTGATGCGCGGGTTGGTTACCGCCGGACCTGATGCGTCGCGGAGCGTCCTCAGTCTAGTTGGCAGCGTCGGAATTAAACCGGCTGATAGTGGAAACGAGGGTTCTCCTGCCGTGACCGTGCCCCCAGCCTTGCCCAGGTGCACATGGCTTTCTGATCGGCTCTTCTCCTCCTCGCTGATCTAGACTTTGGCGGTGTTCAACGGGCGCGCGACCTGACATGCAATCGACCAGACGAAGCCCGACAGTTCGCGCGCAATCGCTGTGGTCACGGTCGTGGCTGGCTTTCCGGCCTTCGTGAGCTTGCGATAGCGGCCGCACAGCCGCACCTGCGCTTTCCACGCCGTATCGCGGATCGTTTTTGGAAGCTGCTCCTGGCGCAGCAATTGATCGCGGCTCACCCTTGCTGGAAACCGGTAGCTCCAGGCCGCCTCGATCAACATGCGGCGTGCGGTTCCGTTCCCCGCTTTCGTAATGCCGCCCTGGCGTCGGGTTGCGCCGCTCGAATGCTCCGATGGCACCAGTCCAAGATACGCCATCAATTGGCGTGGGTTTGTGAAGCGGCTGAGATCGCCCAATTCGGCAATCATCGTTGCTGCGGTCACCAGAGCCATGCCACGCAGCGATTGCAATGCATGGACGACCGGGGCCAATGACCAATCGCCCAACATGATCTCGATTTGCTTCGTCAGCCGATCCCGCCGGTCCGTAGCAGCCTCGATCGTCGCGATATGATCCTCAAGCACAATGTAGTGGGCCGGTTGCGCGAAGCGGAGGCCTGCCAGCCAACGGCGGTGCATCTGCGTCCAGGCTGGACGGCCATAATGGCAGCCATGGCGCAGGAGGAATCCACTGAGCTGCTGGCGCGCCTGTCGCAGGCTGCGCACGGCAGCCAGGCGTGCCCGCACCAGATCGCGCATCGCCTCATGGGCGGGATCGGGGATCCAGACACGGCAGCCAGGCGTGCCCGCACCAGATCGCGCATCGCCTCATGGGCGGGATCGGGGATCCAGACGGCGCTCAGTTCACCAGCGCGATGAAGCCTTGCCAGATTGTTGGCATCTCGACGGTCTGTCTTGATGCGATCGCCCGGCTTTCGCGGGATCAAAGAGGGGGCGACAACCACGCAGTCATGACCTGCGGCAGACAGTTGGCGCTGAATGCCATAGCCGCAGGGTCCTGCTTCGTAGCAAAACTTCAGCGTCCGCCCTGGCTGTGAAAGCTTCGCCAGCATACGGGCCAAGGCCGTTGGCGTGTTTACGATCTGGCCAAACGCGCGCACGTCCCCACGTTTGCCGCCATCAGCGAGCGCGACCGAAATCGTTTCTTTGTGAACGTCCAATCCGACATATGTGATAGTGTCTGCCACGGCCCGTCTCCTATGCATGAGGCTCTGTGCGAGGATAACTCACGCAACCCTCGATACCTGCATATTGTGAGACGGGTCACCCGGTCCCAAGGCGAACATTTAGTCTAGTGCTTCCCAGTCCACGGACATATGGCTCTCCTGGAGCACTGGAACCGAGAATTTCCGTCGTACATATTGTTGCGGGCGACGGGCCGGCGGCACTAGGTATCATTACTCTCCTCAGGCACAAATTTGAACCTTTCGTATAAATCGTGTTGCGGCGTTGCCCAAAAAAAGCAAAATCGCTGCGTCTGTGAATTCGAACGTTCAGACTGGGTTGTAGGAGATGAAGCTTTTTGCATCCTAGTTTCGTTTGATCGCGACGTGGTCGGCGGGGGTGCGTTCGCTCGACGCAACCGCGCACTGTCGGGGCTCGCCACGGCAGGCTAGCCCGGTGATTAGCAAAGTTTGCATGAAACAGCTGACGGACGTTAAAGGCCTGATCGGAAAAGACGAGCACCTCGACGCCTCGGGAAATCACCAAAGTCTCGTCGAGTCCGCTGTTCGTCTCGGCGAGAGCATCGTCCTAGCCGTTGCCGGCGTTTCCGACCGAAGGCTCAACTCCTCCTCGACCAGCAGATGCTCAAAAGTCTGCGACGAAATTGCCTTCTGGGTCGCCAACCAAATAGCCAAGCCTTGGTAGGCCGTTTCCGTCATGCGGCTATGCGGCTTCATCCTTCTGAAGTTTAATGCTCGATCTCGCACTTTCTATGTTACTGAGGAGACGTATTTAGGGTTGGGTGTCTCGGCGTCGGTCCATGGTGCGAATTCGGCGATGCAGTGGAGACACGCTTGATGTGCACATCAGAGTTGCAGTCACCCCACGATATCTCATTCAGATCCATGTTGCGCTTGGGTCTTTGGTGTGGTTGAAACGCACCCACTGGATTCATTGTCGATGGGGACTAAATGCTTTTCGAACGGACTGCTATTCGGGATGTTGTAATAATTACGCCTAAGAAGTTCGGCGATTCTCGCGGCTACTTCATGGAAACGTTTCGCGTAGATCAGTTCGAGGCGGAGGTTGGAGGCTTCACCTTTGTCCAGGACAATCGTTCATTCTCTGCTGAAACTGGAACTGTTCGGGGCCTGCATTTTCAACTCAACCCCCGTGCGCAGGGAAAGCTTGTATCCTGCACAGCGGGCGCATTGCTTGATGTGGCCGTAGATATTCGAAACGGATCGCCAACTTATGGGCAGTTCGTGACCGCGGAACTGACTGCAAGCAATGCTCGTCAGCTTTGGGTTCCGCCTGGCTTTGCACACGGATTCTGCACATTAGAGCCGAATACCGTGATCAGCTACAAGGTAACAGACTACTACTCTCCTGAGTATGACCGCGGACTGCTATGGAACGATCCAGACATTGCGATCGAGTGGCCGGTGACGACGGATGTCGCCATTCTTTCCGACAAAGATCAGAGGCAACCAGTGTTGGCAGATCTTCAAACCAACTTTGTCTTCGCTTCCTAACCGGCAAGGACCGGCGGTTTGACGCCAACTCAATCAATTTATCGGAGTACATCGAAACATGCGCGTTCTGATCACAGGTGGGGCGGGTTTCATAGGATCAGCTCTCGTTCGTCATCTCGTTCTTGATAAAGGCTACGAGGTACTGAACGTCGACAAGCTCACCTACGCCGCGACGCTTTCATCGCTGAAGCAAGTGGAGTCCGCGTCTTCATACCGTTTCCTCAAGGCGGACATTTGTGATGCAAGGGCGATCTCGGAGGCGTTTTCGACATTCAAACCTGACCGTGTAATGCACTTGGCGGCCGAGAGCCACGTGGATCGTTCTATTACCGGCTCAAGGGCATTTGTGGAAACCAATGTACTCGGTACCTTCAATATGCTCGAATGCGCGCGCCGTTATTGGACCGGATTGACGCAGGAGTTGCAAAGCCAGTTTCGCTTCCTGCATGTTTCGACTGATGAGGTTTATGGCTCACTTGGCGAGGATGGCTTGTTTTCCGAGACGACGGCCTATGACCCAAGTTCGCCTTATTCGGCATCCAAAGCCGCATCTGACCATCTCGCAAAGGCCTGGTCGCACACCTACGGCATGCCGATCGTAGTATCGAACTGTTCGAATAATTATGGACCCTACCACTTCCCGGAAAAACTGATTCCGTTGGTTATTTTGAATGCACTCGAGGGAAAACCTCTCCCAGTCTACGGCAATGGCGCCAACATCCGCGATTGGCTGTTTGTTGATGATCATGCCCGCGCGCTCGACACCATCGTTGAGAAGGGAAGAGTTGGGGAAACCTACAATGTGGGAGGGCGAAATGAGCGCCGAAACATTGATGTCGTCAGGCGCATTTGCGCGCTGATGAACGAGTTTAACCCTGCCGGCGGACAACACGAGGACTTGATCCAGTTTGTGACGGACCGGCCTGGCCACGACGTGCGCTACGCGATTGATGCAACCAAGCTGGAGAAAGAACTTGGCTGGAGGGCACAAGAGACATTCGATACCGGTATCGAAAAGACAGTGCGCTGGTACCTCGACAATGCCTGGTGGTGGGCGCCCCTTCGTGAAGGCTACGAAGGCACGCGTCTTGGGCTGCTGAAGTCCGGTACCGCACAATGAGCCGCCCCTGGCGCTTTGTTGTGACCGGGCTCACTGGCCAAGTGGTTCAGTCACTCGTAGTGCGCAGTTCTCACTGTGAGGATGTGCAGATCGTTGCAATAGGGCGTCCAGACTTTGATTTGGCGAATGCTGAAAGTATAGCGCGTTCTATCGAAACGGCGCGGCCCGACCTGATCGTGTCGGCCGCTGCCTATACGGCTGTCGACCAGGCCGAGAGCAACGAAGGCGGTGCTTTTGCAGTCAATGCTGAAGGGCCAGCTGCGGTTGCACGGTTCGCAAAAACATTCGATGTTCCGATTATTCATTTGTCGACCGATTATGTGTTCGACGGCAGCAAAGCTGGACCCTATGTCGAGAGCGACCCAGTGGCTCCTCTGGGCGTTTATGGGAGAAGCAAGTTGCTGGGCGAGCAACTGGTAGCGTCTTCGCAAGCGAACCACGCAATTCTCCGTACTGCCTGGGTCTATAGCCCATTTGGCAAGAATTTCGTGCGGACAATGCTTCATGCGGCCGAGACGCGGACGGAATTGAGCGTTGTTCACGATCAGGTCGGCAATCCGACCTCTGCGCTCGATATTGCAGATGCAATCTTGACGGTTGGACGAAACCTCTTGGGTTCGAACGATCTTGCCCTGCGCGGGATCTTCCATTTAACTGGACGAGGTGCCGCAACGTGGGCGGAGTTCGCCGAGGAAATATTTAGAGTTTCCAAAACGATGGGTGGGCCGTTTGCCAAGATAAACCGCATTTCCACGAGCGATTATCCGACGCCGGCGCAACGCCCTGCTAATTCACAGCTCAACTGCGAGCGCATTGCCGAATATCATGGCGTAGTCCTACCCAACTGGAAGATTTCCACCAGTGAAGTCGTCGGCCGTCTAACGCGATAATAGATTTAAAGCGGAGTTTCTTGAATGAAGGGTATTATACTTGCTGGCGGCAGTGGAACTCGTCTGCATCCTATGACATTGGTCAGTTCGAAACAATTGATCCCTGTTTACGATAAGCCAATGATCTATTATCCATTGTCGACATTGATGTTGGCGGGGATTCGAGAAATATTGATTATCTCGACGCCGAGGGACCTACCTGCTTTTCAAGCCTTGCTTGGGGATGGCTCCAAATGGGGGCTTTCCCTGACCTATGCCGAGCAGGCGTCGCCAAATGGTCTTGCTCAAGCCTACGTCATCGGAGCTGACTTTGTAGGAAACAGTCCATCGTGCTTGGTTCTCGGTGACAATATCTTCTTCGGCCATGGAATTACTGAGCTCTTTAAAAGCGCTATGGAACGTACGGATGGTGCGACAGTCTTCGCCTACCATGTAAACGATCCCGAACGCTATGGAGTGGTCGAATTCGACCCGGCGATGCGGGCGCTGACGATTGAAGAGAAACCAGAGAGGCCCCGTTCCCACTGGGCTGTGACGGGGTTGTATTTTTACGACCAGGATGTCGTTGATATTGCCGCGAACCTTAAGCCCTCAGCTCGCGGTGAGTTTGAGATCACAGACGTTAATCGCACATATCTTGAGCGCGGTAAGCTACATGTCGAGAAGATGGGGAGAGGATATGCATGGCTTGATACCGGGACTCCCGATAGCCTCCTAGAGGCGTCAGAGTTTGTTGCGACCTTAGAACGGAGACAGGGCTTCAAAATTGCATGCCCGGAAGAAGTTGCTTATCGTCTCGGCTTCATTGACACCAACCAACTAGAGTCACTTGCAGGTCAATATGGCAAGAGCGCCTATGGCCACTACCTGACAAGCGTCCTTGAAAGTTAAACTTCTGTAGGGGGAATGGCGGACGCGCGCCCGTTTGCGCGCGTCGGAAGCAAGTTTCCCCGGCGAGTAGCTCCTAAGTGAACCAACGTCGCGGAACGGGAAGGGAACTAAACGGTGTAATCTTTGGGTCCGAGCGATCCGTGCTGTAACCGGGATTGCTCGCAGGATCATCGAACGTGTGTGTTAGATGTAGGCGCTTCAGGTTCTCCTTCTCCCGCTCGAACCGCTTGCTGTTTTCGCCACCGAGGTCGGAACCACGAGAAACGGATTCGTGATGTATGAGGCACGCAAACGGCGTCCAGACAATGCGGAAGCCTGCTTTGTGCGCCCTGAGACAGTAATCGACGTCATTATATGCGACGGCAAAGTTATCCTCGTCCCACTGTCCAATTTGCCGCGCGCATTCGCCAGAAATCAGCATTACTGCACCAGTTACGCACGTCATCGAATTCCGCACATGCAGGCGATTCATCGGTCCACCGAAATTTTCACGCTTGTTCAAATACCAATGGCCGGCAAGGCCACCGAAGCCGGTGATGACGCCAGCATGTTGAAGGCGTCGATCCGGATAAAGGAGCTTCGCACCCACGATACCGACCCGATCGTACGACAAGCAATCAACAAGCTCATCAAGCCACCCGCCGTCGATGATCTCGACGTCATTGTTAAGCAGGAGGAAGTGCTCCCCGCTCGCGCGTTCCATGCCCTCGTTGATTGCCCTTGAGAAGTTGAAGGTAGCCTGCTTGATATGGCACGAAAATGACGGAAACCGCTGTCCGTACTCATTGTAGAGCGCGAGCGTTGCCGGTTCTGTGGAACCATTGTCTATTACTATGACTTCGTGATTGTCATACGCGGTCTGTTCATAGATTCCCTTCAACAACGTCGCCATCAGGGCGTAGGAGTCTTTGTTCGGGATGATTATGGATATCTTCGGGCGGTTTGTCGCTGATGTTCCGAACCGGATACGGTGAAGCGTGGTCGTCAGAGCCTCAGTGACCTCAGTTTCTTTTCCCGCGCGTGCGAATTTATCCTTAAGGGCTGCGCGTGCGTTGTCCGTCGCTCGATCAATAAACTTGCTGGAGTAGGTTGTTCCAGTCTGCCGCCACCAATACGCTGGATACGGCACGTGGATGATCATCGCGTCGTCTAGTCCTTCGAGATAACGAAGCAGCAGGTCGTAGTCTTGAGAGCCTTCGAAGCCGCTACGAAGCCGCCCAATATCATTCAGCCGCTGCCGGCGATAGACGGAGAAGTGATTTATATAGTTCACGCCAGTCAAAAGTACCGGATCATAGGCCGGCTTGAGCATAAGGCCGATCGGCTCTAGCGCATCATTAACGACCAATTCATCCGTGTAGAAGAACTCCGCGTCGGGATGTGTGGCAATGGCGTTCCGGATGACAGTCAAACCGTTGGGCGCGATAGCGTCATCATGGTCCAGCAGCGCGACCCATTCACCCCGCGCAGCATCGACGCCAGAATTGGTCGCCAATGCTATGCCTTTGTTGATAGGGTTCGCAACAACTACAATGTTTGGTTTTGCAGGTTGTGAAGTGAACCAGCCCAAGGTGTCTGATGAATCAGAACCATCGTCCGACAGAACAAGCTCCACGCCTTCGATGTTTTGTTGTTCAAACGACGAGACCAATTCATTCAAGTAGCGAACTGGAGCGTTATAAACAGGAACAACGATGCTGAGCCACGGATCCGTGCAGCCTAGCTGACCTGGAAAAAGCTTATCAGCAAGTATGCGAGCCTGCTCCACATAGCGCGCGGCCACGGTCTTTCGCTTTCCAAGCCTGATCGTTGGCAGCTTCTTCCAGAACCTTGGGAGTCGTGAAAATCGGGCGACTACCAATTCACTGTTCTGACGTTGCTGATCCGAGATGAAATGCTGCAACGCAATAGCCGATCGAATTGCTCGGACTTCTAGGGTCAGTTGGCAAGGTTCACTAGACGGGTCTAGCCTTAAAGTGCAGATGGTACCGAAGGAACCGACATCGGCGACAATCAGAAAGTCTATCCCTGACCCCGCCGTTAACGCTTCTTCCTCGCGGAATCCCTGACCCCTATTGACGTAAAGTTTTGGTTGAATTTCCCCGCTGCGGGAAGCCAGTTTGATGACGACGTAGCGTTCACGGAACGGCGCGAAGCGTATGAAGAAATGGGGGTCGTCACCCTCCGCCAGCCAGAGACCGCGCTCGTCAGCGTCTGCCACGAGTTCGTTGTGCGCAATGACATTGAGCATGTCACTCATTTCCCTTCGAGAGTAATCCGGCGAACGATCCGTTCCAGCACAAGACCGATGCATAGAGCACCAAGGCCAAACGACAAAAGATACGGCTTGTCAAGGACTTGGCTGTTGTACGTCGGGTAGAACGCAGAGCGCATCCATTCGACTGCATGGACCACCGGATTCCAAGACAGGGCATAAGCGATTTGTGTCGGCAGCGCTGATATGACGAACAGCGTTCCAGACGATACGTAGACAACGATTAGACATAGTGCGTAAACGGTTGCGAAGAATGTGAACAACGCAGTGATTACACCCGTGACGACGCCAACGCCAACCGCCAGCAAAATTGTGGACAGAAATGCTTTGGCCGCTTCAGACCAATCATATGGAAATGGCTTGTCACCCAAAGACAGCAGAATCATAAACGTCAAAAAGACTGTAAAACAGGCTGCGATCGTCTCTAGAAAGGCCCTTGCGAAAAGAATGTCGAGAATCTTCACTGCGGGTATCGCGAGCATTGGGCGGTTCATTACAATCGATAACGCCATGAACCGCGATACGTACATGAACGTCAGGCAGGGAAGTAGGCCCGTCGCGAAGAATAACCTCATGCTGTCACCAAACGGTGTCCTTCTCCCTGCAAACGCATAGATCAGGAGCAGCACAAACATGTGTGTTAGAGGCCATACGGAAACCAGCAGAAATCCTAAGCCGTGATTGAAGAAGCGTGTACGCATGTCGCGCAGGATGACCGCACGCATAACGTTTGCCTTTTGCCTAAGGGCATAGCGAATTGATCGCGGGTCTTTGCCAGGCTCATAAGCGATGCTCTTCGTCATTTTGCTTCCGCTTGAAAAAGGCCCGGAATGGTTGGTTCCGCGGCGCGCATTCTTTCCACGGTCATCAACGTCGCTGCGCGTGCTATTTCGCGAGCAGATTCAGAGTTCACGAGCGTTTCTATTGCGGCGATCCATGCCCTGTAGTCATTTTCTACTAGCATTTCACCCGCGCTCTGGTTTCGACGGTAAACTTCGGAGTTAGAGTAAATAGCTGCGGCCCCCATACGACTGACGTCAATCCGCTTTGTGTCAGCACGGGCACTGTTAATGCGCCCGTCCAAAAGGGGCACCAACGCAATGTCAGTCGGAGAATGGCGGCTTCGCAATGCAAACTCTTTCCAGGGAAGGGGAGGTAGTATCCGCAACCTTGAGTCGGCAGGTTTTTTATCCTGCCATATGCTGGCGTTGCGTCCACCGGCCGTCACTTCAAATATTATGTTCTCGTGACGGGATAGAATTTCATCGATTATAGGTTTTAAGAAGGCGTGTTCGCCGCGATGGATGCCTGTCGCGTGATATCCAATAGTCAAACTATAATTGCGCGTTGTTCGCTTGGCGGGGCGCACGTCGGAACCGGTGGGCAACGGAGGTAGCAGCCGTACAACAGCGCCATTTGACTCCAGAACACTAACTAGTGCAGGTGTAGCTGCCCATACAATGTCGAGATGTGCATTGAGCCGGCGCAGCGGCCACAGATGCAAGCGAGCCAGCTTTGCGCGGTACGGCAAGGGGGTGTTCTGATCCAACACAATAGCAGAAACGTCGTCATCGATAAACATGCCAACGCCAGCCAACTGGGCGGCATGTCTCTCAATCCAGTTGAGTTGCCGCCAACCTAGATACCGACAGATAATTACAAAGCAACCCTCGGGATTGATGCCTGTAATATCGTGGTCGAGGCAACGCACATTTACCGGGATGCGAGCACTATAGAAGTGCAAACGCTCTTCCAGAAAATAGCTGAAACTAGGGTTTTCTCCCTGGCGAAAAACGACGATTGAGCGCGGGACAGACTCGGTAAAAGTGCTCCTGCGTGTTCTAGGTTGCGGCAGAAACGCGGAGATTTTCCGGCGTATAGCCGCTCCAACAGTGTTGTGGAATTGGTCTTCGAGCCAAGTCATCCGGCTAATTTGTTTCGTGTAAGCACAAGGGCGCCAATGGATGATACCCAGGCAACCAGAGAGGTAATCGCGACTATTAATACCCAAAATGCACGTCTCGGGTAAAGCGCCTCGTCAGGTAAGTTCGGCTCGAGGAAGCTATCGAGATACATCAATTGCTGCTTACTAATGAACTGGACCTGCTCGAATGATCTGACACTTGCGGCAAACTGCTGTTCCGCAAGTTGCAGTTCGAACTGGAGGCTAGAGAGCTCAGCTGAGACATTCGCTAGACTTTGCTCCGAAGGCTGGTTGGGGCCTGCTAGTTGCCGCTGGAGGTCATCGATCTGTGCCTGTTTGCTCTGGATTTCTCTTGCAAGCACGCGCATCTGCGGCGCCTCCTTCGAGACACTCTCGAGTTTTACGGTGTACGATTGCTCAAGCTCTATTTTCTCCTTCTGCAGAGTCGTGATCAGGTTGGACAGCATGGAAGACGACCCCTCGATGGTAAGTACCCCTGTCCTGTTCTGCTGGGTAGCTACACGCTCCCGCACATCGCGGAGTTTCTCCGATGCTCGATCAAGATTGGCTTTGGACGTCGCGATTACGTCTTTCCAGATTCGGTCGCTTAGTTGGTTGATCGTGCGCTCCGACGCGGCGATAACCGCAGTCAAAATATTCCGTGCGTCCGCCGCCGAAAACGCGCGGGCGGTCACAGTGATGATACCACTTGACGGACTTACGGACGTCTTGACCATGCCATCCCAGTATTCCAAAAACTCTTCATATGTGGCATCCGATTTCAACCGCGCGAAGAAATCCGCATCCTTGACTATGAAACGGTCCCGAACGCCAATCTGCTGTTCAAGTGCCTCAAGGATCGCGCGACTGTGTATGAAGTTTGTGACAATCTGAGTGTCTTGAACGATCTTGGCTGATGGCAAACCGGTAATCTTGCCGAGTTGATCCTTGCCTATGGCCGGAGCTGAAGTTCGCACGACAAAGCGAGCCTCAGACTGGTATTGGTCAGAGGCGATCAAGCCGTAATACGTTATTGCGCAAACATTTGGCAGTATAAGAATACAAAAGGTGATGCATATCGTTGCCCATCGAAATACTCTGTCTGCCAGTCGTGGTCGAAGCCCCGCTGCCTCGTAGAGCTTGCTTCGGTTGGAGGTAGAGAAGCGCAGCTTTCGAGCGGTTGCGGACAACGCCTTGGTCGCAGAACGACTCTTTTGCAGAGCCGTTGACCGCTGAATATCCTGTTTCAGGTTTGTCATCTTTGGCGTATTTTCGTCTCGTGGTTGTGAGGCCGTTCATCTCACCGATTTAGTCGGTAGTAAGTCTCAATCGCGTCACTAACCTTGTCAAACAAGAGCATCTGTCCATCGACGAGAACAATCCCCTTGTCGCAATATGCGCTGATCGTCGACATGCTGTGAGAAATCATAATTATGTCAGAGTCCTTGCGACGGTTCTCAAACGCAGTGCGGCATCGTGCCTGAAACCTTGCGTCTCCGACTGCCGTGATTTCGTCCACTAGATAACAGTCAAATTCGATAGCCATAGACAGACCAAATGCAAGTCTAGCCATCATGCCCGAGGAATATGTGCGCACAGGGGCAAATATATAGTCGCCCAATTCTGCGAAATCCTCGACGAAATCCGAAACACGCCGCACATCTTCCCCGTATGCACGGGCAACGAAGGCGAGATTGTCCCGACCAGTCATTTGTGGATGGAAGCCGCCTGCGAATCCTAGTGGCCAGGAAACCCGAAGATCTTTGATGATCCTGCCCGAATTTGGGAGGGAAGATCCGGCAATCATCTTCATGGTCGTAGATTTTCCCGCTCCGTTCACTCCGAGCAACCCGTACGAGTAGCCGGACAGGAACTCCATACTGACGCGATCCAAGATTACTTTCTTGTGGCCTTCGGTTTTGAAATACTTTGAGACGTTCCTGAGTTTTATCATCGCGCCCTCAATCACAGACGATGATCTTCGACCGATGCCCAGATGAGGGCCAGCGTCACCCATGCGACCGAGAGCGCAAGCAATACAAGAAGCGGAGAGGACCATCGGTGAGGATAAAGAGACTCTTCCGGTACAGTTGGTGGCACAAACACAACGACATAAAGAGCTTTTCGTGTTGCTTCCGCTTGGGCCATCTCCAGGTTCTTTTGTGACGCCTCGTAAAGGCTCTCTGCAACGCGGCGATCGGTCTCAAGATGCGCGAAAGTTTTGATTGCCCCAGCAATGTTTTCATCGTTTCGTGTTCCTCCGGCCAACTCCTCCCTAAGTTTTACAATCTGATCCTCAAGGTTCTTGCTCGCCAACACCAACTGTTGATGCGCTGGTGACGAATCCGCTTTCGACTCTTTGAGAACAAAAAGCCGTGTGTCTAGTTCGAGCTTGCGCGCGAGTAGTCCGACCAAAAGCGTACCAGTCTCAGTGGCCCGTGCTTCTGGTGTGAGAAATCCGGTCGTATTCTGAAACTCGTTGAGCGCGGCTAGTGCTTTGCGATAGTTTTCACTCGACCGTTGAACCTCGTCGGCGAAACGCGCCGTCATGTCCCGCTGCGCTCTTACTGATAGCTCGTTGATCAAAATCTCGCTCTCACGAATGATCATAGACGCTAGTTGTCTCGAGTCCTCCGGCGAAAACGAACGAGTTTTCAGTGTAATAATCCCGGAGGGTCCGTCCACATAAGTTGAGACCTGCTTTTCCCAGTATTTCAAAAATTCTTCAGTTGATTCGTTTTTGTCGATGCGCGAAAGGAAATCGGCGCTGTCAAGTGAGAACATCTGACGATAGTCGATGCTTGTGCCAAGCCTTTTTAAAATTTCTGTTGAGTGTATGAAACTGGTGACAACGTAACCATCCTGAGACATGGTAGACATCGACAATATATTAGTGTCGGCACTGTCCTTGGCTTGATCCTCTGCAAGAGACCGAACCGCAAAGCGCGCCTCTGCGATATATTGATCCGATGCTATAAACGCAAAATATACGATGCTGGCTAAGAACGGTACAATCACAAAGCCAATAAAACTCACGACGGAGAATGGTAGTTTGCCGCTCGTCTGAGTTCGCGGACCCGGCTGACCGCCTCCGGCCGGCGCAGGACGTTCCGAGTCGACTTCGATTAGCTTCGACCCAGACTCTCGAACGCGGAGTGTTCCGGTATTGCGGAGCTTGCTCACGAGTGACGATTTTGCTCTAACCAAAGTGTCGGTCAGCGGCTCTCGTAGGCTGGAAGTCGGGACATCCTTCCGATTTGTCGGGTCAGAGTTCATGCGACGAGCTTATCTCCATCGCCTGGCGTATGTAGTAATCTAGAATAAGATCATCCTCGAGGTATGTTTCCGCGACGGCCAGCGTCCTCAGTTCAGACGCAATGCCATCGATTGTCTGATTGCGTTGTACGATCGGAATGACGTCCATGTCGACGTTTAGCAGTTCGCTCAGTGAAGAAGCAAATGTTAGTGTGTCATTAATATGCCCGATCACCTCAAATCGAGAAATCACGTCCATAGCAGCCGCGATGTCCCGTCGAGTGGAGGGTTGATCTGCATCCGAACAGGCAAACTGTCGTGTCGTTGGCGAAAGGAGGGCCATGCGAACTTTCGGCGGCGCCTTCTTTAGAGCCTTGCCGATTGCGCTCGTATCTTTGATATCCAGGTCCCCGAAATACTCGATGGCAGGTGACAACGTCATTTGGTCGCGGTCACCGAGGAAGACAGGCTTGATGGATGCAAATCGCTTTAGCATTGCTATCCGTAATGCCATTTCGTAGTATGGGTCAGTAAGCAAAGCGATCGCTTTAAAGCCCTTATCAAGGAACTCTTGATAATTGCGAACTTGCAGTCGTCCACTCAAATACATCGAAGTCATATTTTCTAAATGAAATGCTTGAAGCGTTGTTTCGTTTCCGAAGCGCTCAAGTGAGGGCAGCGCGTACTGAAAGAGACTGTACATTTGGCGATCAATAGCGACGTGCGGAAGCAGTTGCGTTTCAAACCGCACGATTTTCATATTGATCTGTTGAGTTTGAAACGGTCTGCGGTAGATGAGGAGCTCCGATTTGCTATCGCGAATGCAAAGCGTCGAGCGGTGCGCTAGCTGTGGAATATTATTCTCTGTGAGCTTGAAGCCAACCATACCCGTCTCGTGGCGGCCTGCCGCAAGAACGGACTTGTGGAACTGATCGCACGGAATCTCGGCAATTTTGCCATCATCGTCGGAGACGAGGACAATTGGTACGTCCGAGAAGCCATCGGGAATTAGATAGCCTTCAACAAGGTGGCCAGCGTCGCGTTGAACGTTGAACAGCAACTCGTGGGCCTACTGTGCGGACCGACTTCGCTGCGCAAAAAGGGAAAAGCATGGCCCGCCCCCATGCGTTAGGTCCTCCTGACCAATACATATATCCCCGAAGCCAAGTGCGCTCAAAAGCGAAATGATGTCATCTCGTCGCATCCAGTAGTGGCGGTCTTTCATGCCGCCACAGAACTTATCGTTGGTGTTCGCATTGAGGTACCCGCGCTCAAAGTAACGTATTGGTACGCCGGCGAAAGTTCGTGTTTCTACGTTGCCGGTAAATGCTTGCCTGCGACTATCTGAAGGCGGCATCGCTTCATCATCGAAATAGTGCGTCCAGACGAACAGTTTGTCGCAACGGCTTGTAATCTGGCATAGAAAATGTCCAGGATCATGCATGTGGTACAGCACACCTGAGGCGATTGCTAGGTCATAGTGCGTCTTGGTATCTTGGAGCCACCGGAGAGCGTCACCGAGATAGAAATTCGCTCGGTCGACGCTAAGCACTTCCTTGGTGACAAGACACCGCAGAAAGCACCCCTTGTTGGCCTCTATTGCATCGATTGCGGTAGGTCTGTGCTTGTTCAGCATATAAGTATGCATGCCCTCCAACGGCCCAACTTCGAGAATTCTTTTATTCTCCAGTGAACCGGCTTGGCTAACCGCCCAAGTAATGCGACCGTCAGCGAAAAGCGGATGAGTGCCAGCCTGCAGTCCAACCTCAGGCGGGAATGCAGAATTCCATCCAGGCAGTGCGTCTACAGCATTCTGATGACGCGGAAACTCACGATTATATTGATCGAACACCCGTTCGCCGGCGTGCTCCTCTACCTTCTGATTGCGGCGAGTAAATTTTTTCAACCCGAACATGGGCTCGTTCCTTTATTGCGTCCTGCCGCCAATCGATGAAGGCGCTTTATAATAATGCACCCGGCGAAACGCAACCGCGTTGTCGCTATTGATGCCTAGGTGTAGGTTATCGGGAAATAGCCCTTCGTGAGCGCGGCGAACGGCCTTCATCCAGGACTTCAAGCATGCACCAACACGATCTCCAGCCGTTCCGCTCCTGCCGATGACGAAGCGTATCTCGCGGTCATGCTCAGAGCCGGACTCGAAAAGAGTTCAATGGTAGCAATACCTTGCGAGACGTCTGGTGATGAGGCGGATATGTGCGATCATGATCCATGCTTCGGCTGAAGCGATGAATTTTTCGACGTCCTTCGCCAACCTCCGGCACCTTCCAAGCCATGCGAATGTTCGCTCGACGACCCAACGGCGTGGTAGCACTTCGAAACCTTTGGTCTTGTCGCTGCGCTTGATGATTTCGACCGTGAAGCGGCCGACCTTCTTCAGCTTCCGTTTCAATTTGTCGCCCGCATAGCCACCGTCGGCGAAAACATGCAGCAACCATGGCAATCTGTGACAAATCGATTTCAGTAAATCGGGAGCGCCATCTCGGTCCTGGATATCGGCGCTGTGAACCACGAGGCCGACCATCAGGCCGAGTGTATCGACGACGATATGGCGCTTGCGGCCCTTGATCTTTTTGCCGGCGTCGTAACCTCGAATGCCGCCGCTTTCGGTGGTTTTGACGCTTTGGCTGTCGATCACGCCTGCCGTAGGACTGGCCTCTTTGCCTTCCAGTTCGCGCGCCGCCATCACCAGATGGTGGTTGATGCGGGCCCAAAGCCCAATACCCCGCCACGCATAGAAGTATCGCTGAACCGTCGAGCACGGCGGAAAGTCCTTTGGCAGCATCCGCCATTGGCAGCCGGTCGAGGCGATATACAAAAGCGCATTCATGACCTCACGCAGCACCGTTGTTCGCGGTCGCCCAAGTCGACGGGGCGCAGGTAGAAGCGGCTCGACAATTCGCCATTCTCTATCCGTCATATCGCTTGCATAGCGTGCTGCTCGCCGGGCATATTGCCGACGGGTGGTTTCGGTCCAGGCCATCGTGAACTCCATCGAATCTTCGCAAATCCGAAGGAATCACAACCTTTTGAAATCACCCACTTCTTTTTGAGGCGGCCTCTCAGCGAATTTCCAAAACAAGCAGTTTTCCGGGGCCGCTCGGAATGGAGATCCACAAGAATGCGCGACCGAGGCCAGTGCGCCGAGCGGAAATGGCGACTTTCACCGCTGTTGGCGGTCGCGTGTTGTTGAGGTTCCCCACTTATAGGTCTCCGGCGACGATTGCGGCCCGCAATCTTTGGCTCTTTCGCTCTCTTGAGGCAACGCAACCGAACTCGGGCACCTTGTTTTCTTGTGCATCCGCCAGCCACTTCTGCGGATTGGTTTTCGAATTTGATGAGGGCTTTTCGTCGCAATGTGGCATGACCACATGCTCGAAACACCACGCCGATTTTGCGCGGACTGCAACAGCAGAAGGGCCATCTTTGCGCTGCCGAAGTCGAAATCTGATGGCGAGACAGCTAGTCTTGGCGCCCCTAACCGGCTAAAACGATTCCGTCGACTGTAATTGAAGGTAGAAAATGAATCATCTTTTGAGAAGGCTGCTGAAGCGCAATGTGCACGCTGGCGGCAGGAGTGTTTCAGACGCGGTTCATTCAATTTTCGATGGGTTTTCTTACCTGAAGGCTAACCCAGATGTGCGAGAATCGGGCATGGATCCGCTTTTTCACTATCTTCGCCACGGCATTGCTGAGGGGCGGAAGGCTCCGGATGGCTTCAACAAAGGTATATTAGACCTCGTCTACCGCGGGGACGCTAGTGCGAAAACTGTTCGCGAACTGCAGCTGAAATCGTTGGCGACTTCGCGCAGTCCGGACGTCGAACTTGATGAGACCGCAACGCGGGATAATCTTGGCGAGGGGTTTCCCTTGCCGGTTGGTGAGGTGATAGTTGCCGGTATTGTTTTGTACAACAATGATGCTGAAGAGATAAGGCGGCTACTTCGGTCAATACGGCGTAGCAAGAATATCGATGGTGTTGGGGTGTCGTTGATTGCTATTAACAACGGTGAACCTCTCGAAAGTCAGCTTCAGGCGGTCCTAAATGAATATAGTGTCGATATGTTGGAGAATTTGGATGGGAATATAGGGTCGTCAGCAGGTCACAGCAGGCTTATGCGCCGCGCGTTCGAAGGTCTTGGTGCTGTCGCTTACATGACGCTCAATCCGGATGGGTTTTTTCATCCACGTGCGTTGGAGCGCATGGTCCGCATGGCTCACCGGCATCAGTGGGGTGCGGCGATTGAGGCCGCGCAACTTCCGAACGAGAATGGTAAGTATTTCAATCCGGATACGTTTGATACTGAGTGGGCGGTAACCGCGTGTGCGCTATTTCCGCGTCGAATATGGGAAAAAGTAGGGGGCTTTGATCCGAATATCTTCCTGTACTGCGACGATGTGGATTATGGTTGGGAGATACGGCGTGCTGGATTCAAGGTGAAGTACTGCCCTTGGGCATACTACTTTCATGATTATGCCAGCCGGACAGCTGTCTCAGAGTTTTTCCGCAAGAACCGCTTGGAGGCTGGGCGCTATCTCGGCCACAAATGGGGAAATCCGGCATTTAGGCACATGTGCGAAACTCAGCTTGTAGAATTGGGTTTCTACGGCGGCCTTGAGGAAATGCCTAAGATTGATGATATTAACCCCCTGCCGCATTCGACGGACGTGGCAAACTTCCGCAATGAATTTTATTTCGCCGAAAGACGCTGGTGAACTCGAATGAAACACGTTGATGCTTTTAAAGACAAGATATCAATCTTAATACGCTTTCATGACCTTTCAAAACTAGAACAGCTTTCAATTTGCCTGTTGACACTTGAAGGCCAAATCTTTCCGCGGATTGAACCAGTCATCCTAACACAGCGTTTCTCCGCGCACCAAATTCGTGAAGTAGAGAATCTACTGAGTGAATTTTACTGGCACGAAGACGTCAACGCCAGAGTAATTAATGTCAATTCTCCAGAACCAGACGATTTGAGAACGCATTTACTTAACGTCGGTATTCGCGAAACTTGTGAATCTCGATTTTTTGCTGTTTTGGATTATGATGACTTTTGCGGTCAGGCGCATTATGAAAGGCTTATTGATCGCCTTAAACATAGCTCCGCGGCAATCGCATACTCAGGTCTATTGCTTGTAGAACAAAGCGTTTCAGATCTTTATAATTATACAGTGCGTAAACAGTTTGTTGTGAGAGACAGCTTTAGGCTGCAAAGGTTGTATGACAACCCTCACTTCCAAATGGCTTGTTTCGCGGTCGATAGATCCAAAGTCGATGCAGCGGATTTGCGATTCGACGAGGACATTGTTTACGAGGAGGACTACAATTTCAATTTGAGGCTTTCACTCCGCTACCCATCGGATTTCACAGCGGCAGCTGAAAAAGTGCCGGCGCTAATGCGGACATTGCGGCGCGACGGGACTAACTCAATAGTCTCAGAATTTGACGCACCTGCAGAGCGGGCGAGAAAGGCCGAGCTTCGGAGAGCTGGCCGCATGGCGAATGGAAGGCTCCGGCAGGAACTGTACAGTGAGGAGTTTGATCCATTTGTGCTCTTATGGACGGAGCCACTCCCAATCAGAGGAGGCACCGCATATAATTGGACAGTCTACTCCATGGGGATTGGTCTATCGCAGACCCCGAGACGCAATCAGTACGGGCACTTGCGAGTGGCTTATTCTCATCGCTATGGTCCGCTGATTTCCGCTTTCTCGCAGAGGAATTGGGCGTTTACGCAGGACTTCGATCTTGTACGTCAGGTTGAGGCCGAGCTTGGGCCAGCCATGACTTGGGACGAAAATGCTATCGCTGTTTGGAAGGACTTGATGCGGGGACGGGGCCGCGTTACCGAACTTCAGATGCGGTTGCTTGAGCGGGCGTATGAAGTATTTCCTTTTCAAACGATTCTAACGTGGGGGGTGAATGGGGCTGTCAAAGACTTTACCAGCATTCATGGGATGAGACATGTCTCGTTAGAATTGGGACCGACTAGGTTCCCTTTTCTAGAAACCGGGCATTGCGATCCTTTTGGAGTCAACGGAGATAGTGTGCTATCGCGATTGCCAGAGGATTTTGTACTTCCTCGGTTAGAATCCGAGCAGTGGTTGGACAAATTCGTCGCCCGAAACGGAATCGAATTGCCGCCCGTGCCCAGCGTCGTCAAGGAATTGCGAGAGACTGGAAAGAAAGTAGCGTTGATCCCACTGCAACTGGCCGATGACGCCAATTTCTTGTTGCATGCAGAACAATACAGTTCATTCGTCGACTTCCTCGAGGAGGTCGTGCCGGCGCTAAATGCGGCCGGCTGGACTTGCATCATTCGGCCCCATCCGGGGGGCACACGGGCAGACTATGTCAAAAGCGATCACGACAGATGTCGTGAGTGGCAATTGGCACAAGATCAGACGAAAGTGATTTGGTTTGAGGACGTAGTGACGCCCGCTCAACAAATTGGTTTGCTAAAGCATGTTGATGCGGTGGTCTCGGTCAACAGTTCGATGGCGTTTGAGGCAATGATATTAGGAACTGCTGTCGCTGTAACGGGGCGTAGTTCGTTCGGATTGCCTGGGCATATGCCTACGCTTGCAGATCTCGTGGCAAACAGCGATCTTCGCGATATTTTGATTTTGCAGCGTCGGTTAGTCGCTTTCAATTTGTTCCACCATCTCGTACCCGTGGGTGAGTTGTTCGTTCCAAGTCAATTGATGCGACGACTTTCGGAAGCCGAAAGCATGCGTTCGGTATATATATCTAAAGGTGCTGTCGGGCTCGCTGACTATTTGATTAACAATATACGGAGCCGTCTCACAGATTACCTGACTATGGGGATGGGGCCAATGCGAATGTCGCCCCCTGAGCGCATGAGCAAAGATAGGCTCTTTGATCATGCGCCGCCCGGCTTCTGACACTGCCGAAGCATAGCTCCAACTTGACGGGCTCACATGGACAAAAAAAGTGAAGTAATCCTGGTAGGGCACAGCCATCTTCAAGCACCGATGGCGGCTGCCAGATCTGCAACAAGTATCACAAAGTCCGATCCCGGGATGGTTTTTTCTTTCGTGCCAATTGACACGAAGAATAGGTGGCAGTCACCGCTCTTCGATGAGGAGCGCGCCGAAATCAATTCTGCAGTGGGAAGTGCATTAGCGGCGGCTGGGTTATTTGATGCTGATAGAAGACGGATATTGGTGGCAATCTTAGCCGGAAATATTCACAACGCGCTAGGTCTGATACAGCAAAAGCCAGCCTATGATGTGATCATTCCTTCTCGACCAGATCTAACGGCGGCTACCGGTGCAAGGATTGTTCCAGCGGAGCAGATCCTAAGTCACTTTCGACAACATTACAGGCCATTCGTCAATTTCCTGAAACTCGCTACAAAAATGGCTCAACCTGACAAAGTCTTTTGGGTGGAGCCTCCGCCACCGATAGAAAGTTCCGATCACATTGCCGCAAATATGGATCATTGGTTCAGATCTAACTATAGTGAATCAGATTTAGTCCCCGCCCTTCCGCAATTAAGATATAAGCTGTGGCTTCTGAACAGAATCGTGCTTCAAGAGGCCGCGTCTGAGGGGGGGTGGGCGCTGATCACTTGTCCCTCAGCGGCGCAGGACTCCAATGGATTCCTCACGCGAAAAGCATGGGCCGGCGATGCTACGCACGGATCAGCTTGGTATGGTGAGGAGTTACTAAAGAAAATCAAGGCAGAGATTGCCCACACATTGTGAAAGTTCATCAACATGGGCAGAAATCACCCATATCAGAATTTGAACGATTATGCGTTTTGGTCACGCTCAATGTCACGCGTCGCGCGCAGTGACGTCGATCCAGTCACAGCTAGTCCAAGATTTATAGAAAAGCATCACCTTATTGCCACTGCAGGTAGCTGTTTTGCCCAGCACCTAGCGCGTCGGCTCCAGAATATGGGTTACAACTACTTTATCGCAGAAAATATCCATCCGGTGCTCAGTCCTGCGGTAGCAGAACAACATAACTATGGAGTTTTTTCCGCGCGTTATGGCAACATATACACAGCTCGCCAGCTATTGCAGCTATTTAGGCGTGCCTTTGAAAACCTGAAGCCGAAAGACGATCACTGGAACACGACCGGCGTTTTCGTCGACCCGCTACGCCCCACCGTGCAGCCGGGTGGCTACCGGACTTTGGCAGAACTTGTTCGAGATCGTGATCATCACTTGGCTTGCGTCCGTGACATGTTCCAGCGGCTGGATTACTTTATATTCACACTGGGATTGACGGAAACTTGGATGAATGACAGCGATGGTGTTGTTTACCCTGTTTGCCCCGGCGTCGCGGATGGGCGATTTGATCCCACTAAACACATTTTTCATAATTTTAGCTATGAGGAAGTCGTTAATGACATGCGCGACTTTGTCACTGCATTGAAAAAGGTCAATGCGAAAGCTCAAGTTATCCTGACTGTTTCACCAGTCCCATTAGTCGCAACCAAGGAAGACCGGCACGTCTTGGTCTCGACGACCTACTCGAAATCTGTACTCAGAGTGGTCTGCGACAGCCTGAGCCGCGAATTTGAGCAGGTGCATTACTTCCCTTCATATGAGATTATAACCGGTCAGCACGCGGCAGGTGCATACTATGCAAGTGATCTTAGGGAAATCGATGAAGCTGGCGTTGATCATGTCATGAGGGTTTTCTCAAAGCACTTTCTGGCCGAGCAGTCCGTCACCCCCCAAGCGGTCAGTGTTTCGCAGCGAGAACAAAGGGAAAGTGATTTGAGAAAAATGTCGCAAACTTTTGTGGAGGTCGAATGTGACGAGCGATTGTTAGATGCTAAGGTCTGACAGCCGTTTCACTTCGAGTGCGGGTTGACATCCAGGAACTGATGGGCGCGCGCTGGACTGCGTCATCCTGAGTTGCGAGCCTGACTGCGCTGCCAGAGGCCGAACGCCGCGGCCTCGAAACGATCCGGTGCCATCCGAAATGAAAGCGGCGATGAGCGGCGCAAGCGTCAAGCCGTCTTGGAGGTCCTCTGACCTGTCACTGAACTTTCATCCGGCTGCGATTAGAGTCTCGGTAGCCTATGAACCGCCCCAGGTTTCTGGACCAGCGGATGGTAGAGTTTTCCGGCCGATGAAGTAACTCCTCGACAGATTTGCCGATGAGGGAGAACTTATCGCCTTATCGCCAGCGTCAAGGGTAAGCGGTTACCCGACCACGCTCGACTCGAAGTTCCACGGCATCAGAGCGTCGATATCCTGCGCGGGCCATCCGTTGGCCATGCGAGCTAAAATGAACAACGTCGATCCGCTCGCCTGGCTGACACAGACCTTAGTTCTCAGGTGACGGGCCACACAACGCCCACCTCTGCTGTCTTCAAATCTATAGGCGACCATTGGTGGCCCTGATCCCCCGAACGGCCGATCATCACGTTTATGTAGAGATCTACATAACCGGGATTATGTGCACCGTAAGCGGTTAGCCGACCACGCTCGACTCGAAGTTCCACGGCATCAGAGCGTCGATATCCTGCGCGCGCCATCCGTTGGCCATGCGAACTAAGGTCTGTGTCAGCCAGGCGAGCGGATCGACGTTGTTCATTTTAGCTGTCTGCAAAAGCGTGGCGATCGTGGCCCATGTGTTGCCACCGCCTTCGCTTCCGGCAAATAGACTATTCTTCCGTGTGATCGTTTGGGGACGGATTGCGCGCTCGACGATATTGGAGTCAATCTCGATGCGGCCGTCACCGAGAAAGCGTTCCAGAGATTGTCGGCGGGTCATTGCATAGCGGATCGCTTCCGCGGTTTTGGACTTGCCAGAGACCTTCGCCAGCTCCTTTTCCCAGATGTCAAAAAGGTTGGCGACAATGGCCGCAGACCGCTCTTGTCGTGCGGCAGCACGGAGGTTGGCATCCTTTCCCCGGATCTCGTCCTCGACCTTCCACAACTCGCTCATCGCCTTCACCGAGGCTGTCGCGGCGTGATTGATACCACCGATATGCAGTTCGTAGAATTTGCGCCTGACATGCGCCCAGCACCCTGCCAACGTGATGGTTTCGTTGCTGCCTGCCTTGACCTGCTCTTTGACCATGCTCGTATAGGCGCCGTGCCCATCAACCTGGAGAATGCCGTTGAAGCCGCTCAGGTGACGGGCCACACAGCGCCCACCTCTGCTGTCTTCAAATCTATAGGCGACCATTGGTGGCCCTGATCCCCCGAACGGCCGATCATCACGTGCATAGGCCCACAGCCATGCCGTCATTGTTTTTCCCGAACCAGGCACCAGGGTCGGCAATGTCGTTTCGTCGGCAAAGACCCTTTCACCTGCCTTGATTTTCTCCAGGATGTAATCGGCCAGGATCTTGAGCTCGAAGCCGAGATGTCCCATCCATTGAGCCATCAAGGAGCGGCTCAGCGTCACGCTATCGCGCAGGTAGATTGTTTCCTGACGGTAGAGCGGAAGGCCGTCGGCATATTTGGACACGGCGATGTAAGCCAGGAGCCGTTCGCTCGGCAGCCCGGCTTCGATGATATGGCCAGGCGCTAGAGCCTGCAGCACACCGTCACGCCCTCTGAATGCGTATTTCGGCCGGCGGGTAACGATGACCCTAAACTTCGGTGGGATGACATCGAGCCGCTCGGATCGGTCTTCGCCAATCAAAACCTTTTCCAGACCTCGGCATTCTTCGGGGATTTCAGGCTCGATGACCTCCTCGATGCGCTCGAGATGGGCGGCAAAGCCCTTGCGCGGGCGTGCTTCCCGCTTCTGCTTGTCTTTCCGTGACTGGTCGAGCTCGCTGTCGATCGCTGCCAGGCCGGTCTCGACTTCCTCGAACGCAAAGTCGATCTGATCGTCGTTGATCCCCAGTCGCAGCCGTTCCGAGCGCGTGCCTTTCTGAGCCCGCTCAAGCACTTTCACAATCGCAGTGAGAGTGGCTATCCGCTCGTCCGTATCCTTCTTGAGCGCCTCAAGCCGGGTGATCTCCGCTCGGGCAGCGGCGCCTTCTGCGCTCATGGCGACGATCATCGCCTTGAGTGCATCAACGTCGTCAGGAAGGTCCGAAGCAGAGAACGTCATTGCAGGAAGTAGATCACAAATAATGATCTTTTCCTAGCGTTTACAGTAACATGCGTGGGATTTCTTGGAGGGGTTCAGCCCGTCGAAAGCGGCCTCCTGATTGTCGCCGGGCGGATCTTCTTCCAATCCATTCCGGCCAGTAGGGCCATGAGCTGGGCATGATCCAGACGGATGCGCGCCGCCGTCGCTGCCGGCCAGCAAAAGCCATTTCCTTCGATAACTTTCGAATAGAGACAGACCCCGCTGCCATCCCACCACACGATCCGGACACGGTCCTTCCGCTTGGAACGGAACACGTAAAGGGCGCTATTGAAAGGATCGAGACCGCCATCCCTGACCAAAGCCATCAACGAAGCCGCTCCCTTGCGAAAGTCGACCGGTTGGCAGGAGACGTAAACGACAACGCCAGACGCAATCATGCCTTGCGCACCGCCCGTAGGATCTTGGCAAGATGATCCGGCTCGATATCTCCGGCCACGCGCACCACGACGTCACCCATGACGATCTCCACCGGTGAACTTGCAACAGCTTCGACGCGCGCGAAACTAACCCTTTCATGAGCCTCTTTCGAAAGGGGCACCACCGATCCCGAGGCCAATGCCTTGCGACGCCAGCCGTAAAGCTGCGAGGGATCTAGCCCCTCAGCGCGGGCGATCGCTGATACATTCGCCCCCGGCAGCATTGTCTCCGCAATCAGCCGTGCCTTCTCAGCATCCGGCCAATCTCGTGGCGTGCGCCTCGTCCGTATTGGTGTCGCCGTCAGAACCTCAAAGGCACGAGCCTGATTCACACTGTCGCTCATAGGTTTCTCCGCATGATTCATGCCGAAAATGAGCGATCTTTCGATGCCGCGCTACGTGGGATGGCCTACCCGCTTACTGTGCACCTCGTGATTATGGGCAGATTGCTGAGGCAGGAGGCTTTGTCAGGCGAAATGAGAAATTGACCCCCGGCGACGTCAGCAGCATCCTGGCTTGTCGCTTTCCGTTTTGCCTCGCCCAGCTTGCGGATGGGTGCGATGATATCCCCGGTGACGGCATGACCTCGAAGGACGGGCCTCCAAAGCTTAGGCGCGTATCCTGTTCCCAGCAGAAAGCAGAGGTCCCAATCGAAGATATCAAAGGTCTGATCATCGATCCTGGTGAACCTGGGCCGGTGTTTTTTCGGTGTTTCGGAAAGGCTTGCCGAGATGCGGTTGTACTCTGCAACGATCGTCTGCACGGCTTGATGTTCGGTTGTTTCCATCGGCAGGTTCAGGGCATCCGGACCGGTCAACTCCGGGATCCATTGGCGTGGGTCGATGAACTTCGGACCGATGATGAGCGCCGTAAGGTAGCCATCGAGACCGCTCATTGACCAAACTGGCGATGCCGGACGACGTCCCCTGATAAAGGCTTCGAACGCCTCGTCGCCGAGCTTTGGTCGTTCCGTCGTCTGCTGACTGTTCTGTGTCATGCCGCCCGTCGCTCCTGCTGTGTCATCGCTTCACGCTCAGCCTTCCAGGTCCAAGGCAGGAGACTTTCCATCTCGTTGGCTGTCACTTTGCCGGAGATGATCCGCTCCAGCACATCGGCAAGCCAGACCTCGGGATCCACGCCGTTCAATTTACAGGTGTTGACGAGGGATGCGATGACCGCGAAGGTCTTGCCGCCGCCGGGACTGCCTACGAACAGCGAGTTCTTTCTCGTCAGAGCCACCGACTTCATCGAACGCTCGACTACATTGGAGTCTACCTCGACGCGGCCATCATCGAGGAAGGCAGTCAGCCCGCCCCAGTGGTTGAGTGTGTAGGAGACCGCCTTGCCAAGCGCCGACTTCGCCGACACCTCGTTGCTCAATTCCGTGAGCTTGGCCTTCAGCACTTTCATGACGGGAGCGGTATCGCGACGCCTAACGATAAGCCGGGTATCGGCATTTTCCCCGCGCAAGTCCGCTTCGATGCGATAGATTTCGGCGATCCTGGCGAGGATCGACAAAGCCTCCGAAGAGTCGGTCAGTTTGACGACATCGACGAACTTGCGTCGTGCATGGGCAAGACAGAAGGCCAGTCGCATGGAGACGACATTGCTCTTTCCACGACGCTTGACCATGGTTTTATAGGCTTGGTACCCGTCTACCTGAAGCACGCCGGCAAACGACGACAGTTGCCCCCTCGACCTCGCGAGCGCTACGGCTTTCGGCAAAAGTGTAGGCCACCGCCGGCGGCGCCGGACCATTCCATGGGCGATCGTCGACCGCTTGCGCCCATAACTGGCAGACCTTGGTTCGTTTGCGCCCCGGATCGAGCCGCGGAAGCGGCGTCTCATCACAGAACACCCTCGGCTGCGAGCGGATGAAGGCGGTGAGCGCATCGTAGAGAAGCTCGAGCCACCAGGCGACCCGCGTGACCCAGGCGCCGAGCGTGCCTCGATCAATGGTCACGCCGCAGGAGGCCATCATCTGCGCCTGGCGATGGAGCGGGAGATGCCAGGCGAACTTCGAAACCGCGATATGAGCTGCGAATGCCGTGGTCACCATGCCGCCATCCATCACGCGTGCTGGTGCGGGCGCTTGGACAATGGCATTCTCGCATGCCCGGCAGGCATAGCGTGGTCGGGTCGTCCGTTTCACCCGGACAACGGCAGGCACGATGTCGAGCGCCTCGCTGACGTCCGTTCCGATGCAATGAAGCTCGAACGAACAGCAGGGGCAGACCTTGCTCTCCGGCTCGATGAGCTCGTCATAACGCGGAAGGTGCTTGGGCAAGTGGCCGATATTGCGAGCTGGCGATCGCCGTGCCTGCGTTTTGTATTCACCGACCGGCGCGACATCGTCATTGGCAGCAACGGGAATGTCGCTCAGATCGCCAAGGTCAAGGATCGCCTGTGTCGGATCGATGGTCGTCATCTTCTCCGATTTCGTCCCAAAAAGCTGGCCCTCAAGGAAGGCCACGCGCCTTAAGGTCGGCATTCTCTTCGTTGAGCGAGAGAATGATCCGGGTCAATCGCGCAGCGTCCTGGGGCAAGGAATCGTGTCGAAGCGGCATGACGGATCCTACCACGAAGGCCGGAATCATCAAGCAAAACCAATAGGATCAACCTACTTTCAAGGGGCGTTTTACCGGGTTCTGCTTCACCCTTGTCCAGTCAATGCCGGCCAGCAGAAGCGAGAACTCTTCGCGCGTCATCTGCATGGCGCCACCGCGGATCGGCGGCCAAACAAACTTGCCCGCCTCAAGCCACTTCGTCGCCAGGATCATGCCGGATCCGTCCCAATAAATGCAGCGAAGTCGATCGAGACGCTTGGCGCGGAACACGAACACGTCGCCGCAATACGGATCAGCCGCAAGCGCCGATGCCACCAATGCCACCAGGCCATTCATGCCGCGCCGGAAGTCGACAGGCTGCGTCGCAACCATGATCTTCACTCCACCAGGGGAAAGTCCGATCACCGGCGACCCCGCAACGCCGCCACGATCGCTTGCGCCAACTCGGGCGCCACCGTACCGATCACGGTCATGTGCGCGCCAGCAATCTCGATCTCAATCCGACCTGCGGCGAAGTGGGCGGCATCCGATTGAGAGCCCTGGTGGGCCGCTTGATCGCCGACCACCGTTACCGGCACGAACATCGCCTGCTGCGCGCAGACCTTGGCCGAGGGACGAGTGGTCAGCCCAGCCTCCCGACGCCAAACATTCAACAAGCCGCGATTGACGCCCCAGCGCCGAGCAACGGCCGAGATGTTCACATCAGGTTCCGCGCTTTCCGCAAGGATGCGCGCCTTCTCCTCGTCAGTCCAATTCCGCCGCTGGCGACGACCGGTGATCATCTCGATCCGACGATATTTTCCCTCATGCCTGTCTTCATCCATGACTTCAAGCATGGCATCAGCGCGATCTCCAACCATCCCGTTCCGCTTCTTCGGTGAAGGAGCTTATCTCGCGGCCTCGATCACAAAAGGAAAGGTGGGCTGTTCGTAGCGCTCACGATCTTTCGAAACCGCGCTACGTGGGATGGCCTACCCGCTTACCGTCAAGGCGAAATCTCCGCGATAGTGCGCGGCGGCAATCAAGGTGAGCCGTCTCATCCTGATCGTCGCGCTATAGCGATAGGCCGGTTACGCTGAAACTGGTTGGCCGCCCAGGTGAGGTGGTGAGCTCAGGGGACGTTCGGTTTCTCGATGGGTGGGTCTCAAAGAAAATCGTCTTACCAGACTGGCTCCCGAACCATTCTGATCTTCAGCAGCTTGCTGATGCGTAGCTTCCCAAGGTCACCATCCCATGGCATCAAACAGTCAGTTCCAGTTCGCTGGCTAAAAGCTGTCTAATCCTAGCTTGGCGCTCCGGATTCAATTCCTCAAGACCGAAGTGACAGTTCGAGCAGGGGCCGGATTTGGGTTCGTAGGTAAGCATAGAGCGTCTGAAGTTGGCCGCCAAAGAACTTGAGTAGCTTCGAAATATATCGGGGTCCGAATTTAGGTCGCTTATGATGTATTCCGCATGCTCATCGATATCCGATCGGAAATTGCAGCAGGGTACCATTTTCCCGTTGTAATCAATATAGATTCCCCAGACAGGCTGACTGCACGGCAGCACGCGAACATAGTCTCTTTTAATGTCGACCTGGTCACCTCGGCTTGTTCCGTTCAATTCGAAGTTCCGACCATACAGTCGAAGCTTCATATCTTTGTAGTCCAGTTGCATTTCATACCAGACGCCTGGTTGATCTATGGTAACGGTGTAAGGAAGTTTTAGCCTTCGTAGCGTTTGTTGGCCGCGCTTTATCGTCTTGTCGTGATCGTATTTCTCGTGGTTTTTAAGGTAAAGCTGTATATTTAGCGATCGCATGCCCGCGTCATAAAGTTCAGCGAGATATTCCATGTCCAAGTAGTCGCCATTGGTATTGGTGTGCAGCTTTGCCTTAGGGAGAGCGGTTCGTGCTTCTTTAAGCCTCTCGATGATGATTTTGTCAGCCAAAGGCTCGTTGTATCTACTGAAGGTAATCACGCCCGCGTAGTCGATTTCCGCAAGTTGGGAAATGATCGCCGTATATGTTTGTGAGGCCATGTGGATATTGCCGCTGATGCGGTCAATATGTGCGTTGGGACAAAACCAGCATCGCCTGTTGCAATAGGAAAACAATTCGACCTCGACCATTGAGACCGATTTACGAAAGAGATCCATAGACATATTGCGATCCGTAATCTCGACCAAATGGTTCGGGAGAATTTTATCAAAATAGCTGTAGCTCATGGGAAATTTCTCCTGTCGCAATGCGAGCATTATACCGATACCCGCTACCCGAGAAACCCCCGAAAGATGATCCCGGCGGCGGCAGCCGGGGTGCCGATCTATAGGGCGTCGGTGCGATCGCATCGCCGTCAAGCCAGGTGGATCGGCTTTTCATCCGCGCCGGCGTCAAACAGGGCCAGCGGCGACGTCACGAGCCGAACTGGGCGGAGCTTTCCATTGAGCTGAAGAAGCCCGGCGTGACACTGCTGATCCTGTGGGAGGAGTATCGCAGCGTCCATCCCGATGGTTATGGTTATAGCCGTTTCTGCGAGCTGTTCCGCGGTTTCGAGCAGCGCCTTTCGCCGACGATGCGCCCTGTATTTAGGCATTTCGCTCTCCATCGCCACTCTCCGATGGTAGGCAGCGCGTATCGATAAAACATGCCAAATACCCTCTCTATCCCTTATCATCCGGAAGGGATGCCAGGTCACGAGGTCACGACGCGAAAACCCGCCAATGTCAGAACGCACTTGGCGTCCCCACGGGATCAGCGTCTCCAGCAAACCCGGTCTGGGTTGAGGTGTCGATTGCTTTCTACTTTGACAGCCAGCGCTTTTGGGTGTTACGAGTTGATGATCAGCTCAAGGAGCCCATCTATTGGAGCATTGAATGAACTTGCCACCGCATTATCATTCGGAGTTATTTGCCTTACTCCTCGAGCTCGAAGATAAGATACCTCCGACTGTAGCTTTGGAACAAAATGAACTTCTTTCAAATCTTAAGCAAGGCATTGTTAAATTAGGAGTGAGATCTCAGGCCCCGGGAGGACACTTCTATTCACCTGTGGTCAACCCAAACTCCTTGAGCCCATACTACATGCGACGTTGGCAATCGCGCCAGAACCGAAATGCCGTGGAAAACGTAAACATCGATAAAATGACGGAACTGTGGGGAGCGTTTGTGCCGCACATGAAGGATTACCCGTTCCAAAAACAGCAAACGCAAGGGCATCGCTATTTTCTGGAAAACATTTATTACGGAATATCAGACGCCTCCATTCTTGTTGGCATCTTAAACCATTTTAAGCCGTCGAAGTACTTCGAAGTAGGCTCTGGCTTCTCATCTGCTTTGGCATTGGACGTTGCTCAGAATGCCGACTGGGAAATGGAGTTTCGTTTCGTCGAACCGTACCCAGAGGTCCGCCTCGACACTCTACTCAATGATGCTGATCGCCAGCGCTCCCGCATTGAGAAAAGTTTCGTCCAGGAAATACCGCTTAGTTGGTTTCAAGAACTGGGCAACGATGATATTCTTTTCATAGATTCCACTCACGTGGCGAAGAGCGGTTCCGATGTTGTTTATCTTTACACGGAGATCTTAAGTCATATTCCTGTAGGAGTGATCGTCCACGTTCACGACATATTTTTCCCATTCGATTACCCGCCTCACTGGGTCATCGGTGACAACAGATCGTGGAACGAAGCCTACATGCTTCATGCCTTTTTGGAGGGTAATGACAGTTTCGAAGTGATCTTCTTCAATGATGCATTTGGGCTTCATGAGCGCGAACTTGTTGCGCGGACATATCCAGAATTTCTCGGCGTCAGTGGTCTCACTGGCGGGTCAATCTGGTTGCGGAAAATCAAGTAAACTGAACTCGCTCCACTAAGCGGCCGGAACATCTCGCGACCAAGGCATTAGGCGCGCGCTGCAGAGCATTTTCGATTTCAGCATCAGTGATGCAGACGGTGACGATGTCGACCTTGACCATACCTCGCGCTAGCATCGCCTTCTGTGAGGTAAGGCCTGTGCTTGCGTGACAAGGCATCCGCGATGGGTTCCGCCCGCCGCCCGGCATTACGTTCGCGGATGGTTATGGGCTCGAAATTCATGTGCACCGGGATATCAGTAGGCGCGGCAACAAAATGCCTCGCCGAGATCTATTCATGTCCATTAGAGGATATCATAGCCTAGGCGATTTAGCTTTAAGAAGCTTCTCAATAATCGCAATCGGCTCCTGTACGACGATTGTCTTGGAGACAGTAATATTCTCTTTCGTCGGCAATGTTGGGCTGAAGGCGACGACCGTGCCGTCTCTGTGTTCGTTGACGTGCAACACTTTGCTAAAGTCGATTACTGTTTTGCCTTGGCCTCTTATCGTAAGGGAGATCCACATAGCGTTAATCCTTGGTAAAAACAACGTCCGATATATACGCCCCGCGTATCTCACAACACTCCTAGATGATGCAAGCAGAATTTTGTGACTAGAAGTGGCAAGTGTGGTGGTCCCCGACACGCTAACAAATGGCCGTGAAAAGTAAGCGCGATTTTCCCCGCACGTTGACGCCTGCGACACCCATGGATCGCCTTCGGATTGGTAACGGTATCCGGCTTGGTTATGCGTTGGACGTTTTGGGGAAGTTGAACGGGAACAGGTCGTCGAGTTCAGCATCGACAGCGCGTTGAGGTAATTCCGTAAGAGCGTTGCGCAACCAGGCTAATGGGTCGATGCCACAGGCCCGGCAAGTCAGCATCAGGCTATAGATAACGGCGCTTGCCTTGGCTCCGTCGACGCTATCGCTGAACAACCACGACTTCCTGCCGAGAGCAATGCCCCGTTCATTCTGCCCATGTCGGCGATGAAGTTGAGGTTGTTTATCGCTGGCATCCTTATTTTGGCCAGAGGGTTTCCATTCGCCGTGTTGAAGAACGAGCGACAGGCCGGTTTTTGAAGGTTCTGGGGCCGACAGGTGTCGTCATCGCGATCTCAGGGTGGATGATCGATCCCTTGGTCTGCCGCGGCATGACCATGGGAACGCCACGCGTCGATCTTGCGACGCTAATCGAATTGAACAGGCTGGTCTCTGGCGGCACCAAAGCGGCACCCTTCCGAAGTGGACGTAGAATCACTCAGGAGGACCATGATGAGATCCCGCAATACGCTGGTGCCGGCGTCGGGCCGGCAGCTCGACCTGATATTCAAAACCCGGATGCTCGACGGACTGAGCGACAAGGATCGCAAGAAGGCGATTTCAACGCTGGCTTGCCTGCTGATGCAGGCCGCAGGCCTCGTCGTCGAGGAGCTCAACGATGAGCAACACTGATTTGATTCCGACAGCGCTGCTCGCGCGCAAAGCCATCGTCTACGTACGGCAGTCCACGCAATCGCAGGTCATGACAAATCTGGAAAGCCAGCGACGGCAGTATGATCTTGTTGACGTTGCGCGACAACACGGCTTCAGCGACATCGAGACCATCGACGACGACCTCGGGCGCTCTGCCAGCGGAACTGTCGCGCGCCCTGGTTTCGACCGTCTTGTCGCCCTTTTATGCGCTGGCCAAGTTGGTGCCGTCTTATGCTTCGATGCTTCACGGCTTGCGCGCAACGGTCGGGACTGGCATCACCTGCTCGAACTATGCGGCCTGGTCGAAGCCCGCGTCATTGACCATGACGGCGTCTACAATCCGTGTCGACCCAACGATCGGCTGCTGCTGGGAATGAAGGGCAGTATCAGCGAGTTCGAACTGGGCGTGCTGAGAGCCCGGATGCTCGATGCCGCCAGATCGAAGGCGCGCCGTGGCGAACTGCGACTTTCCGTTCCGTTCGGGTACATTTGGCATCGAGAGGCGGGGCTCGGGCTTGATCCGGATTTGCGGCTGCAGGACGTGATCCGGTCCATCTTCGCACGCTTCCGTGAGCTTGGAAGCGCACGCCAGGTGCTATTGTCGATGACACGGGACAATATCCACTTCCCGCGGCCGTCGGACGAAGGTCGCATGACCAGCTTTGTCTGGACGCCAGTCCGTTACCGGAATGTCATCGGCATCCTGAAGAACCCCTTCTATGCCGGCGTCTACGTCTATGGAAAGAGCGAGAAGCGGACAGCCATCGTCGATGGGAGGGCGCGGCGCAGCTACGGGCACGGCAAGCCGGCCGGCACCTGGGAAGTGATGATCCGGGACCATCACGAAGGTTACATCAGTTGGGAAGAGTACGAGCGCAACCAACAGCAACTGGCGCTCAACAATTATGGCCGTTCGGGCGGAACCAAATCGGGCCGCGGCGGCAAAGCGTTGTTGTCGGGTCTCCTGACTTGCGGACGGTGTGGACGGCGACTGAGTGTTGCCTATACGGGAAATCCACAAAATCCTGTCTATCGCTGCTATAAACAGAACCTGATGATGGGCTTGCCCCGTTGCATGACGTTCGGCGGCTCGAAGGTCGATGCGGCGGTTGCGCGCGAGTTGTTGCGCGCGGTAGAACCACTAGCGATCGAGGCGACTTTTGAAGCAGAGCGGATGCACCGGGAGCGACAGGAAGAACAGCGCCACATTCACGATCTGGAACTGCGGCAGGCCCGCTACGAGGCAAGCCTCGCCGAGCGCCGCTATGCGGCATGCGATCCAGACAACCGCCTGATTGCTGCACAGCTTGAGAAGAATTGGGAAACGGCGCTACGCCGCGTCCGTGATCTGGAAGTGCGCAAGCCTGCAGATAGTCCTTCAACCATCGAAGTTGACACGGGCACTTTCGCAAACCTCGCCGACAATCTGCAGGCGGCCTGGGAGTCGCCGGATGTCACCATGCGCGTGCGCCAGCAACTGCTGCGTACATTGATCGCCGACATTGTTGTCGATGTTGACGATGAAGTGCGCGACGTGGTGCTGACAATCCACTGGAAAGGCGGTCAGCACTCGGAACTGAGAGTGCGCAAGCCTCAGAGCGGTGAACACGGTTGCGCCACAACGGAAGATGCTTTGGCAGTGATGCGGAGCATGGCAGGACGCTGGCCCGATGAACATATCGCCGCGTCGCTCAATCGAATGGAATGGGTATGCCCACGGGTCAAGGAAAAACCTGGACCGCACACCGTGTCGCTTCCGTAAGGCGGGTCCGTGCCATTCACGCGTACAAATCAGCCGATAAAGAGGGCGAATGGCTTACCATGACAGAGGCGGCGGCGACTTTGGGCGTGACGAACCACAGAATACGCCACCTTATCAAGACCAACGTGTTGTCTGCCGAGCAGGTGGTTCCCGGCGTGCCGTATCAAATCCGCGCCAGCGACCTTACTTCCGCGACGGTTCAGGCCGCGATAGCCCGAAAGGGTCGCCCGTGTCGCACCACTGACACGGAGACGCTTCCAATGTTTACAGACACTTAGATAGGGAGTGCACAATGACTCAGGTCCGGCAATACCTCTCATATTGCGCTCCACGGTGTTGGAATCGACCTCAAGCCTACCGTCCTCCAGGAACAGCGTTAGGCCAGACCAAAGACCCAGAGTGTACTTGATGGCAGATGCGACAGGGTCCTTGGCGGATATATCCTTGATCGTATCCATCAGAAGCGCTTTCAGGTCAGCCATCAAGCCTTTGGTTTTCGCCTGACGAACAGATAGGCGATGTTCGGCGCTCGTGCCGCGGATTTTAGCTTCAATCGCATAGATTTCGGCCAGGCGCTCGATCACCGTTTTGGCCAGCTCCGATTTGTATTTCTTATACACATCGACGAACTTGCGGCGCGCATGGGCCAGACAATAGGCAAGTGTAATCCGTCCGGACTTACGACCGGGTCGGGTCAAACTCTTATAAGCTTTATACGCATCAACTTGCAGAAGCCCACTGTAGCTGGCCAGTTGCGACTGGATTTCTGCCTTGCCCCGACCTTGGGCAAACACATAGGCAACCGCAGGATACGCAGGACCGTTCCATGGGCGATCGTCCACCGCATGCGCCCAGAATTGACAGATCTTGGCGCGTTTCCTGCCCTTTTTCAGGACAGGCATCCGGGTCTCGTCCACAAACACCCGGCTATGGCTGTGAATGTAAGCTAAAAGCTTGTCGTAGAGTGTTTTCAGCCACCAGGCTGACCGTTTCACCCAACCGCAAAGCGTTGATGTGTCTAAACGGACGCCTTGTCCTTTCAGCATCTGGACCTGGCGGTTGAGTGGCAGGTACCAGGCATATCGCCATACGACCACATTGCTGATCATGGCCGTCGTCGCCAGGCCGCCATCGAACAACCGCGGTTTCGCTTTGGCCTGAACAACGCCGGTTTCACAAGCCCGGCAGGCATACTTCGGTCGCACCGTGCGCAGAACATAAAGCGTGGCCGGCCGTGACGCGAGGGCCTCGCTTTCTTCTTCACCAATGCGATGGAGTTGCCCCTGGCAGCAGGCACATTCCAACGATGATGGCTCAATGACCTCAACGACGCGTTCAAGATGTTCAGGGAGGGCACCGAGGTTACGGCGAGGTTGAGATTTGGAGCTTGCTTGACGCGGCGCCTTGGCGGGCTTTGGCTCATCGTTGGTCGCATCCACCGCAACGTCAAGCTCCGCGTCCCCTAGATCGAGACGGATCTGCCCTTCGAGAACCGCAATGCACTTTTCGGACTTCTGCCCAAAAGGTTGCGCGTTGGCAGCCTTCAACATGCCCTTCAGACGCTCGATTTCAGCGTCTCTTTCCAGGACCATACCGACCAGAATGTCTGGGTCCCGAGGCAGGTGTTGGCCACGGTTGAGCATGGCAAACACTAGCCAAAAGTCGCGGAATTGTCCATGGATTACAATAAGATCACGCTATTTTTGTAGGGCGCTTCACGGGCCTCTTCTCTACTTTTGTCCAGTCCAGACCATCTAACAAAAGCGCCATTTCGCTGGCGCTGAGATGAACGGCCCCGTCACGAACGGCAGGCCAGGTAAAGTGACGATCTTCCAAAACCTTGGTCACCAACACCATGCCACTGCCGTCCCAAGCCACCATCTTCAAACGATCATTGCGCTTACTGCGGAAGATATACACGTCGCCCGAATAAGGGTCCGCGCCAAGCGTGGTTGATACCAGCGCTGCCAGACCATTTATGCCTTTCCTAAAATCGACCGGCTTGGAAGCAATCAGGATCCGTAAATCCGATCGAAGCGTGATCAAGCCGAACCCCGCAGCGCGCTGAACACCGTCCGCAACGCCTGCTCATCAACGCCGCCGTCGATAACGACACAAGCGCCGTTAATCTCAACGCGAACAGTCAGCGACCTCCCGAGACATGGTTGAGGCTGTTCGTCACCAAGTTTCACGACCGGCACGAAACGCATCTCCTGCTCATCCGATGCGCTCTCGCGGGCGCAGTGACGCCAATAGTGCAACAAGCCTTGACTGACGCCGTATTGACGCGCAACGGCAGAGATATTGGCCCCGGGCACAAAACTCGCCGCTGTGATCTTCGCCTTGTCCTCCGGGCTCCATCGACGGCGGCGATCCTCGCCGATGATGACTTCGACACGACGTGACGTCGATCGAGCCCGCTCTGCATTACCTTGCGCATAGTGCTGATGACAGTCATCAGCACTATGCGGCACAACTTGCTCGTCGCTCTCGACTGGCACCAGATCCATCATTCCCACCTCTCAATCTCGAAAGATCGGGATTATGCGCGAACTGAAATTCAATGAAATGTGGGGCGCTCGCAACGCTTACGTCTGAACCAGAGCAGCACTTGGCGGGCAGTCTGAAGTTCGGCGAACTTGCGGAAGACGAGCAGAATGCCCTCCTGAACGCGCCGATCTGGATCCTTCTCGACACGGACGTCATCCGTCTTCACGTATCCGACCGCAACGGTCAGATGAAGGTCGCCGCGCCGCGCCTTTTGGCGCATAGCTTCGACAGATCGCTGCCGAAAAACCGATAACTCCATCTCGCTCATCGTGCCCTTCATGCCAAGAAGGAGCCGGTCGTTAGGCGAGCGCGGATCATAAATGGCCTCTTCATCGACAATAAGCGTGCCTACCAGGCCACAGAATTCCAGCAAGGTGTGCCAATCACGACCGTTGCGTGCCAGACGTGACGCCTCAAGCGACACGACTGCTCCCACCCGACCTTCACATATCGCCGCCAACAGTTTCTCGAATCCCGGTCGGGCCGTTCCACTTCCGGATCGTCCAAGATCATCATCCACGATCTCGACGGTCTCCCAACCCAACTGTCGAGCGCGCTCCACCAGACTATACTGCCGTCTTTGGCTTTCCAGATTATTGGCAACTTGGTATGCCGTTGACTGCCGGACGTAGATGAAGGCGCTGAGGGCAAGATGGTCGATGGTGATCTTACTCATTGCCCGCCTCCTTTCTGCCGTCGACGCACCGCTCGGTGGGCAGCTTTGCCGACGCTTCCGTCAGCAGTAGTTGCAGGAGTGTCAATGCTTCCCGGCGCTGGGTGTCGCTCAGATCCATCGGCCGGGCCGTGACGAACAGATCCAATTGGATGCGAAATTGCTTTCTCATGGCCTATCCCTTCGGCTTCTTGCACCGAGCAACAGGTTACGAGAGAATCGATCAAAGCGCGCAGTTCAACGAGTTTCGTTGCGGAAAGGCGCGGGTCAGCGACGATCCCAATCGAACACGTCGCGGGATCAAACATCCATGCGGGGATTTGGAACGAACCACCACTCGATTGCCGAATGAGCAGATATTGAACATCGTTGTGCTCGTGGCTGCCGGTTACCAACACAGTTTGGCCAGCCAGGGGATGGAAGGGATAGGCGACCATAGATTCAAACGTCAGAAACCCGGCATTATGAGCCCGGCTTGGACACCGGCGCGGAGACCTTGGCGCGTGCCATGACGATCATCGAGACGGCGAAGATGAACGGCATCGATCCGTAGGCCTATCTGGCCGATGTGCTCGACCGCATCCACGACCACAAGATCAATAGGCTCGACGAACTGCTCCCTTGGAATTGGTCGCCCGTCGCCGCCATCTGCGCCGAAGCCGCCTGATGGCAACCATAACCCACGTCTTCACCATCAACCATGTCGCCGAAATGCTCGACGAAGACCCGGAACTCCTTAAGGCGATCGTCAGCAACGACGACAACCTCTCCTACGGAAGTATCATCAGCATCGTATACAGTGACGATGAGGACCGAGCTGACCGACGATGGCATCGATGAGCTTAACGAGATGCTCTCTGCTGCTCGCCGTTCCCCCAAAGCCTGGAACGACTTCCTAGACAGCTTTGTCGACAACCAAGAGCTCATCGCGCGCATCAAAGAAAAATCTACGCGGTAACAATCGGCCGGTTACCATGCTTTACACCATTGTGCACCGAATATATGGATGGCACGCCTACGCGAAATCCCGCATATTTGAACGTCAGGAAGCAAAGTTTATGGGAACCAAGGATTGTATATTGATAACAGGTGGTGCCGGTTTCATTGGCTGTGAACTGGCTTCGCTTATCAAGGGTTTCGGATTACCGATAATCGCTCTTGATAATCTGCATCCTCAGATTCACCCAACACGGAGCCGCCCGGAGCGTTTGCCGGACTATGTTCGCCTTCAAGTCGCAGACATATGCGATGGGAACACTTGGACTGAGTTTCTCACAGAATGGAGGCCGTCCATTGTTGTGCATCTTGCGGCCGAGACTGGAACCGGTCAGTCATTAACGGCATCATCGCGCCATGCTGAGACGAACGTCGTTGGCACTACGCGCATGTTGGACGCATTGTCATCGGCGAACGTCTTTCCTGATCATATCCTCCTTTCATCGAGTCGCGCTGTTTATGGAGAAGGGGCATGGCACAGTAAAGACGGAAAGATCATCTATCCGGGGAACCGTAAGCCTGCTGACCTGGCGGCCGGAGTTTGGAGTTTCAGGGACGAGGATGGAGTGGAACTGACGCCTATTCGCCAAAGCGCGGATTCTGCAGTTCCTAAGCCAATCAGTGTGTATGGTGCAACAAAGCTATCGCAGGAAAATATCCTGTCTGCCTGGTGCACTGCGATGAACGTGCCTCTGTCTATACTTCGATTTCAGAATGTGTATGGCCCGGGACAGGCGCCTTTTAATGCCTACACAGGTATCATCAATATTTTTTACCGCATTGCACGCAGCGGAGCGGCTATCGACGTATACGAGGATGGCGCAATTGGGCGCGATTTCATTTTTGTAGATGACGTTGCGCGCGCCTGCAAAGCCGCACTCGAGCGCCTTCCGAATGGTATTCGTGTTCTGGATGTTGGCACCGGGATTGCAACCACAGTGTTGGACGCAGCAAGGGAGATTGCAGCTCTGAATAACGCGCCGGCTCCTGAAGTCTCGGGAAAGTTCCGGGCGGGGGATGTACGCTGGGCGGTAGCAGATACTGAAGATATGCGTCGTCAATTAAACATTTCTGCCAGCGTTAGTTTTTCGAAGGGAGTTCAATTGCTTGGGGATTGGTTGGTAGGAAAAGGTTACGCCTAAAATGTGAACTCATAAATTGTGCATCGAGGGAGTCTGAGCCTGCAGCAAAATTGCCGGCCCGCCTTCATTGGCGAATGTAACAGAACTGCTCAGACTTCCTCGCCGATGAGACAACCGCCATGCGACTTAACGCGTGGGCGGAGACGTGTTCTTAGTGGATGCCGCTGGAGCAATCCATATGCTGGAAGTCTCCGCTGCTTCGATCGCGGAGATCGCGGCTTCTGAGGACGAGTTCCATCGATGTTGCGTTGACGATTCAGAGGGTTGGCTGCTGCGCTCATTGGTGGATCGATGCCACTCAGCAGGAATGGTACTTGGGCCCACTCATTGCTACGCCTAACGCACCGTTGGCGTCGTCAAGCTGACGGGGGCAATCCTGTGGTCGCGCTATTTTCAGCGCGACCTGCATACACTCATACAATGAGCAATTACCATTTAGACAACACCTGTACGTAGCAGATCATGGATATGCAGGATACCGCATGCCCGTTGATCACGGTCCACCAAGAACAGTACCGTTATCTCGTCTTCTTGCATTTCCTTTATTGCAACGCCAGCCAGGATATCATTGTCGATCACTCTCGGATTGAGTGACATGACCGCTTCCACAGGTTGGGTGAGCAGATCGCCTGACATGTGGCGACGAAGGTCGCCATCGGTGATGACGCCGGCCAGCCTGCCATCCTCGTCGACGATGCCGACGACACCAAAGCCCTTGGAGGACATCTCGATGACGGCTTCGCTCATCGGGCGACCGACGCTCAAGAGCGGCATCTGTTCGCCGGCATGCGCCAGTTCACGCACGTGACGCAGTTGCGCGCCCAGCTTGCCGCCGGGATGGAACGTCTTGAAATCTTCGGCGGAGAAACCGCGGCGCTCGAGCAGAGCGATGGCCAGCGCGTCGCCGACCGCAAGCTGCAGCATCGCAGACGTCGTCGGCGCCAGCCCATGCGGGCAGGCTTCCTGAACCTTCGGCAGCACGATCGGCACTTCGGAGTTGCGGGCCAGCACACTGTCACGGTTGGACGAGATCGAAACGACCGGCACTTTGAAGCGCTTGGCATAGGTGAGCATGTTGGCGAGTTCCGCCGTTTCGCCCGACCAGGACAACAGGATCAGTACGTCCTGCGACGTGACCATGCCGAGATCGCCGTGGCTCGCCTCCGTCGGATGGACGAAATAGGCGGAAGTGCCTGTCGATGCCATGGTCGCCGCCATCTTGCGGCCGATATGGCCACTCTTGCCGACGCCGGAAACGACAACGCGCCCCTGGCTTTCACCGATGAGCTCGATCGCCTCGACCATGCTTTGCGCAAACGTCGCGTCGGCGCCGAGGTGATCGGCCAGCGCCTTGATGCCTGCCATCGCCGTCGTCAGCGTCCTGCCGACCGACTCCAATGCAGGAAAACCGCTGCGCTCGTCCGCTGATGCTTGTCTCAATTCCATGATGCATTGTTCCTGCAGGTTCTGCGGTGTTATTAACAATCTCAGCGCTGATAGTCTTTTTTTTACGCTAGGCCAACAATGCAGGCGGTGAATCGAACTGCAAATGTCCTGATGTCGCCACAACCTGGACTCGCGGCGGTAACGCGAGTATTGAGCTCGGCCTTGCCATCAGCTTGCTGTGGCATGAATATCCGCCACTTAGGTAGGTCACCGCACGCGGATCCGATTTGGCGACTATGGTTTGTTAGGCTGGGGAATATTTAACATGGAAACGAATGCCAGAGTAGTCGTCGGTGAAGGTGCCAAGCAGGTCGCCTTCTCGCAGAAGGAGCGCCTGTCGCTGATCGCCGGCCCCTGCCAGATGGAAAGCCGCGAGCACGCCTTCATGATGGCGGGAAAGCTCGCCGAACTGTGCAAGTCGCTGGATATCGGCCTGGTCTATAAATCGTCCTTCGACAAGGCGAACCGCACGTCGCTTTCGGGCAAGCGCGGCATCGGCCTCGACACAGCGATGGCGATCTTTGCCGATCTCAAGAAGGAGTTCGGCTTCCCGGTCCTGACCGATGTCCACACCGAGGAGCAGTGCGCCGTCGTCGCCGAGACTGTCGACATCCTGCAGATCCCGGCCTTCCTGTCGCGCCAGACCGACCTTCTGGTGGCAGCTGCCAAGACTGGCCGCACCATCAACGTCAAGAAGGGCCAG
>NZ_LMDT01000020.1:0-111526 GCF_001425885.1 Ensifer sp. Root1252 | reverse complement strand
ATCGTTCCGATCGCGATGGAAGAAAAGCTGCGCTTCGCTATCCGCGAAGGTGGCCGTACCGTCGGCGCCGGCATCGTTGCTTCGATCGTCGAGTAATCGGCGAACGGGCGGAATGAGGCGAGGCGCATTGTTATGCGCCTCGGACATAGCCGCCCAGCATGATTTAGTTGGTCGCACGGCTTGCCGACGACGCCGAAATAGTGCAAATGGCGCGCAAGCGTGATTTGCATGGTGCGTCGGCATAGTGCGATCGCGAAAGTACAGGCCGGCCACGGCCGCTCAAATAGGAAGGGGCAGGGGAAACCTTGTCCCTCCGATCTTTGAAAAATTAGCGGACTGGCCGAACATCAAACGAAGTTCAATGCGCGTTTCTCCACGGAAACCGCAACTAACATGAACAAGGATAAGTCGTATGAACGGCCAGAACATCCGCATCCGCCTCAAGGCGTTTGATCACCGGATCCTCGATGCCTCGACACGCGAAATCGTCTCGACGGCCAAGCGCACCGGTGCCAGCGTGCGCGGTCCAGTACCGCTGCCGACGCGCATTGAAAAATTTACGGTCAACCGTTCGCCGCACGTCGACAAGAAGAGCCGCGAACAGTTCGAAATGCGTACCCACAAGCGCCTTCTCGATATCGTAGATCCGACTCCGCAGACCGTTGACGCGCTGATGAAGCTCGACCTCGCTGCCGGCGTCGACGTGGAAATTAAGCTTTAATAACAAGGAAGGTACGTGGGCTTCGGTCCAACGGCTTCCAGAAACGGGCGACCCGGCGTTCCGCAAGGATCAGAGGGAGACCTTAAACAAGAGATGCGAAGGGGTTCGCCCCGACGTTAACTCTCAAGAGGAATGAACCGATGCGTTCAGGTGTGATTGCACAGAAAGTGGGAATGACGCGCGTCTACAACGACGCCGGCGAGCATATCCCGGTAACAGTATTGCGGCTGGAAAACTGCCAGGTGGTAGCCCAGCGCACGGACGACAAGAACGGCTATACCGCTGTCCAGTTGGGCGCCGGCACTGCCAAGGTCAAGAACACGCCGAAGGCGATGCGCGGCCACTTTGCTGCCGCCAACGTCGAACCGAAGGCGAAGCTCGTCGAATTCCGCGTTTCCGCGGACAATCTGATCGACATCGGCTCCGAACTGACCGCCAACCATTTCGTTGCGGGCCAGCTCGTCGACGTCACCGGTACCACGATCGGTAAGGGCTTTGCCGGCGCCATCAAGCGCCACAACTTCGGCGGTCTGCGTGCAACGCACGGCGTTTCCGTATCGCACCGTTCGCATGGTTCGACCGGTTCCAACCAGGATCCGGGCCGCGTCTGGAAGGGCAAGCGCATGGCTGGTCACATGGGCCAGACGCGCGTCACCACGCAGAACCTCGAAGTCGTATCGACCGATGAAGACCGCGGTCTGATCCTGGTCAAGGGCGCTGTCCCCGGCTCCAAGGGTGCCTGGATCGTCGTTCGTGACGCCATCAAGTCGGGCACCCCGGAAGGCGCACCGCGCCCCGCGGCCGTGCGCGCCGAAGCATCGAAGTAAGGGAGCCGAATAATGGATCTCACCGTCAAAACCCTCGAGGGCAAGGACGCGGGAAAGGTTTCCCTTTCGGACGCCATTTTCGGTCTCGAACCCCGTGAAGACATCATCGCCCGCGTCGTTCGCTGGCAGCTCGCTAAGAAGCAGCAGGGCACACACAAGGCCAAGGGCCGCGCGGAAGTTTCGCGCACCGGCGCCAAGATGTACAAGCAGAAGGGTACGGGCCGCGCCCGCCACCACTCCGCTCGTGCTCCACAGTTCCGTGGCGGTGGTAAGGCTCATGGCCCGGTTGTTCGCAGCCACGCCCATGACCTGCCGAAGAAGGTTCGTGCACTCGGCCTTCGCCACGCTCTGTCTGCCAAGCTGAAGGCTGAAAACATCATCGTTCTCGATGATCTCGTTGCCGCAGAAGCAAAGACGAAGACCCTGGCTGGCGTATTCGCCTCGCTCGGTCTGACCAATGCTCTGATCATCGGCGGCGCTGAAATCGAGAACAACTTCAAGCTCGCCGCTCAGAACATCCCGAATGTGGACGTTCTGCCGGTTCAGGGCATCAACGTTTACGACATTCTGCGCCGTGGCAAGCTCGTGCTTTCCAAGGCTGCCGTGGAAGCTCTGGAGGAGCGGTTCAAATGACGGATCTTCGCCACTACGACGTGATCGTGTCTCCCTCGATCACTGAAAAGTCGACGCTGGTTTCCGAACAGAACCAGATCGTCTTCAACGTCGCCAAGGGTGCTTCGAAGCCTGAAATCAAGGCTGCTGTCGAAGCTCTGTTCGGCGTCAAGGTTACGGCCGTGAACACGCTCGTCCGCAAGGGCAAGACCAAGCGGTTCCGCGGCTTTACCGGAAAGCAGAAGGACGTGAAGAAGGCGATCATCACGCTCGCCGACGGTCAGTCCATCGACGTCTCCACCGGTCTCTAACGGATAGGCCCATTAGGGTAAAAACCCAAAAGGGAACAATAAAATGGCATTGAAAAGTTTCAATCCGACGACCCCGAGCCAGCGCCAGCTGGTCATCGTTGACCGGTCCGGCCTCTACAAGGGCAAGCCGGTAAAGGCGCTGACCGAAGGTCTGCACTCCAAGGGCGGTCGCAACAACCTCGGCCGTATCACCGTTCGCTTCCAGGGCGGCGGTCACAAGCGGACCTACCGTCTGGTCGACTTCAAGCGTCGCAAGTTCGACGTAGAAGGCACCGTCGAGCGTCTGGAATATGACCCGAACCGCACCGCGTTCATCGCGCTGGTAACCTACGCCGATGGCGAACAGGCCTACATCCTCGCTCCGCAGCGTCTCGCTGCCGGCGACAAGGTCATCGCTTCGGAAAAGGCAGCAGTCGACGTCAAGCCCGGCAACACCATGCCGCTGCAGTTCATCCCGGTCGGCTCCATCATCCACAACGTGGAAATGAAGCCGGGTAAGGGCGGCCAGCTGGCTCGCTCGGCCGGTACCTACGCGCAGCTCGTTGGTCGTGACCAGGGCATGGCAATCCTTCGCCTGAACTCGGGTGAACAGCGCCTCGTGCACGGCTCTTGCCTCGCATCCATCGGTGCTGTATCGAACCCCGATCACGGCAACATCAATGACGGTAAGGCTGGTCGTTCGCGCTGGCGCGGTAAGAAGCCGCACGTTCGCGGCGTCGTCATGAACCCGGTTGACCACCCGCACGGCGGTGGTGAAGGCCGTACGTCCGGTGGTCGCCACCCGGTTACCCCTTGGGGCAAGCCGACGAAGGGCAAGCGGACGCGCTCCAACAAGTCGACCGACAAGTTCATCATGCGGTCGCGTCACCAGCGCAAGAAGTAAGAGAGGAAGTCTCAAGTGGCTCGTTCAGTATGGAAAGGTCCGTTTGTTGACGGCTATCTTCTCAAGAAGGCTGAGAAGGTTCGTGACGGCGGTCGTAACGAAGTGATCAAAATGTGGAGCCGTCGCTCCACGATCCTTCCGCAGTTCGTGGGTCTCACCTTCGGCGTCTACAACGGCAACAAGCATGTTCCCGTTTCGGTGTCAGAAGAAATGGTCGGACACAAGTTCGGTGAATTCTCTCCGACCCGGACCTATTACGGTCATGGTGCGGACAAGAAGGCAAAGAGGAAGTAACAATGGGCAAGGCAAAAGCCGAACGCCGGCTGAAGGATAATGAAGCGCAGGCAATTGCGCGCACGATCCGCGTCAGCCCCCAGAAGCTCAACCTGGTTGCAGCGATGATCCGCGGCAAGAAGGTCGAGCGCGCTCTGGCCGAACTCGAGTTCTCGCGCAAGCGGATCTCGGAAACGGTCAAGAAGACGCTTGAATCCGCGATCGCAAACGCTGAGAACAACCACGACCTCGACGTTGATTCGCTCATCGTCGCTGAGGCGTATGTTGGCAAGTCGATTGTGATGAAGCGCTTCCACGCTCGTGGTCGCGGCCGTGCATCGCGTGTTGAAAAGCCGTTCTCTCACTTGACGATCGTCGTTCGTGAAGTGGAAGCCAAAGGGGAGGCCGCATAATGGGCCAGAAGATTAATCCGATCGGTTTCCGTCTCGGCATCAACCGGACCTGGGATAGCCGTTGGTTCGCTGATAACGCGGAATACGGTCAGCTTCTTCACGAAGACCTGAAGATCCGCGCTTACCTGATGGAAGAGCTGAAGGCCGCTGGCATTGCCAAGGTCGTGATCGAGCGTCCGCACAAGAAGTGCCGCGTAACGATCCACTCGGCTCGTCCGGGCCTGATCATCGGCAAGAAGGGCGCAGACATCGAAAAGCTCCGCAAGAAGCTTTCCGAGATGACCAACTCCGAAACCCACCTCAACATCGTTGAAGTGCGCAAGCCGGAAGTTGACGCAACGCTCGTTGCCCAGTCGATCGCTCAGCAGCTCGAGCGCCGCGTGGCTTTCCGCCGTGCGATGAAGCGCGCTGTTCAGTCGGCCATGCGTCTTGGCGCCGAAGGCATTAAGATCACCTGCGCCGGTCGTCTCGGTGGTGCCGAAATCGCTCGTACCGAATGGTACCGCGAAGGTCGCGTTCCGCTGCACACTCTGCGTGCGGACATCGACTACGGTACGTCTGAAGCTCAAACCGCTTTCGGTATCTGCGGCATCAAGGTCTGGATCTTCAAGGGCGAGATCCTTGAGCACGATCCGATGGCTTCCGAGCGTCGCGCGATCGAGAGTGACAACCAGGGCGGCAGCAGCAGAGACCGTCGTCGCGAAAACGCGTAACATGCGCGCGTGGCAGCCAATATCGGAGAATTAAAAAAATGTTGCAGCCAAAGCGTACGAAGTATCGCAAGCAATTCAAGGGCCGCATCAAGGGCGTAGCCAAGGGCGGATCTGATCTTTCCTTTGGTGAATTCGGCCTGAAGGCTCAAGAACCAAACCGCGTCAATGCGCGCGAGATCGAAGCGGCCCGCCGCGCGATCACCCGCCATATGAAGCGTGCCGGCCGCGTCTGGATCCGTGTGTTCCCTGACGTTCCGGTCACCGCCAAGCCTACCGAAGTCCGCATGGGTAAGGGTAAGGGCTCGGTTGAATACTGGGCATGCAAGGTCAAGCCTGGTCGTATGATGTTCGAGATCGATGGTGTCAGCGAAGAACTCGCCCGTGAGGCACTTCGTCTTGGTGCTGCCAAGCTCTCTGTCAAGACGCGCTTCGTGCAGCGTATCGCAGAGTAAGGAGTGAATCTCATGAAAGCCGCAGATGTTCGCGCTCTGAGCGCCGATCAACTCAACGAAGAGCTTGCCAAGCTGAAGAAAGAGCAGTTCAATCTGCGTTTCCAGAAGGCAACCGGCCAGCTCGAAAAGTCGTCGCGTATTGACGAAGTCCGTAAGGACATCGCACGCGTCAAAACAATTGCCCGCCAGAAGGCGGCAGAAGCCAAGGCCTAAGGACCACAAAATATGCCGAAACGCATTCTGCAGGGCACAGTCGTCAGCGACAAGAACGACAAGACCGTCGTCGTCAGAGTCGAGCGCCGCTTTGCGCACCCGATTCTCCAGAAGACCGTCCGCCGTTCGAAGAAGTACAAGGCGCACGACGAAAACAACCAGTACAAGGTTGGTGACGTTGTTTCCATCGAGGAATGCGCGCCGATCTCCAAGGATAAGCGCTGGACGGTGGTTGCCGCCCAGGCTTGATTTCTACGGGATTTGACCGCGAGACCCTTGCGTCTTGGGCAAATATCTGTATGAAGCACGCAATTGAAGTAGAGGAACGCTCGAGTCCGGGCGTTCTTTTGCTTTGAGATAGGCACAATAAGCCGGGCGAGGGGGTCTAGACCCAACCGGCCCGGTAACAACAAGAAGGCGACCTGACATGATTCAGATGCAAACAAACCTCGACGTGGCGGATAATTCCGGCGCACGTCGTGTCATGTGCATCAAGGTGCTGGGCGGCTCCAAGCGTAAGTACGCGTCGATCGGCGACATCATTGTCGTTTCGATCAAGGAAGCCATTCCGCGCGGCCGCGTGAAGAAGGGTGATGTCATGAAGGCTGTTGTCGTTCGCACCGCGAAAGACATCCGCCGTGCGGATGGCAGCGTCATTCGTTTTGACACAAACGCAGCCGTTCTTATCGATAACAAGAAAGAGCCGATCGGCACCCGTATCTTCGGACCGGTTCCGCGCGAACTTCGCGCCAAGAACCACATGAAGATCATCTCGCTGGCTCCGGAAGTACTCTAAGGGAGCGTTGAGAGATGCAAAAGATTCGTAAAGGCGACAAGGTCGTCGTTCTCACCGGTAAGGACAAGGGCCGTACCGGCGAAGTCGTACAGGTTATGCCGAAGGAAGATCGGGCTGTAGTGCGTGGCGTGAACATGGTGAAGCGTCACCAGCGCCAGACCCAGAGCCAGGAAGCCGGCATCATCAACAAGGAAGCCTCGATCCATCTTTCGAACATCGCGATTGCCGATCCGAAGGACGGCAAGCCGACCCGCGTCGGCTTCAAGATCGACGGTGACAAGAAGGTCCGCGTGGCCAAGCGTTCGGGAGTAGTGATCGATGGCTAAGTCCGCTTATGAGCCCCGGCTCAAGAAGGAATATGTCGAGCGTATTCGTGCGGCTATGCAGGAGAAGTTCTCCTACGCCAACGAAATGCAGATCCCGCGCCTCGACAAGATCGTCATCAACATGGGTGTTGGCGAATCGACCGGCGACTCCAAGAAGCCGACCGTCGCAGCTGCCGACCTCGCTGCGATTGCTGGTCAGAAGCCGGTAATCACCCGCGCTCGCAACTCCATCGCTGGCTTCAAGCTGCGCGAAGGCATGCCGATTGGTGCCAAGGTTACCCTGCGCGGCGTTCGGATGTATGAGTTCCTGGATCGTCTCGTGAACATCGCTCTTCCGCGTGTTCGCGACTTCCGTGGCCTCAACCCGAAGTCCTTCGATGGCCGTGGCAACTTCGCCATGGGCGTCAAGGAGCACATTGTGTTCCCTGAGATCAACTACGACAAGGTTGATCAGATGTGGGGCATGGACATCATCGTTTGCACGACGGCTACTAACGACGACGAAGCACGCGCTCTGCTCACAGAGTTCAACTTCCCGTTCCGTCAGTAATCCGTAACGACAAGCGTAAAGAAGGATAACTGTTATGGCGAAAACGAGCGCAGTTGAAAAGAACAAGCGCCGCCGCAAACTGGTTGCCGGGCAAGCCTCTAAGCGCGCCGCTCTGAAGGCAATCATCATGAACCAGTCTCTGCCGATCGAAGAGCGGTTCAAGGCAACCATCAAGCTGGCTGAACTGCCGCGTGATGGATCCAAGACCCGCATCCGCAACCGTTGTGAAGTTACGGGCCGTCCGCGCGCCTACTATCGTAAACTTCGCATGTCGCGTATTGCGCTTCGCGAACTGGGCAATTCCGGCCGCGTGCCGGGTATTGTCAAGTCGAGCTGGTAAGGAGACGGGCACATGGCAATGACTGATCCGCTGGGCGATATGCTCACCCGTATCCGTAACGGCGCGGCACGCCGCAAGTCGAGCGTTTCCACGCCGGCTTCGAAGCTCCGCGCACGTGTTCTGGATGTCCTTCAGGCTGAAGGCTACATCCGTGGATACTCTGAAGTCGTATTTGGCAACGGCAAGGCCGAGCTGAACATCGAACTGAAGTACTACGAAGGCGCTTCCGTAATCCGTGAGATCGGACGCGTTTCCAAGCCGGGCCGCCGAGTTTATGTCTCGGTTAAGTCCATTCCGCAGGTCGCGAACGGCCTCGGCATCACCATCCTTTCGACTCCGAAGGGTGTGATGGCCGATCATCAGGCACGCGAACAGAATGTTGGTGGCGAGATTCTTTGCTCCGTCTTCTAAGACGTAACATGATCTCCATAGCGAACAGACAGGTATAAAAATGTCTCGTATCGGTAAAAAGCCCGTTCAAGTTCCTGCAGGCGTCACGGCAAGCGTTGATGGCCAGAAGGTAACGGCGAAGGGCCCTAAGGGCGAACTGTTCTTTGTTGCAAACGACGAAGTATCGGTAGCGCTCGAAGACAACGCGGTTGTTGTACAGCCGCTCAACCAGAGCAAGGATGCTCGTTCCAAGTGGGGCATGTCCCGCACGATGATCGAGAACATCCTGAAGGGTGTTAAGGACGGTTACGAGCGCAAGCTCGAAATCAACGGCGTTGGTTACCGCGCTTCGCTGCAGGGCAAGAACTTGCAGCTGGCACTCGGTTTCAGCCACGACGTGGTCTACCAGACGCCGGAAGGCATCACGATCGCTGTACCGAAGCCGACGGAAATCGTCGTCTCCGGCATCAACAAGCAGCAGGTCGGCCAGGTTGCAGCGGAAATCCGCGAATACCGCGGCCCCGAGCCCTACAAGGGCAAGGGCGTCAAGTATGCCGGCGAGCGGATTGTCCGCAAAGAAGGCAAGAAGAAGTAAGGATCACGCGAAATGGCTAGCAGGAAAGATACTCTTGTGCGTCGCGCCAACCGCGTGCGCCGTCAAATCAAGGCGGTCGCGAATGGCCGTCCGCGCCTGTCGGTTCATCGCTCGTCGAAGAACATCTACGTACAGGTTATCGACGACGTGGCCGGCAAGACGCTTGCGTCTGCCTCCACGCTCGACACCGATCTGCGTTCGTCTTTGAAGACGGGCGCTGACGCGGCAGCTGCTGCTGCCGTCGGCAAGCTCATCGCTGAGCGCGCCGTAAAGGCTGGCGTCAAGGACGTTGTCTTTGATCGTGGCGCCTTCATCTATCATGGTCGCATCAAGGCTTTGGCCGAAGCTGCACGTGAAGGTGGTCTGAACTTCTGATCGGTTGCCAGGCGGGCCTTGCGCCCGCCTGGAACCCTCATAAGTTTCCGGTCGCTTCCGATCCACAGGACGGGGGCGACTTTTGTCAATCTGCCGATTGCACCCGGAAAAGAAAAAGGAAAAGGACAATGGCACAGGAAAGAAGGGGTTCTCGCGAAGATCGCCAGAACCGCGAAGAGCGCGACAGCGAATTTGTCGATAAGCTCGTAGCAATTAACCGCGTCGCCAAGGTGGTGAAGGGCGGTCGTCGTTTCGGTTTCGCAGCTCTCGTCGTCGTTGGCGACCAGAAGGGCCGCGTTGGCTTCGGTCATGGCAAGGCGCGCGAAGTGCCGGAAGCCATCCGCAAGGCAACGGAAGCCGCCAAGCGCGATCTGATCTTCGTCCCGCTGCGTGGTGGTCGTACCCTGCATCACGACGTTCACGGCCGTCACGGCGCCGGCAAGGTGCTGCTGCGTTCGGCCAAGGCCGGTACCGGTATCATCGCTGGTGGCCCGATGCGCGCCGTTTTCGAAACGCTCGGCGTTCACGACGTCGTCGCTAAGTCGACCGGTTCGTCGAACCCGTACAACATGGTTCGCGCAACGTTCGACGCCCTCAAGAACCAGATGCACCCGAAGGACATCGCAGCTCAGCGCGGCATGAAGTACGCCACGCTCCAGGCTCGTCGTGTTTCCTCCGGCGCTGCTTCCGAAGAATAAGGGAGCTGACAGATGGCTAAGAAAGAAAACGCTGCGAAGACGGTTACCGTCGAGCAGATCGGTAGCCCCATTCGCCGTCCGGCCGTACAGCGTCAGACGCTCATCGGCCTGGGCCTCAACAAGATGCACCGGGTTCGCACGCTGGAAGATACCCCAGCTGTTCGCGGCATGATCCGGTCGGTCCAGCACCTCGTTCGCGTCGTCGACGAGAAGTGAGGGGGATAAGCTCATGAAACTGAATGAAATCAAGGACAACGAAGGCTCGACCAAGAACCGCAAGCGTCTTGGCCGTGGCATCGGTTCCGGCTCCGGCAAGACTGCCGGTCGCGGTGTGAAGGGTCAGAAGGCTCGTTCGGGCGTTGCCATCAACGGCTTCGAAGGCGGCCAGATGCCAATCTACCGTCGTCTGCCGAAGCGCGGCTTCAACAACATCTTCGCTTCGGAGTTTGTTGTCGTGTCGCTCGGCCGCATCCAGACGGCTATCGACGCCAAGAAGCTTGACGCTTCGAAGACCGTCGATGCAGCAGCTCTCAAGGCTGCCGGCGTGATCCGTCGCGAAAAGGACGGCGTTCGCGTCCTGGCCGATGGCGAACTGAAGGCGAAGATCTCGCTCGAAGTTGCAGGTGCTTCCAAGCCGGCGATCGAAAAGATCGAAAAGGCTGGCGGCTCCATCAAGCTGCTTTCGGCTGCTGCCGAATAATATTACTGATCAACCGCCCGGGGTGCTTCACTCCGGGCGGTTTTGCTCCCATATGTGAGCCTCACGTCCGCGATGGCGAATCGCTCGCCTCGGCGGACATAGCGGAAACCACGGTGAGGCATCCGATTGCAGACACAATCGCCTCGCGTCCGGTTTTCAAGACGAAAAGTTAGTCCTTCCGGAACGGACAGGGTACTCCCGCTGATTCCGAGATTTGGTACGCGGAGAATTGCATGGCTTCTGCAGCGGAACAGCTCGCCTCGAACCTGAATTTCTCGACTTTCGCCAAGGCGGAAGATCTGAAGAAACGACTGTGGTTCACGCTTGGTGCGCTTTTGGTCTACCGTCTTGGCACCTATATCCCGCTGCCCGGCCTCAACCCGGACGCGTTTGCGCAGGCCTTCCAAGGCCAGAGCGGCGGCATTCTCGGGCTCTTCAACATGTTTTCGGGCGGCGCAGTGGAGCGCATGGCGATCTTCGCGCTCGGCATCATGCCCTATATCTCTGCCTCGATCATCGTTCAGCTGATGACCTCCGTCGTTCCGGCGCTGGAACAGCTGAAGAAAGAAGGCGAGCAGGGTCGCAAGATCATCAATCAGTACACCCGCTACGGCACGGTGCTTCTCGGCGTCATGCAGGCCTATGGCATTGCCGTCGGCCTTGAGAGCGGCAACGGCCTCGTGAACGATCCGGGTTGGTTCTTCCGTATTTCCACGGTTATCTCGCTGCTCGGCGGCACGATGTTCCTGATGTGGCTCGGCGAGCAGATCACATCGCGGGGCATCGGTAACGGCATCTCACTGATCATCTTCGCCGGCATCGTCGCCCATCTGCCGACGGCTCTTGCCGGAACGCTCGAGCTTGGCCGCACCGGTGCGCTTTCGACCCCGTTGATCCTGGCGATCATCGTCATGGTCGTTGCCGTCATCGCGCTCATCGTCTTCGTCGAACGCGCCCAGCGTCGTCTTCTGATCCAGTATCCGAAGCGCCAGGTCGGCAACCGCATGTTCCAGGGCGACACGTCGCACTTGCCGCTGAAGCTCAACACTGCGGGTGTTATCCCGGCGATCTTCGCATCGTCGCTGCTGCTGCTGCCGGCGACGCTTGCTGGTTTTGCCAACACCGCGGCGTTGCCCGGCTGGGCCACATCTATCGTCAGCGCGCTCGGTCACGGCCAGCCGCTCTACATGGTGCTCTACGGCGGCATGATTGCGTTCTTCGCCTTCTTCTACACGGCCATCGTCTTCAATCCGAAGGACACAGCCGACAATCTGAAGAAGCATGGCGGCTTCATTCCGGGCATCCGCCCGGGCGAGCGTACGGCTGAATACATCGACTACGTTCTGACGCGCATCACCGTGCTTGGAGCGATCTACCTGATCTTCGTCTGTATCCTGCCCGAAATCCTCATCGCCCAGACTGGCGTGCCGTTCTACCTTGGTGGTACGTCGCTTTTGATTGTTGTCAGCGTTACCCTTGATACGGTAGCACAGATCCAGGGTCACCTCATCGCTCAGCAGTATGAGGGGCTGATCAAGAAGTCGAAGCTGCGCGGAGGAAAGAGGGGACGATGAGACTGATTTTTTTGGGACCGCCCGGAGCTGGCAAGGGGACACAAGCCAAGCTTCTGACGGAGAGGTACGGTATTCCGCAGCTTTCCACAGGTGACATGCTGCGGGCGGCCGTCGCCCAGGCGACCGACGTCGGCAAGCGCGCCAAGGCTGTTATGGACGCCGGACAGCTCGTTTCTGATGCGATCGTCAACGAGATCGTGTCGGACCGGATCGACGCCCCGGATTGTGCCAACGGCTTTATCCTCGACGGATATCCGCGCACGGTCCCGCAGGCGGTCGCTCTCGGCCAGATGCTTAAAGGCAAGGGCTTGAAGCTCGATGCCGTGATCGAGCTCAAGGTCGACGAGACGGCGCTTGTAAAGCGTATGGAGAATCGCGTAGCGGAAACTATCGCTGCGGGCGGCTCGGTCAGATCGGACGATAATCCGGAAGCCTTCAAGCGTCGGCTGACGGAATATCGGGAAAAGACCGCACCTTTGTCGGAGCACTATGCCGGCACCGGTGAGCTTAAGACGGTCGACGGCATGGCCGATGTAGACGCCGTGACTGCACAGATCGAGAAGATTCTGGCCTAGACCCTGGGTCTTTGCCGAAAAGGAACCGCCGGGGAGTTGACTTTTCCGGCTGATTCCGCCAAAGACAGCGCCAACTCGCGACATGGGAGCGATCGGCGCGGTCTTCAACGAAACGAAGTCCGGGTACGGTCGGTTTTGACGTGTCTCGAACCTCAATCAACGTGCGGCTCTTGAGGTCGCGTAACGAAGCACCTATTGCCGGATGGCAACTGGAACGCAAGGAGAATAGACGTGGCACGTATCGCTGGCGTCAACATCCCGACGGCAAAGCGCGTTGTTATCGCGCTGACCTACATTCACGGGATCGGACCGAAATTCGCACAGGAAATCGTCGAGAAGGTCGGTATTCCGGCTGATCGCCGCGTGCATCAGTTGACGGACGCTGAAGTTCTTCAGATCCGCGAAACGATCGACCGCGACTACCAGGTTGAAGGTGACCTGCGTCGCGACACGTCGATGAACATCAAGCGTCTGATGGACCTGGGCTGCTACCGCGGCCTGCGTCATCGCCGCAGCCTGCCGGTGCGCGGTCAGCGTACCCACACCAATGCCCGCACCCGCAAGGGTCCGGCAAAGGCGATCGCCGGTAAGAAGAAGTAATTTCCCGAATAGGGAGATTGGGAGGCTGGCGCACGCGCCGGCCTCCTTTTGCAGTTTGGGAAGGGCGTTGCCCGACCGTCGCATTGCCTAACCGGTTTTGCGAAATGCCTGCAGGGCCGGTTCCACCGGTCCTGGATGAAACTGAAGAAGCAGGGCAGGGGACGAAAATTCCTTTCCCGGTGGAGCCGCTGGAATTACGGCGGTGCAGAGATCTAAGAAAGGGATCCTATGGCCAAGGAAGCCACCCGCGTTCGCCGTCGCGAACGCAAGAACATCACGTCTGGCGTCGCGCACGTCAATTCGTCGTTCAACAACACCATGATCACCATCACCGACGCACAGGGCAACGCAATTGCCTGGTCGTCTGCCGGTGCCAAGGGTTTCAAGGGCTCGCGTAAGTCGACCCCGTTTGCCGCTCAGATCGCCGCTGAAGACTGCGCCAAGAAGGCCCAGGAACACGGCATGAAGTCGCTTGAAGTTGAAGTTTGCGGTCCGGGTTCCGGCCGTGAATCCGCACTTCGCGCGCTGCAGGCTGCGGGCTTCATGATCACCTCGATCCGCGATGTGACCCCGATCCCGCACAACGGTTGCCGCCCGCGCAAGAAGCGCCGCGTCTGATCATTTGCGTTCAAAATGCCGGTGAGGGCGCTTCGGCGTGCTCCCGGACTTCGGGGCTCGGTTGTCACGATTGGATGGTGACAACGAACGGAAGGCACAAAACATGATCCAGAAAAATTGGCAGGAACTGATCAAGCCGAACAAGGTGGAGTTCATCTCCTCGGGCCGCACCAAGGCAACGTTGGTCGCGGAACCGCTTGAACGCGGCTTTGGTCTGACGCTCGGCAACGCGCTTCGCCGCGTGCTGCTGTCGTCGCTTCGCGGTGCTGCTGTTACCGCGGTGCAGATCGACGGCGTCCTGCACGAGTTCTCCTCTATCCCGGGCGTTCGGGAAGACGTGACGGACATCGTGCTCAACATCAAGGAAATCGCCATCAAGATGGATGGCGACGACGCAAAGCGCATGGTTGTGCGCAAGCAGGGTCCGGGCGTTGTAACCGCCGGTGACATCCAGACGGTTGGCGACATCGAAATCCTCAACCCGAACCATGTGATCTGCACCCTCGACGAGGGCGCTGAAATCCGCATGGAGTTCACCGTCAACAACGGCAAGGGCTACGTTCCGGCTGACCGTAACCGTTCGGAAGATGCTCCGATCGGCCTCATCCCGGTCGACAGCCTGTACTCGCCGGTCAAGAAGGTCTCGTACAAGGTGGAAAACACCCGCGAAGGCCAGGTTCTTGATTATGACAAGCTGACGATGTCCATCGAGACGGACGGCTCCGTCACCGGTGAAGATGCGATCGCGTTTGCGGCCCGCATCCTTCAGGACCAGCTGTCGGTTTTCGTCAACTTCGACGAGCCGCAGAAGGAAGCAGAGGAAGAGGCAGTCACCGAGCTCGCCTTCAACCCGGCGCTTCTCAAGAAGGTCGACGAACTGGAACTTTCCGTCCGTTCGGCCAACTGCCTGAAGAACGACAACATCGTCTACATCGGCGACCTCATTCAGAAGACCGAAGCAGAAATGCTCCGCACGCCGAATTTTGGTCGCAAGTCGCTGAACGAAATCAAGGAAGTTCTCGCTTCCATGGGCCTGCACCTCGGCATGGAAGTGCCGTCCTGGCCGCCTGAGAACATCGAAGATCTCGCCAAGCGTTACGAAGACCAATACTAACCATTAGACTGCGGGCAGATGCCTGCAAGTGAAGGAGAATAGCAATGCGCCACGGTAAAGCCGGCCGCAAGCTGAATAGAACCGCCAGCCACCGCAAGGCGATGTTTGCCAACATGGCAGCTTCGCTGATCGAGCACGAGCAGATCGTTACGACCCTGCCGAAGGCTAAGGAAATCCGCCCGATCGTTGAAAAGCTCGTCACTCTCGGCAAGCGCGGCGACCTGCATGCTCGTCGTCAGGCGATCTCGCAGATCCGCGACGCCGCTGTCGTTTCGAAGCTGTTCGACACGATCGCATCGCGTTACGCCACCCGCAACGGCGGCTACCTGCGTATCATGAAGGCTGGTTTCCGCCAGGGCGACAACGCTGCTCTCGCCGTCATCGAATTCGTTGACCGCGACACCGATGCAAAGGGTGCGAAGGATCGCGCTCGCGTCGCAGCTGAAGCTGACGCCGCAGAAGCAGCCTGATCTTTTCAGGTAAGCTGAATTGAAAGCGGCCGGGTGTTCGTCACCCGGCCGCTTTTTCTGTTTCCGCTGTCCGGATCGGTCGGTTGGCGACCTGCCGTTTACGCTTCAGATAGGGCTTGCGCACCAGGCGCCAGCAAAGGAGCAAGGTGACCAAAGCCAGATAGGTCATCTGCTCGAGGCCGACCACCTTGACTGACATGGCGAAATGCAGCGCTCCCGCCGCGGCGATCACATAGGCAAGCTTGTGCAACTGGTTCCATTTGCTGCCGAGCCTACGGACCGACCAATTGTTGGATGTCAGCGCCAGGGGGATGAGCATCAGCAGCCCGGCCATTCCGATGGTGATGAACGGGCGCCGGGCGATGTCGGCGATGATGGCGGGGATGTTCAGGACCTGGTCGAGCAGGAAATAGGCCAGGAAGTGCATCACCACATAGTAGAACGCCAGCAGCCCGAGTGCGCGCCGGTAGCGCAGCCAGTTGACGCCGAAGATATCGCGGATGGGGGTGATCGCCAGCGTGGCGACCAGAAAGCGCAGCGCCCAGATGCCGAGCAGGTGCTCGAATTCCTTGACGGGGTTTCCAGGCAGGCGTCCGGTGGCGCCGAGGTAAAAGGCGGCAAGGGCCGGACAGAGGCCCAGCCCGTACAATCCCCAGACGGACGCGGAGTGAAAGCGTTTCGGCAGGGCGGGCAGCTTGGGCATTCTTAGAAGTTCGCTCTCAGGTCCATGCCGGCATAGAGACCGGCGACTTCTTCCGCATAGCCATTGAAGGGCAGGGTATCGCGTCGGTTGGCGCCGAAGAAACCACCGCCACCGATCCTGTTTTCGGTCGCCTGGCTCCAGCGTGGATGGTCGACGGTCGGGTTAACATTCGCATAGAAGCCGTACTCATTGGGTGCCGACAGGTTCCATGTCGAAGGCGGCGGCGTTTCCGTCAACGAGATTCGCACGATCGACTTGATACCCTTGAAGCCATACTTCCAAGGAGTGACCAGTCGGATCGGCGCACCGTTCTGATTTGGCAGGGTCTTGCCATAGACGCCGACCGAGAGAATGGTGAGCGGATGGCGCGCCTCGTCGAGGCGCAGACCCTCGCGGTAAGGCCAGGGCAAAGCCTGAAAGAAGCCTGATTGGCCGGGCATCTCCTCGGGGCGCACCACGGTCTCGAATGAGACATATTTCGCATTGCCGAGTGGCTCGACTTTGTCGAGCAGGGCTGCGAGCGGGAACCCGGTCCAGGGAATGACCATCGACCAGGCTTCGACGCAACGCATCCGGTAGACACGCTCCTCGATTGGAAGCGCCAGAAGCTCCTCCAACCCGAATTCCTTCGGCTTGCCGACAAGACCATCGACCTTCACGGTCCATGGGGTCGGTTTGAAGGTATCCGAGTTGGCCGCAGGATCGGCCTTGCCGGTCCCGAACTCATAAAAATTGTTGTAGCCGGTGACGTCGGCCTCCGGCGTCAGATCCTCCTCGACGGTGTATCTGCCCTTGGGTGCGGCGAGTGCAGCCGCTTGGACCGAACCGACGCCAGTGCCTGCAATCAGCAAACCACCTGCCGTCGTCGCTAGAAAGGCGCGGCGCGAGAGAAAGCAGCTCTCCGGCGTGATTTCGGACGATGCGATTCTCGGTGGACGATAGGCCGGCATGATCTTTTCCGCTTTCAACGTGTGGGTCTTGTCTGCTCAAACTGACCAGAGTTTCGATCACTGAGAAAGAGGCGGATAACCACGTTTTCGTGCGTTCTACGTGATGGCGCCGACTTTGCGTATCTCGCAGTGACGTTTGCCTTTTTTCCTGCGAAATCCTATCTGAACGTAGCCGCGACGAATAGGAGAAGGCTTCATATGATCTTTGGTTCAAGGGCGCTTGCGACGCTCGTTCTCGCTGTCTCTCTCGCCTGTCCGGCAATGGCCCAGGATGCGAAGGTCGTGCCCCAGTCGCGCACCGAGATGCAGGTTTCCTTCTCGCCTCTGGTCAAGCAGACGGCGAATGCGGTCGTCAACGTCTATGCCGAGCGCGTGGTCGAGCGCCGGTCGGTCTTCTCGGGCGATCCCTTCTTCGAAGAGTTCTTCGGGCAGCGCATGCCGAACCGCAGCGAGAAGCAGTCGTCGCTCGGATCCGGCGTGATCGTCGGCAAGAACGGCATCGTCGTTACCAATAACCACGTCATAGAAGGCGCCGACGATATCAAGGTGGCGCTTGCCGATGGCCGCGAATATCCCTGCAAGATCGTGCTCAAGGATGACCGCCTCGATCTTGCGGTCCTGAAGATCCAGTCCGATGGTCCGTTCGACATCATCCCGATCGGCGATTCCGATGCGGTCGAGGTCGGCGATATCGTTCTGGCGATCGGCAATCCCTTCGGCGTCGGGCAGACGGTGACGAGCGGCATCGTTTCCGCGCTCGCCCGCAATCAGATTTCGTCGGGCGATTTCGGCTTCTTCATCCAGACGGACGCCGCCATCAACCCCGGCAATTCCGGCGGTGGCCTGATCGACATGAACGGTGCGCTGATCGGCATCAATACCGCGATTTTCTCCAAGGGCGGCGGCTCGAACGGCGTCGGCTTTGCCATCCCTGCCAATCTGGTGAAGGTGTTTGTCGCCTCCGCCGAGGGCGGCAATGGCTCCTTCGTGCGTCCGTTCATCGGCGCGTCCTTCGAGCCCGTGACCTCAGAAGTCGCGGAAGCTCTTGGCCTTGATCGCGCTCGCGGCGCGCTTGTCACCGCCGTCGTCACCGACGGGCCCGCAGCCTCAGCTGGCATCAAGCCGGGGCAGGTGATCACAGCGGTCAACGGCATCGCCGTGGAACATCCCGATGCCCTCGGCTACCGCCTGACCACGGTCGGTATTGGCCACGAGGCCCGCGTCACCGTTTCCGAAAACGGCAAACCGCACGATGTCAGCCTGAAGCTCGACCGTGCACCGGAGACGTCGCCCCGCGACGAGCGCCTCATCGAGGGCCGCAATCCGTTTGCCGGTGCGGTCGTAGCCAATCTCTCTCCCCGATTGGCCGACGAACTGCGCATGTCGACCTCGCTGCAGGGTGTCGTCGTTACCGAGATCAACCGTGGCTCGCCCGCCGCGCGCATCGGACTGGCGCCGAAGGATATTATCCGCTCCGTCAACGGCGCGTCGATCGACAGTTCGAAGACATTGGAGAGCGTGATGGCCGAGGGTGCCTCCTTCTGGCGCGTCGAAATCGAGCGCGATGGCCAGATCATTCGTCAGTTCTTCCGATGAGCGATCTCTTCTCGTCCTCCGAGCCGCCGGAAATGACCTCGGCAAGACCGCTTGCCGATCGTCTGCGGCCGCGCACGCTGTCCGAAGTCACCGGCCAGGAACACCTGACGGGCGTGGATGGCGTGTTGACGCGCATGATCGCATCGGGCTCGCTCGGATCGATGATCTTCTGGGGACCGCCTGGAACGGGCAAGACGACGGTCGCCCGGCTGCTGTCGGGCGAGGCGGGGCTTGCCTTCGAGCAGATCTCGGCGATCTTTTCCGGTGTCGCCGACCTCAAGAAGGTTTTCGAATCGGCAAGGGCCCGGCGGATGTCGGGCCGCCAGACCTTGCTCTTCGTCGATGAGATTCATCGTTTCAACCGTGCCCAGCAGGACAGCTTCTTGCCCGTCATGGAAGACGGCACGGTCATCTTGGTCGGGGCGACGACAGAAAATCCGTCTTTCGAACTCAACGCCGCTCTCTTGTCACGCGCCCGTGTGCTGACGTTCAAGCCGCATGGAGAAGAGAGCCTGCGAGAATTGCTGAAGCGCGCCGAAGAGACGGAAGGCAAACCTCTTCCGCTGGATGAGGACGCCCGGGCAAGCCTGATCCGGATGGCCGATGGCGACGGCCGGGCGGCGCTCACGCTGGCCGAGGAGGTCTGGCGCGCCGCGCGGGCGGACGAGATCTTCGATGTCGACGCGCTGCAGAGGATCGTGCAGCGACGAGCGCCGGTCTACGACAAGGGGCAGGACGGTCACTACAACCTGATTTCGGCCCTGCACAAATCGGTGCGCGGCTCCGACCCGGATGCGGCACTTTATTATCTCTGCCGAATGTTCGATGCCGGCGAGGATCCGCTCTATCTCGGACGGCGCCTCGTCCGCATGGCGGTGGAGGATATCGGCCTTGCCGATCCTCAGGCACTGGCGATCTGCAATGCCGCCAAGGATGCGTATGATTATCTCGGTTCGCCGGAAGGAGAACTGGCGTTGGCCCAGGCCTGCGTCTATCTCGCGACCGCACCGAAATCGAATGGTGTCTACATGGCTTACAAAGCGGCCATGCGGGCGGCCAAGGAAAACGGTTCGCTTCTGCCGCCGAAGCATATTCTGAACGCGCCGACCAAGTTGATGAAGGGCGAGGGCTACGGCGACGGCTATCGTTACGACCACGATGAGCCCGATGCGTTTTCGGGCCAGGACTATTTCCCGGAAAAGATGGGACGCAAGACCTTCTATGACCCGCCGGAACGCGGCTTCGAGCGAGAGATCCGCAAGCGGCTGGAATGGTGGGCAAAGCTGCGGCGTGAGCGGAGCTGACTCCATCTCTCTGTTGCGACGCATTTCCTGGCGGGAAACCGCTTCGCACTTTTTGCTGGAAATGCTTAAGCCTTGCCGGGCGTGCAGGGCTGATTTGCCCGGGCATATCTTGCTGCCGTCAGAAAACCGTGAGATAGAACCCGCGTTGCAGACGGCTGCACGGTTTTGAGACTTTCGATACCGAACATCCGCGGGGACGGCCTCGCTCCATACTCTAGGAGTTTGAAATGGCCTGGTTAATCCTCCTGCTTGCCGGTATCCTCGAAATCGGCTGGGCAATCGGTCTCAAATACACCGACGGTTTCACGCGGCTGACGCCGACGGTCCTGACCGTCGGTTCGATGATCCTTAGCATCGCCTTGCTTGGTCTGGCGGTCCGAACGCTGCCGCTCGGCACGGCCTATGCCGTCTGGACCGGCATCGGCACGGTCGGTACCGTCATTCTCGGCATTTTCCTCTTTGCCGAGCCGGCGACGTTCGTCCGCCTCGGTTGCATCACGCTGATCGTTGCCGGTATTGCCGGGCTGAAGCTTTCTGCCTAACGCAACGTCAGAGATCTCTCGCAAGGGCAGCTGACTTTCGCAGCCTGTTCCGGCGCGCCGCTATCGCAGCGCGTCGAGGACGGCAGTCGCCGCCTGCATCTCCTGCCAGCGGCCCTCGCGGCGCTTGAACGCTTCCTCGTCTGTGCCCCAATGCTCGATCTGCCAGTCCTCATCGACATGGGCTGCAATCCAAGCCTGTTCGGCGGTCAGCCGGCCGGACGCGAACGCAACCGCGAGCAGCGCCGAGCCGGTCAAGGTGGTGATCGTATGCACGCAGGTCAGGCCGAGCGGCGTCGCAAAGGCGCGCAGGCCCTCTGCATAGGCGGTGATTGCCTCACCGGGCTGTTCCTGGTGGATGACGCCCTCGGCCAGAATGAAGCGGGCGCCGAGCGACTGCGCAGCCCATTCGAGCACCGGGTTCCAGACGGCGTTCTGCCATCCGACGAGCCCTTCCGGGCTGGACGCGCGGTAGCAGAGCAAGTCGGTTCCAGCGAAACGTAAGATGTCCTCGAAAACCGAGCGCTGGTCCTTCGCCACACCGTCGAGCGCCGTGTTGGCGATCCGGGTGACCGGCATCTTGGCGGGGTCGATGACCTCGACCTGCGCATCCCATTCGGCTGCCAGCATTTCGGCAAGCTTCAGGGTCGGGACCGCAAGCAGATTTTTCGCCGGCGTGCGCACCGGTCGGCCGTCAAGCAGCACGCTGTGGCCGCCGTCTTCCGAAGTGCCGATGCTGACGTCCTTGTAGAAGCGCTTGGGCAGCGGCTTCAGCATCTGGATCTGTGCGCGCCGGACCGGGTCCTCGTGGCTCAACGCACCGCTGAGTTCATCGCGAATATCAGGCATGATAGTGTTCCATCCACTCCATGATGTCGGCCGGCGTCCGTGCAATGTAGTCGGCCCCCGCCTCGACGAGATCCGGTACGTCGGCATAACCCCACGCAACACCGATGGCGGCGGCGCCGGCGGCCTTCGCCATCTGCATATCATAAATCGCATCGCCGATGACGACAGTATCGCTCGGATCAATCCCGGCTTCCGAGCAGCATTCCGAGACCATTGCTGGATGCGGCTTTGAAGGGCAGTCGTCGGCCGTGCGCGAGACGAAGAATATCCGGTCGAAGCCGTGGGTCTCGGCGATATGCGTCAGACCGCGGCGCGATTTGCCGGTGACCGCGCCAATCAGCAGCTCGTCGCGGCCGGACAGCGTCTGCATCATCTCCGCGATGCCGGGAAACAGCAGCTCCTGAAATCCGGATTCGCCGCGCACGCCGGCAAAAATCGCCTTGTAATGGGCCGTCATTGCCAGCGCCTGGTCGTCGATATGCTCGTGTCCGAGCAGGCGAGCAATGGCGATGTCAAGGGTCAGGCCGATGATGCCCTTGGTCGCGGAAAGTTCGGGTCGATCGAGTTCGAAGGCTTCGAAGGTCCGTGCCATCACTTCGTGGATCAGACCGCCGCTGTCGACCAGCGTGCCATCGCAATCGAAAAGCGCCAGTTTCATCAGTCGTCCTCGCCGGGCTCGTTCTCTTCGAAGCCTAGCAGGTTCCAGCTCTGGACCATGTGCGGCGGCAGCGGCGCAGTCACCCGCAGGCGACCGCCATCCGGGTGCGGGATATCGATATGGCGTGCGTGCAGGTGCAGCCGGTTCTGCATGCCGCCGGGCAGGCTCCAGTTGAAATCGGCGTCGAAATACTTCGGGTCGCCGAGGATCGGATGGCCGATGTGCAGCGCATGCACGCGTAGCTGATGGGTACGGCCGGTATAGGGCTCCATCTCCAGCCAGGCGAGGTTCTGTGCTGCCTGCTCGCGCACACGGTAGTAGGAAATGGCGTGGTCGGCGCCATCTTCACCGTGCTTGGCGATGCGCATGCGGTCGCCGTCCGGCGTCTGTTCCTTGACCAGCCAGGTCGAGATGCGGTCCTCGCGCTTGCGCGGGACGCCCTTCACCAGTGCCCAATAGGTCTTCTTGGTGTCGCGCTCGCGGAAGGCAGCCGTCAGCTTCTGCGCGGCGCCACGCGTGCGGGCAATCACCAGAACGCCGGAGGTGTCGCGGTCGAGGCGATGAACCAGACGGGGTTTTTCGCCACGCTGGTTGGTCCATGCCTCGAGCATCTTGTCGATGTGTCGGTTGACGCCGGAGCCGCCCTGTACCGCAAGCCCAGCCGGCTTGTTCAGCACGATAACCTTCGCGTCCTCGTGCAGCACCATGCGCGACAGCAATTCCCCGTCGGGCGAGTGGCGAAGGTCGCGTCCGGCGATCGGGCCAGTCTTTATCTCCTTGGCGTCGACGTTAAGCGGAGGGATGCGGACCGTCTGGCCCGTCTGCAGGCGCGTGTCGGATTTGACGCGGCCGCCGTCGACACGGATCTGGCCCGAGCGCAGCAGCTTCTGCAGCGGACCGAAACCCAGTCCGGGGAAATGCACCTTGAACCAGCGATCGAGGCGCATGCCTGCCTCGTCGCCGTCCACCTGCTTGTGTTCTATGCCTGCCATCTCAGCGAACCTGCTTCCTGTTCTTTAGAGGCAGCCTTTAGACCATTGCGCGCATCAGGGCCAGCCCGGCAAACACCGCCAGTATCGAAAGCACGATGCTGGCGGCGATGTAGCCGAGCGCGAGTGCAGCATCGCCACGCTCGAGCAGCATAATGGCGTCCAGTGAAAAAGCCGAAAAGGTGGTGTAACCGCCCAGCACGCCGGTGATCAGGAACAGTCGCATCTCCGGCGAAGCGCCGAACTTGCGCATGATCAGCTCCGCAAGCAAGCCGATCAGGAACGAGCCGGTGACGTTGACCATGAGCGTTCCCCATGGAAGGGCCGGGCCCCATCGTTGAACCGTCCAAAGGCCGACAAGATAGCGGGCCATCGATCCGATGGCGCCGCCGGCACCGACGAGAAGAAGTTGGGACATCGCAGCCTCCGGCCGTTTCACTGGGATCAGGCCAGCCGCTCGGCGTGCCACTTCAGATGATCGCCCATGAAGGTCGAGATGAAGTAATAGGAGTGATCGTAGCGCTCATGCATGCGCAGCGTCAGGTCGATGCCGGTTCCCTTGATCGCTTCCTCGAAGAGCCATGGCCGCAGGCCGTTGTCGAGGAAACTGTCCGCCTTGCCCTGGTCGATCAGGAACTCCGGGAAGCGGGCACCATCCTTGACCAGCGCGCAGGCATCGTATTGCCGCCAGGCGGCCCTGTCCTCGCCGAGGTATTTCTCGAAGGCGCCGATGGACCAGTCGGCCGTCGACGGCTCGACGATCGGCGCAAAGGCCGAGCAGCTGCGGAAACGGTCCGGATGCTTGAGCGCGATGGTCATTGCACCGTGACCGCCCATCGAATGGCCGAAAATGCCCTGCCGGCTCATATCGATGCGAAAATGCTGGCTGACGAAGGCCGGCAGCTCCTCGGTGATGTAGCTGTACATCTGATAGTGCTCGGACCACGGTGTTTGCGTGGCATCGAGGTAGAAGCCTGCGCCCTTGCCCATCTGCCAGTTGGTGAGTTCGTCGGGAACTTCCGTGCCGCGCGGGCTGGTGTCGGGGCAGACGACGATCAGCCCGAGCTCGGCTGCCATACGGCGGTACTCACCCTTTTCCATCACGTTGGCATGGGTGCAGGTGAGGCCCGAGAGATACCAGAGCACCGGCCGCGGCTCCTTGATCGCCTGTGGCGGGACGAAGACAGCAAACGTCATCTCGCCCTTGCAGGCCGCGGATTCGTGCGAGAAGACGCCCTGCATGCCGCCAAATGCGGTGTTCTGAGAAAGGACTTTCATCAAATGCTCCTTGGATATCGTGGGATCAGCCGGCGAGTTGCACGGCCGCGTTGACCGCAGCGGCGACAAGCACGGTGTTGAAGAAGAAGGAGACGATGGCGTGCATCAGGTTGATGCGCCGCATCGCCGTGGTGGTGATGGCGACGTCCGAAGTCTGGGCGGTCATGCCGATCACGAAGGAAAAATAGAGGAAATCATAGCCGCCGGGTTCCGGCGTCTCGGGAAAATCGAGGCCGCGCTGCGGGGCAGGGGTTTGCGCGCCGTCGTCAGGCACCCAATAGACATGGGCATAGTGCATGGCCGCCATCACGTGGATGGTCGCCCAGCCGAGAACGACCGAGGCAAAGGCTAGCGCCAGTTCGAGCGTTGGCCCCTTACTTTCGCCGTTCAACGCGAAGAACAGCGAGACCAGCGCCGTGGCGGCCGCTGCGAAAGTGACCAGGAAAATCACCGCTTCGGGTTCGTCGGTGTTTCTCGCATGCGTCTTGAGATGCTTGCCCGTCATCATCCGCAGCCGCCGGGCGCTCATGATCAGGTAGACGCAGAAAAAAGTGACGGCTGAGACTTCGAAACTATAGCGCGGCGCGGCAAACCACATGACGGGCAGGCTGGCAAGAGCACAGGGGAGCGCGGTGTAGAACGGCCAGTGCCTGAGCCTTGTCGTCGCTGTCATCGGAGTGCCCCTGCGATCCCTTGCGGATTGACGCCGCGCCTCACTTTTTCGTCTGGCGCGCGAGTCGGTCAAGTGTCTCGAGGAAGGTCGAACGGTCGCGTTGCGTGAAGGCGGCATTGTAGCCCTTGCTTTCGCCGGTCTCGCGCAGGTGTTGGCCAAGGTCGCGCATGGCAGACGCCATGCCGATATTGCTCTTGTCGAAGACGCGCCCGGACGGGCCGGTGACGAATGCGCCGGCGGCCACGCAACGAACCGCAAGCGGCACGTCGGCAGTCACGACGATATCGCCCTCATGCGCGCGTTCGGCGATCCAGTCGTCGGCGGCGTCGAAGCTTGCCGACACGATGACGTTGTGGACCATCGGGTCGCGCGACGGTCGCAGGCCCGAGTTGGCGACGAAGGTCACCTTGAAGCCATGGCGCTCGGCCACCTTCAGCACTTCCGCCTTCACCGGGCAGGCATCGGCATCGACATAGATCATCCTGAATCCGTTTCTCAAATGGACCGAAAAAGCGCCGGAATACAATCGATTCCGGCGCTTTCCTGAATCGGATTTTAAGCTTAGTAGAGAACCACGCTGCGGATGCTCTCGCCGGAGTGCATCAGCTCGAAGCCCTTGTTGATGTCTTCGAGCGGCATCGTGTGGGTGATCATCGGATCGATCTCGATCTTGCCTTCCATGTACCAGTCGACAATCTTCGGCACGTCGGTGCGGCCGCGGGCGCCGCCAAAGGCGGTNGTGTGGGTGATCATCGGATCGATCTCGATCTTGCCTTCCATGTACCAGTCGACAATCTTCGGCACGTCGGTGCGGCCGCGGGCGCCGCCAAAGGCGGTGCCCATCCAGCTGCGACCGGTGACGAGCTGGAACGGACGGGTGGAGATTTCCTGGCCGGCACCGGCAACGCCGATGACCACCGACTTGCCCCAGCCGCGATGCGAGGCTTCGAGCGCCTGGCGCATCACCTTGGTGTTGCCGGTGCANCCGGCACCGGCAACGCCGATGACCACCGACTTGCCCCAGCCGCGATGCGAGGCTTCGAGCGCCTGGCGCATCACCTTGGTGTTGCCGGTGCAATCGAACGTATAGTCGGCACCGCCGATCTGGTCGGCCCCGCGCTTCGTCATGTTGACGAGGTAGGGCACGATGTCGTCGCCAACCTCCTTCGGATTGACGAAGTGGGTCATGCCRAAGCGTTCGCCCCAGGCYTTCTTGTCGTTGTTGAGATCGACGCCGATGATCATGTCGGCGCCGGCAAGCCTGAGSCCCTGGATGACATTGAGGCCGATGCCGCCGAGGCCGAAGACGATCGCGGTCGCGCCGATCTCGACCTTGGCCGTGTTGATCACCGCGCCGATGCCGGTGGTGACGCCGCAGCCGATATAGCAGATCTTGTCGAACGGCGCGTCGGGGTTGACCTTGGCCAGCGCGATCTCCGGCAGCACGGTGTAATTGGCAAAGGTGGAGCAGCCCATATAGTGATGGATCTTGTCCTTGCCGATCGAAAAGCGCGAGGTGCCATCCGGCATCAGGCCCTGGCCCTGGGATACGACTTTTCCCGTCGATCATCTCGACTANTTGACCTTGGCCAGCGCGATCTCCGGCAGCACGGTGTAATTGGCAAAGGTGGAGCAGCCCATATAGTGATGGATCTTGTCCTTGCCGATCGAAAAGCGCGAGGTGCCATCCGGCATCAGGCCCTGGCCCTGGGTCGAGCGGATCGCCGTGCACAGGTTGGTCTTGCGCGACAGACACGACGGGCAGGTCCGGCATTCCGGCGTATAGAGCGGGATGACATGGTCGCCCTTCTTGACCGAGGTCACGCCCGGGCCGACATCGACGACGACGCCGGCACCYTCATGGCCGAGGATCGCCGGGAACAGACCTTCGGGGTCGGCGCCGGAAAGCGTGAAATCGTCGGTGTGGCAGATGCCGGTCGCCTTGACCTCGATCAGMACCTCGCCGGCCCGCGGSCCTTCGAGCTGAACGGTCATCACTTCCAGCGGCTTGCCGGCCTGAACGGCGACGGCGGCGCGTACATCCATAATAATATCTCCGATAGTTTGATTAGGTCAGGGGGCCGGTTGAGACCTTCGCCCACAAATCACGAGCATGTTGCTTCAGCGCCAGGGATTCCTCCCAACGGTCTGTAGTATCTTCGCCGAAGCGGTCTGTTATCGCATAGGGTTTGGGGCCGAGTTCGCAGACGAATGCGAGGCTGTCGTTCGCCCCTGCCCGCTTTTGCCAACTGCGAAAACCAAATTCCCACCAGCCGAGAAAGAGATCCACCCAAGGGCGATGGTGAGGATAGGAGATCTCGATTTGGACCTGTTCTCGTGAGGCTACTCTTCCGTGGAATGCCCAGGAGCAGTCCAGAATCTTCTCGATCAGTCGGTGATTTTCGTCGGAGATGGGCCAGGAAAACTCGCGCCCGACGAGGAAATGGGACACATCTCCCAGTAGCCTCAGATTCGGAAGACGATCAAGAAGGTCCAAGGTGAAGAAAAGGTCGGTGGTCATCCGATCGCGATGAGTCTCGATCAAAACAGGAATTCTCGCTTCCTCCGACAGTTGTTGCCAACCTTCAAGAAGTGGCAGGCAATCTTCTACGCGGCGCAAACGAACGTCGGGTTGCAGGCAGATATGGTGAACACCGAATTCGGCGGCGTTTTCAAGAACCGGCTTGAGATCATCTATGGTCGTTGGAAAACACTGGCCTTCGACCTGAAGGCCGAATTGGCGCAGCAGGGCGTGAAGCCACCGCACATACGCTCGGTCGTGCCAGTGCGCGCTTACACCATCAAAGCCTCCTTGAGCGATCCGCTCGACCTTCTCCTCGAGGGTGAATTCGGAGCGTCTGCTGCTGCGCAGTTCCATCGCCCAAAGTGATTGAAACACCAAAAGTGATTGCATTGCCCCATCCCCGCCGATTTGATCACGCGGCCCGCGCGCTTTTCAGAAGCGTCTTCAGATTAACCGCCGGGTCAGCCAATGACGCTGCATCGACAGCGGCGCCGGCAGCAATCAACATCTCGGCCAGCTTGATATCCTTGGCAATGGTGTTGCCAGCGCCCAGTCCTGCCGCCGCAACGAGCCGCCCGCCGTCCAGATAAAATTCCAGCTCTCCTTCTGCGAGGCAACGCACGACTGCCTGATGAGCGGGCTGCGGCAAACCCGCGACCTGCAAGCCCAGATCATATTGGTCGGTCCAGAACCAGGGGATGGCCAGGAATGCATCGTTGCCGCCCACCATGTTGCGGGCAGCAGTCTCGGCCTGGCTACGCGCATTGCGCCAACTCTCGAACCGGACATGCCCGCCGCTCGCCAACGAAACCGCCGCGCAGTCTCCGGCCGCGAATATGTCCGGATTGCTGGTGCGAAGGGAAATATCCACCAGGACGCCATTGCCGGTCGCAAGCCCTACCGCCTCGGCCAACGCCATATCGGGCTGAACTCCAATCGCTGCGACAACAATGTCGGCTGGCACCACGACACGATCGGCGAGATAAACGGCATCATCAGTGATTTCGGCCACCCCTTGTCCGAGATGGAACTGCACGCCCTCGCCCAGATGCCTGGCATGAAGCTTTGCGGCGAAACGCGTGGGTACGGCGCGCCCAAGCGGCTTTGGCGCAGCTTCAATGATGCTGACAGCAACGCGCTTTTTGCGCAGCACGGCTGCGAGTTCCATTCCGATCAGGCCGCCACCGACGATCGCGACGCTCTTGCCGATCTCGGCACCAGAGAAGATCGTCTCAGCATCCGCATAGGTGCGGAAGTCCAGCGCGCGTTCTGCGCCGGGGCATGTCAGCCGCCGCGGACGCGCGCCAGTGGCCAAAAGCAGCTTTCCATAGGTCAACACCCGCCCGTCGCTAAGCGCAACAGTATGGCTTTCCACGTCAATGCTCGACGCCGAGACACCCTGAAGGTAGTCGATGCCGGAAGCTTCCAGCGCCTGCGCTCCGCAGATCGGCTTCAACTGGACCGCACCCTCGATCGGTTTCGACAACGGCGGGCGCTCATAGGGCAGGTGAGGTTCCGAACCGACGAGCGTGACGGCTTCTAAGAAGCCTGCTTCGCGCAGCGCAAAGGCCGCTCGAGTACCGCATTCTCCGGCCCCGATAATGACGATACCGCCCATGCTCTATCTCCAGCTTGAAATGGCCTGGCGCAACGCAATTGCGATGCGCCAGTCGTGGGAGGATCAGTTCTGATGGGCGTATTCGGCCATGTTCTTGGGCGTGACGAGCTCGAAGGGAACCCAGACCGCCTTCTCGATACTCTTGCCCTGAGCCAATGCCGCCGCCGCATCGACGGCGCTCGCTGACTGGCCCTTGGCGTTCTGGAATACCGTGACGTCCAGGTCGCCTGCCGCCATGGCCGCCAGTGCGTCCTGCGTCGCGTCGATACCAACGATGATTACATCGTCCGTCGATACGCCCGCCGCTTTCAGCGCCTGAATGGCACCAATCGCCATCTCGTCATTGTTGGCAAACACCACGTCAATGGGTCGGCCGGCGGTGATCCAATTCGTGGTCAGATCCATCGCATTGGTGCGTGTCCAGGCAGCGGATTGCTCGTCAGCAATTGTCACGCCCTTGCAATCGCCCGCCGCCAGCGTTTCCTTCACCGAAGAGGTGCGATCCCGCGAAGCCTGATGCGCCAAATCTCCCATCAGGATGTAGACCTGGGCATCGCTTGCTTTTCCTTTTGCCTTCAAGAGCTCACAGGCAGCCTCGGCACCCAACTTCCCCGAGTCGGTCTCTTTCGAGCCAACATAGGCCTGCTTTTCGGGTAGCGTATCGACATTGTCGGGCTGAAGATTGAGGTAGACCAATGGAATGCCAGCCTTCTGCGCTGCTTCGCTGATGCCAGGGGCAGCCGACGTATCGGCAAGCGTCATGATGATCGCATCCACGCCCGAGGCGATGAAGTTGTCCAACTGACTGCGCTGTTTGGAAATGTCGGTTTGAGCATCTTCGATCTGAAGGTTGACGCCGCTTATCTGAGAAGCTCTCGCGTCGAGTCCCTGTCGTAGCAATGTCTGGAAATTGTTGTCGAAGCTCTGCATCGAGACGCCGATCGTCTCCGCGGACGCAGCCGTTCCCATTAAGGCGGCCAGAACGGCTGCCAGGTACATGGATTTCATATCATCCTCCCAGTAGGTGCCGGATCACCCGATCGCATTCCGGAGGCCCCACGGGCCTGTTCGGTAGCGGAGCCTTCAGCCGAGGGCCACGCGTACTTCTCCGTCGATCACCTCGGCCGGATAGGTTCTCAGATTCTCGCAGGCGGGAAGCCGAAGAGCCTCGCCAGTACGATAGTCGAAGACGCCGGAATGCTTGGGACATTCCACCTCGAAGTCCATGACCAACCCGTCTGCGAGATGGATCGCCTCGTGCGTGCAGAGCCCGGCCGTGCAGTAGACGTTGTCGTCCGGCCCGCGGTAGATCGCGTAAGTGCGGCCTGCGTGATCGAAGCGCAGCGCGCCTTCCTGCTCAATGTCGTCAAGTTTGCATGCTGAAACCCAGGTCATTCGGCGGCCTCCCCGATTGCGTTGCGTGCCTTGCGGGCTGCGAGTTTTTCCTTCCGCTTGCGATAGCGTTCCTGCATGCGGGCCTCGCCATCGGGAGAGCCGTCGTGCCAGGTGCCGAACCAGCGATCGAGCGGAATTAAGGCGTCCCCATAGTTCACCTCGAAATACTTGTGGTGGAGATAGTGAGCATAGGCGTGGCTATCGAGCAGCTTGTCTTCACCGACCTCAACCTTGTCGAAACCGACGTGACCAGGGATCGCACCAAAACCCGCATAGTGAAGTTGGTAGAGCATGATGATCGGGTTGGACGGCAAGATGAGGTGGTAGAACGCAGTTCCGAAATAGAGCAGATGCTCGATCGGATGCATCGACAACGACGACCAGGGCGATGGATTGACCGAGTTGTGATGGACAGAATGGACCCACTTGTAGAGGAACGGCGTGTGGATGAGCCTGTGGATACAGAAGAAGTGGAATTCGTGGATGATCGGGACCACGAGTGCGACGAGTGCCAGCGTCCAGGGATTTTCCGCAAACGTCAGCCAAGGCGCGTAACCATTGGCATAGGCCCACAGCATCAGGACTTCGATCGCGGTCCAGATTGTCACTCCAGACAGAAACGTTCGCAGGATGTTGTCAACGTTCTGGCTTTCGAACCAAAAGGCCTTGCTCTTCTGGTCGGCCGGAAACTTGCCGTTGTACTTGAAGCGGTTCTCCTGGCGCTTCAGGATGTAAAGATGAAGTTCGAAAGCGCCGTAGAAGAGAAAGACGCAGATTGCATTCACGGCATAAAGCGACGCGATCCAGCCCATGCCCAAGTCCTGCATCGTCTCCGTGGACGGTATCACCCAAGCCCAATAGGCCACGGCTGATACGGCGAAGATCGCATTCCACGGAAAGAAATAGTGTGGCAGCCACTTTGCAAGCGCCAGCAGCTTGAGCGGAAAGGCAAACAATGGCGCTAATTCAATCGGCTCGTTCGGAGCCCAATCACCGCGTTTGTTGCGCGTTCCAAACTTCAGATCATCCATTGCGCTCTCCTCCGCGGGATCGGATGTGCTCACAACCGCACAAATTGACGATGGAAGAAGGACGCATTTGGCGCCCCTATCCGGGTCCTCTTCCTCTGGGAGGCCGGCATCTTCCTTGACAAAAATCTAGCAGGAGGCGGGTTGGATTCCGAAAGTTCGTTTGATCTGATTAGATCAAAGCCCCTCAGGGGTGATGGTGATGAAGCGGATTGGAGCGAGATCCGGCTCGATCGACGTCAGGCCGATGCGTCGCAGAATGAGGTCGAGCGCCCGCTGGGCCTGTGCCTCCGGTGCCTGATCCAAAACCACGTCCATGATCCCATCACGCAGGGCCTTGCGCGTATAGTCTGTCAGCTCATGACCGACGAACAGCAGGTCCCGACCGCGGGGATCTCGGCGCAGCACGTCAATCAGTGCGGAATTTGCACCCCCGGCGTTATAGAGCCCGACGAGGTCGGGATAGATTTTGAGCGCGTTGACCAAAGTCTCCGCGCTATAAAGTTCGTCATCACGTGTGAACCCAAGCCATTCGAAGGCGATCGAACCAGGATGCTCGTGAAAGTAATCGGAGAACCCGCGGATGCGTTCGCGGTGCACCTGATAGATGGGATGGCACAAGGCAACGACCGAGCCCTTTGCCCGGGTCATTCGAGCAATGAGATGCGCCGCAGTCCGTCCGGCAGCGTAGTTGTCAATGCCGACGAACTCACCTTTCGTCTCAGAGGCACGCGTTACAACATGGACGACCGGGAGACCCCGCTCCACAACGGCTTCTACCGCCGCGCTGATCGTTGGATTGTTGGGAGCGGCCAAGATCAGACCTGCGCGCGTCATTTCGGTAGACATGATGCGCCTTGCGATTTCCGCAGACTTCATTTCTTCAGTGAAGGTGCGGTGCACGATTACGAGCGGATCGAGTGTCTCGGCAATCCTCTCGAAGGCATTAGCGAGCCGGCGGTAAAATGTCGTTTCAGGTCGAACCAACAAGACTTCAATGCGCAGCAGTCCGCGATGGGTGTCCGCAGGTAATCGGGGGTAATTGAGGGAGCGAGCGGCGATAACGACCTTCTCGACCAACTCAGCGCGTACGCCGCCTCGCCCGTTCACGACCCGCTCGACCGTTGCAGTTCCGACTCCGGCCAGGCGGGCGATATCCCGATAGTTCGGCTTGCTCACATTCCGGATCCCTAACAAAGGCCTGTACTACACGTAAGATGTCCCTCCATCATTACCTTGGCGTCAAGCGTCACAGATAGAATTCAGGAAATCGGATTGCTTCAGCTGCATTGTGAACGTCTTGCATTAGAGGGACCTTGCGAACAGCAAACGCCGCCCTAACATCTTCTGCAGGAGGAAACGCCATGCCGAAAATCGCCGGGCCTAGACATCCGAAATCTCACCCCGATCGTGACCTGCAATGCCAGGAGGCGATCACTGATGAATTCCAGTTTTTGATCGAAAGGATCGAGGCAGCAGGATGGTCGCCCGAAGAGGCCTCATCAGCGTTGATCGAGCTGGCCGAAAACCACTATCTCTCGATCAATGCTGAGCAGGATGGTCGCCCGAAGAGGCCTCATCAGCGTTGATCGAGCTGGCCGAAAACCACTATCTCTCGATCAATGCTGAGGCAGAAATGTTTGAGCTTGGCGCTGGCGTCGTGCTGATAGCCCCAAAGCCGCATTGATTGGGTGGAGGCTATCAAAATGCCCGGCACCACATGGCGAAAAGGCGACATGCCGGAGGATGGATCCGTAATCTTTGTCCGCGTCGTGCGCCCCTATCGATTCAAAATCTACAAATCGAATAGCGAGGAATTTCGACACGGCAAGAAGGGTCGATGGCAGCAAATGAATGAGTTTGGTGGTTGGGATAATTGCCAGCCACCTACCGGCTTCGAATGGTCGATTGAGCTCCGCGATTCGGCGCTCCCCTTTTTGAGTTATGCGGAGAGCCTCCCCAAATCTGGTCGTTGACTCTCTGCTTAATGAGAACATTTGTAGAACAGATTTACTCAGAAGGCATTGAGCATGAGCGACGAGGTTGGCGCTACCAAGAGAGGGGAAAGCGACCTGGCCAAGCACCTGGGCGAACACCACGGCTGGAAGACGTGGGGCGGCTTCGACTTCGCTATCGGAAGGGCCACCCCGAAGTGGCTCGGTTACGAACATCGGCCGGAGTGGAAGAAGGGCAATGCCTAAGAACGGTGCCTGGTGGCTATCGGAGCTTGTCGCCAAGGTTCGAGTCGAATGTTCATGCGGCATGAAGAAGCAATATGACGCCAAGGCGCTGCTGGAGCGCGTCGGCGACATGCCTATGCCCTCCCTTTTGGACCAACTGGCACAAGCAAACGGCTGCTCTAAAACCAAGAACAACTTCAATAATCGCTGCCAGCTGAAATACAGCGACCCAATGCCTTCGGAGGCCCCGCCCTCCCGATCGTACCGGCTGGCAATGCGGAACCAGCCGGACGACCGGAAGAAATCACCTTCGCCAATCTACCGGAATGGTGTGAGCTTTTCTGCCAATGCAAACGCTGCGGCCGAGAACATCACCTGGATCGGAACGACCTGGCGCGTCGGTTTGGCACGACGCAGTCGATCCTGGCACTTGGACGACGCATGCGTTGCAAGAAGTGCAGCAACAGCAACGGTAACGTGCTCCGGGTGCGAAAACAGAGACGGTGATTTGTCGACCGCCGCGATGGAACATTGTTGCTGCAAGGGTGTTATATGTACTCATGTCGAAGGTTGCACCTCTGCAAGGCCCCTCTCCTGGGGCCTATTTTTTGAGCTCAAACCAATCGACATTATCGGCCAGTTCCCGGCGCCTCTGTCCCGGATGGCAGCACCATATGATACGGTCCTCAAAACGACAGTCGGAAATTGGTACACGTTATCTTTGCTAAAGCCCTGAGGAGCCTACCATGTCCGATTCAGCAGACTTCCCACCTCTTCCAGATGAAATCGAAGCCGGACTGGCGGCCTACATGACCGACCCGGACCTTTCACCGCCACCTGCCGGCCGGGTCGACGCGGTCGAAACCATCTTGCGCGACTGGCTTATAGCACATCGGTACATGACGGACGTGCCGGAGCCCTCTCCGGTTAGGTTGGATACGAAAGGCGTGAATCGCGAGGAAGTGCAGTATCCAGGCTTTATCAAGTAAAATTGCGAGTTGAGGAGTGGCGCAGAAAGTCCGCCATGTCCGCGAAAATACCGGTCAGTATCGAATACGCGAGGAACGGCAGCTCCATCGATTCGCTATTCGCCTGAAGCTGCTTGCCGCGACGCTTTCAGCAAAAGAGGTATCCAGCGCTCAAGCAGCGTCCGGATGCCTGCTTTGACGGCGCGCCATTGGGATAGTCCGCTTTTCTTGGGATCCATCCCTCGACAGTCAGCGATAAATCGCGAAAGACCACGGTGTATTTGCCGAGGACCGTGAACAGGTGCTGGCCCGGGTGAAGGAGGGTGCGCTACATGGAAACCGCAGCACCCTCAACCGTGCCGCCAAGTGCGCACACGGAAGTTCTTCAACGGACTCACAGCCAGTGGAGGCGACCGAACACCGTATGCGGCAGATCATGCTCACCGCTGAGGCGGCAACCCTGGCGTTGATCCCGAAATCGCACGAGATCTTCTGGGGACCCATGGCCTACGCAATGATGGGTGGCATCGTCCTGGGAACGGCGCTGACGCTTCTCTGTGACCTATGTGGTGGCGATCGTCCAGCAGATCAGTGGGCCATCTTCTGGATCGACGCGTTCTCCTGATTGAACGAACCCGTTTCGTTCGAGCACGCGATGCGAGCCGATGTTATCCCCAGCCGTTTCCGCCGAAATGTTTCTGACCCGCGCATCGCCGCGTGCCCACCTCAGCAGTTCTGAAATAGCTGCCGTCGTATAGCCGCGGCCCTCGCGCGAGGGCGCAACGCCGTACCCGATATGCACGTCGCCGTTCTCAGGCGGCCTGGTGATCGAGCACAGACCCACCACCTCGCCATCCTCAACGATCAGCCAGGCCGATGGACTGAATTCCTCGTCGACGCCGCGATTGAGATCGGACAGCATCCGCAATACCTCCTGAGAGGCGATGGAGCTGTCCTGCACGAGGCGGAGACCTATAGGAGCAACGCCGTTCGCCAGCGCGTCGAAGGCGCCGGGGGTAAGGATTGTAAGCATGGTTTTTCTCACCTTTTGAAAGTACACCATTGTTGGCGATCAGGCCGAAACGCAGGGTAAAGGTCAGCCGCTCACAAACTTGCGACGGCTCATCTCCGCCGGCACGGCCGGTAGGTTGGAAGATTCGCGATGGCAATCAAAGGCATTCTCCCCAGGTGGGGCGTCGTTGGTACCAGCGAGTTGCTTCCCGTGCAATCCGCCTCTCTCGCCAAGTACATATTTCGATGAAACACCTGTATTTGCTCGTCCGAGCGCGAGCCGTGTCAGCCGGGTGCGTTCGTTCTGCTCGTGCTGCGGGGCATCGCGTCTGCCTCGGTAAGAGCGTAGTGGGATTAAGCGGCCGTGTTGGGAGGCACAAAGCTTTCGCACCTAACTGCGCCCCAAGCGGGATTTTTGCCGTTCTCGAAGGAGTTTTCTCGATCCGATGATCATCCGCACGCCTGAGCCAGAATTCGCCTGCATCTCTCCTGAACGCGATGAACGATGCGAACAAGGACTGCCGTCGGATCGCCAGCCATGGCCGCGATTTGCGGCGCGACGTCCTCACAAGCGCTACTGATGAGTCCAGCAAGTTCCTCCACCCGTCTGATGGTCGATGCGCCGCTCATTCCGAGCTCCTTGGCCAGTTCCTGCCAATCGGAACGCCTCAAGTCAGTTGCGTGGAAACGTCCAGCAATAGCCTGCGGTAAACTCTGATCCACCTGGCGGTAAACCGCCGCACACATCAGGTCGTAGAGCGGCGCCATCTTTGCGGATCCTGCAGCACCGATCAGGATCGAATAGTTTTTGGCGTGTGAATCCGAGTTGCAGATCAGCACGTTGAAGATTACCGCATCGAGAAGCTTCAGGCGTTCAGCAGGCGAAACGAGATCGCTGACGGCGCCGAACATCATCTTCAGAGTCACGCCACGACCTGTCGAGGATCGCTCATATTTCTGTGACGGAAAATGACCCGTCAACTGGCAGAGGTCCTCCTGATGCAGCCTGCGGATCTCGCCTCGCGGATCCGTGAAGCGGTCATAGCGCTTCACCAGCAGATAGCGTCGTTTCCCGGCTGCGCCTATGGTTGTTTCTGCGGCGTCCAAGCCGCAGGCCCGTGCTAGGGTGAGACAGAAGGCTTCGTTCTCGACGCTTCCGGCAAGCCGTCTGGTGTCCGGCTTGATGATGTGGGTCGACGGCGTTCCGTCGACTGGTATGGAGATCTTGCCTTCTTCATCGACGAAGACCGGCAATTTTTCCTGCACGCCCGCAAGGGACATGGAGACGCCGCGCTCTCCAACCAGAAAGGGTTTGGCCGGAAGTTCGTTGAGTACCCGTTCCAGTGCCTGTTCATCCGGAATTGGCTCATGGTTGACGCCCGCCTTTCGCGCCTCCCCGATGGAGAGCGCGCCTGCCGTGTCCCGCCCGATGTGACCAAGCAGGCCCACAATGTCCTGCGGAGATACTTTCAGACGCTGGCCGATCTCGGCGAGATGTGCTTCCGGAAGAAGGTTGGCAAGCCATGGCAGCAGCCTGTCGGCGCCGACGGAGCCTGAACGCAGCGGCATGGTCAGCGAGACGGGGAAGGCCGAGCGGCGTGCTTTCCAAGAAAGATCGTAGTCGAGCCGCCATTCCCCTTCGAAGGTCATGCGCGCGACGGGAAGGGTTTCATAGAAGATGGTTGTCATCCACCCTCACCAAAGGTCGGCAGGAAGCCGAGGTCATCGTCCGGTGCGGTTGGGGTCATCTGGGCTGCCCTGAGATCGCCGATCTCGATGCCGACGGTACGCGCCACGATCAACGCCTTCTCGAGCTGGCAGCTCGGCTTGCCGGATTCGAGTTCGACGATGAAGCGCTCGCCCGTGCCTGAGCGAGCGGCAAGCTCGGTCTGGGTCCAGCCGAGGCCTTTGCGTTTTTCCCGAACGGCGGCGCCGAACTCGCGTGCGGACCTGAACATTGAAATCTCCAGTGGTGACTTACCGTACAGGAAGATTCTCAAAAGTCCAATGCGATCCGTACCGATCGGGAAGCAGCAGCACCAGCTACACAGAATCATCGTGCTCGGGAAGTTTGTGTTCCTCGTCCCTTGGTGAGCAGGAAGACCTTCGCGTGCACCGTCGTCGGCCCGCCCCGGATCCGGTTTGTGCCAGATGATTTCTGAGCGAACCCACCAACCAGCCTCCTGCAAGGCGATCGCCGAGCGGTTCGGGATCATGCAGAGGTCTATCAGAGGTCTATGGGTTTCAGATACCCGCCCTGCGATCGTGGTGGTGGCCCTCGCCGCCATTATCCCGGCACTGAATCGGTCCGACCGTCGCGAACGGCTTGTCGCGAAAAGTGCGATCGTCGCCCATGACATCCGCGGCCGACCGCCCGTTCGGAGTCGTGGCGTAGCAGTTACCATAGTTGAGCCAGAGCGAGCCCTGCGGCTTCAACCATGACAACGAGATAATCGCCGAGCGTCGGCTCCAGGCCGATCTTGCCTTCAACACCATAGACGCGAAGACGCAATCGAGCGCGTTCCGATGCTCATGCCTCGCCTCCCTGTTCGCGGTAACGGTTGCCCTCCTGAAGAGGAGTTCATCATGAGCACAAAACCTACTGAACCTATTCCGATGCCCGGCCCGGCAGGCCTGACGCCATCTGAGCCCGAGGTTGTGACGGTCCCAGGCCCCAGAGACCCGAAAAGGCCCGAGGAGGTTCCACCAGATGTCCCCCGATACCCGCCCAACCCAGAGCGACCCATCGAGGAGCCGGGACCTGATGATGTCCGGAAGAGGCCTCTCCCGTGACGAACCCCGATGCGCTATCTGCCACCCGCCATGCCGCCGAAGTGGCGAAGCTCGGCTGGGATTTGCCCGATTCGGAAAACTCGAGGTGGCCTTTCCAAGCGGCCATGGAGCGTTACATATGTGCAATTGTCCTGATCTTGGCCACCATGGTGATCGCTCTTAGCAATCTTAGGAAATCCTATGAGACTGCCGAAGGGCGCCTTGAAGTGTTGAGAGGGGTCAATCTCGATCTCGGCCAGGGAGACAGCGTTGCCCTGACAGGGGAGTCTGGTAGCGGAAAGAGCACGCTCCTGCATCTCGTAGCCGGCCTCGACCGTCCAGACTCAGGCGAGATCGTGATCGGGGACCGAGACATCTCCAAGCTGAACGATCGGGAACGCGCCGCCTACAGGCGGACAGAAGTCGGCCTTGTATTTCAGCAGTTCAACCTTGTCCCGTCACTGGATGTGGCCGCGAACATCGCTTTTCACGCCAAGCTCGCGGGACGCCACGATCCCCTGTGGGAAAATGAACTCGTGGCCCGCCTAGGAATCGAGACATTGCTGACCAGATATCCCGAGCAGCTTTCCATCGGACAACAGCAGCGGGTAGCGATCGGACGGACCCTTGCCGCGCGTCCCGGCTTACTCCTGGCGGATGAACCCACAGGAAATCTGGACGAGGCCAACGGAGACGCTGTTCTGGAACTGATGCTCTCGCTGTCGAAGGCAACCGGATCGACACTGCTTCTGGTGACACACTCGCAAAGGCTGGCGGATAGGCTCGACCGGCAGGTGCATTTGCGGTCCGGGAAGATGGAATGAAGATGTGGACCGCAGCCACGGCACTTCTGTCCCACTGGCGACGACGACCGCTGCAGCTCGTCGCTCTCTTGTCCGGCCTGGCGCTGGCGACGGCCTTGTGGTCCGGAGTGCAGGCGATCAACGCAGAGGCCCGCGCAAGCTACACCCGCGCCGCGGTTGTGCTCGACCAGAACGGGTTGGCCAGCCTGGTTTCTCCAAACGGCCGCCCGATTCCTCAGTCCGCCTTCGTGCGGCTCAGACGGGCGGGCTGGATCGTGTCACCAGTTTTAGAGGGAGACTTTCGGTTCGGAACCACCCGGTTAAGGGTGATCGGCATCGAGCCACTGACGATGCCCGCGGAAACCAACACCGTCGATCTGGGAAATGCCGGGGACTTGCTTTCCTTCATCACGCCTCCGGGCATGCTGGTTGTCTCTCCCGAAACAGCGGAAAAAATGCGAGGACAGACGGACCTCGCACTGCGTGTTTCGGATCGGATGCTGGACGGCGCCGCCTTCACCGATATCGGCTTGGCCCAGAAGTTATTAAGAAGAGAGGGCGTACTCAGTCGGATTGTGATCGCCAAAAGCCAACGTTCCGGTCTGGATCCGCTTGAAAAGCTTGTTCCAACGCTCTCAGTTCGTCAGCCGAATGCAGAAACCGATGTCGAGCATCTTACCGAGAGCTTCCATCTCAATCTGACGGCCTTCGGTTTTCTCGCCTTCGCGGTGGGGCTGTTCATCGTGTACTCGACGATCGGTCTCGCTTTCGAGCAACGGCGGCCGACCTTCAGAACGCTTCGCTGCCTTGGAGTTTCGTTGAGTGCGCTTGCGGTTCTGCTGCTCGCCGAGCTTGCCCTTTTCGCCCTCGCCGCCGGGGCAGTCGGCGTCGCGATCGGCTATCTGATCGCGTCACTGCTACTGCCCGGAGTGGCCGCGACCCTTGAAGGACTTTACGGAGCCAGCGTGCCCGGCACGCTTTCCCTGCGTCCGGAGTGGTGGCTTTCGGGCTTTGCCATCGCAGTGGCCGGAACAATGGTTTCGTCGGCACAGAGCCTGTTGCGCTTGATGCGGGTGCCTTTGCTCGCGGCGGCCCAACCCCAGGTGTGGGGGCGGTCGTGGCAAGCGGGGCGGCGGATTCAAGTGCTGGCCGCGGCGGCTTTGCTAGCCTTCTCGGGAGCTCTTCTTCTATGGGCTGATGGACTTGAGGCGGGCTTTGGCATCCTTGGCTGTCTTCTGCTCGGGGCGTCGCTACTTCTCCCCACCGTGCTCTCCGGATTCCTCACCGTAATGCAGCGGACGTCTTCACGTGCGCTCGTCACGTGGTTCTGGGCCGACGCTCGGCAGCAGCTCCCCGGACTTTCCCTTGCGCTCATGGCATTGCTTCTTGCGCTGGCGGCAAACGTCGGCGTTGGAACCATGGTGTCGAGCTTCCGTCTCACGTTCGTCGCCTGGCTCGACCAACGTCTCGCCGCCGAACTTTACGTCGCTGCCCGGAACGAGGGCGAGGCAGACAGGCTCAGGACATGGCTCGCAACGAAGGTGGAATCGGTGTTGCCGATCTCCAGCGTAGATGCCGAGATCCGGGGGCAGCCGATGCAGATTTTCGGTGTCGTTGACGATCCGACCTACAGGAAGCACTGGCCCCTGATCGTTGGCATGCCGGACGTCTGGGATCGGGTGGCGTCCGGTCAAGGGGTGCTGGTCAACGAACAGTTCTGGAGGCGGGACCGGCTCCGTATCGGCGATGAGCTGGATCTGGCGGGGGACTGGAAGGCGGCGGTTGTCGGGGTCTATTCGGATTACGGAAACCCAAAGGGCGAGGTCATCGTCGGAATAAATGCGCTGACCTCTCGCTACCCGCAGGTCTCGCGTCTGCGCTACGGTCTGCGGATCCAGCCTGATCAGATTGCGGACCTACGATCGAGGCTCTCGGACGAATTCGGACTACCATCCGATAACGTCGTCGATCAAGCGGCACTGAAGGAACGGTCACGGCGGATCTTCGATCGCACTTTTTTGGTCACTGGCGCGTTGAACATGTTCACACTTGGGGTTGCAGCATTCGCTATGTTCTCGAGCCTCCTCACGCTTTCGGAAATGCGCCTCCCGCAGCTTGCGCCTGTGTGGGCCATGGGGGTCACAAGACGCGATCTCGCTCTTCTTGAGCTTCTGAGAACGCTGGTGCTCTGGCTGGCGACTTTTGTTGCCGCCTTGCCCCTCGGCCTAGCGCTGGCGTGGGTGCTTCTCGCGGTGGTGAACGTCGAAGGCTTCGGTTGGCGTCTGCCTATGTATATCTTTCCTTACGAGTGGGTTCGCCTCGGTCTCGTCGTGCTCGCCGCTGCTGTCGTTTCCGTATTTATCCCGCTTCGCCGGCTGGCCGGAGTCACGCCATCGGAACTTCTGAAGGTATTCGCCAATGAGCGTTAGATCGATTGCGATCGCTTTTGCGGCGACGACCATGGCCAGCATATCCGGGAGCCAAGCGGTCTCCGAGGGTTTTGGTGGCCTTGGCTCAGCGGCCGAAGGGTTTTCGGTGCCGCAACCCGGCCAGCTGTTGCGTTTTTCCGCCGACCACGGCCCACATCCGGACTTTCGGATAGAGTGGTGGTATCTAACGGCCAATCTTGAAGCACCCGACGGAACTCAATACGGAGCGCAGTGGACCCTTTTCCGGTCAGCGCTTGCTCCGGGTGAGGCCGGCGAGTGGTCGAGCCCACAGATCTGGATGGGTCACGCAGCCGTCACCACTTCAGAGGACCACTTCGTGGCAGAACGTATTTCACGCGGGGGCGTGGGGCAGGCTGGTGTTGTCGCGGAGCCGTTCGCGGCCTGGATCGATGACTGGCAGATGACGGGACTTGCAACCCCGGGATCGGATCAGCTGGCCGATCTCAACGTGACTGCAGCCGCAAAGGACTTCGGCTACGAACTCCGCCTGTCGGCCACCGGCCCGCTCGTGCCGCATGGCGATAACGGCTATTCGGTGAAATCAGCGAAGGGACAGGCCAGCTACTACTATTCGCAACCGTTCTACGCGGTGACCGGCTCGCTTTCGCTACCCACCGGGAGTGTAGAGGTGGCGGGGAAGGCTTGGCTTGACCGCGAGTGGTCGTCACAGCCGCTCGCGGAAGACCAGACCGGTTGGGACTGGTTCTCGCTGCATCTCGATACGGGAGAGAAGCTCATGGGCTTCCGTCTCAGAGATGAAGGAGAGGGATATACCTCCGCCACCTGGATCACCGCCGACGGGCGACCGGACCCCTTACCCGCGGGGGCCCTCCAGATCGCTCCCGTCCGGACTGCCAAGGTCGCGGGGCGTCAGATTCCAGTGGCCTGGAACATACGAATTCCCAGTCGCGGCTTTGACGTCACGACCAGGCCGTTGAACGACCAAGCATGGATGTCTACGTCCACACCGTATTGGGAAGGCCCGATTAGCTTCGGCGGCAACGTCGGTGGGAGGGGGTATGTGGAGATGACTGGGTACTAAACGCCTAGATAACCCTTCCCAAAATCCTGGGGTGAACGGAATCGAACCAAGGGCCCGGCGATCTCCTTCGTGCGACGCGCAGCCGCGCCAGCCATCCGCCCGCTTGTGCCTCGCGCTCTGCACAAGGCTGTGATTTTACCGAGGGCACTATTTGATGACGGGGAATGATTTCCGGACACAGAGGAGTTCTGCCTTGAGCGAAGACGCCTTCAACAGGCGATCCGCACCTTCCTGAAGGAAGTCGGTATGACCTCGCAGAGCAAGATCGAGGAGACAGTGTGCGAAGGGCAGATCGGCGGCAAGAAAATGAAAGTCCGCATGACGCTGACGGCGGAAACTTGCCGAGATCTCGGTCAACCGGGGACGCGCGGATCGCGAGCTTGACCTCGCGGTCGGCAGCCCGGTCGAGGTCGCCCTTAAGGAAGCGGCCTGGAGCGTTGTTGGGGCTATCGCCAGAAACGTTTCGCATCCACAAGATCGACGTACGCATCTTCGGCCGCCTCAAGCAGGCCCTTCTTGTTGCCTTTCGCGATTAGGGATGCCGTTGCCGGTTCGCCGGCCAGCCCGATCCTTTCAAGAAGTTGTGAACCAGCCGCCATGTCGTTCAACGCGCCGAGTTGGTCCTGCAGCTCTCCGAGGATGGTTATGAACCGCTTATGACGTCGTCGCCCCCGTTTGCCTGGGAAAAGAAGCGTGAAAAACTCCGACGCGTAGCGCAACTTCTTTGCATCCTTTCGGACCTTGTGGCGCTCTTCGTCGTCGACGACGACTATTGCCCGTCCGTCTCGCTTTATCTTCTTTCGCAGGCGCTCGAGCGCGGAGGAAGCAAAATCCACGGCCGGCACCTGCCTGAGATCCGTCGTTTCCGCGGCATCCAGCCAGGGACCGTTGGAAATCCATTCGGCAAGATCCAGCATAAATGCCCTAAGCCTTGGTGAGCCCAGCGTTGCTTCCACCTCGTCATATGCGGAATTTCGCGCTTCGGTCAGGCGAATGCGCAATGCCGCCAACTCCGTCTTGCCCAAGAGGACATCGATATCTCGCGCCTGTCCGAGAACCCCGGCAAGCCAGCGCGCTTCACTTCCAAGGTGCTCGGATCGATCATCGGCGATGACGTCCTTGAATATGGAGAACGCCGATCGCAGTCTTCTCAGCGACACGCGAGCCTGGTGCAGTGCCTCGGCATCCCTGGCGGCAAGAAGGACCGCTTCGTTCAACCTGTATTGCTTGATGCAGGCCTGAGCGATCTGCTGAAAGGCGGCGGCCGTTGTGGTCTGCTTATCCAGTTGGACGAGCTCCGCCTTGAATACACTGACGGCAGGTCCAAGGAGTTTGTAGCCACGCGCTGACTTGCTCAGCACGCCGATCCGAACCGGTGCGAAAGTATCCAGCTTCCGGGCAAGGTCAAAGAGAGCGGAACTGGAACCGTTCTTCAGCTCGAGTTCCAGCTCGCAGAATTGGGTTTCCCGATCGCCCGCGGTGACACGCCCAATGTCCAACGCTGCTTCAATCTTGGCGTCGTCGCGCGAGAGCAACCACATTCGACGTTCGACGTGAACATCGAACCGGGCTTGCAGAGCGTCGACATCGTCTTCCAGAAGCGATCTGATTGGCGTCGAGTGATCGAGAACAGGCAGGTCACTGGAGATTGTGAACTCCCATTCAGGGCGCACGAAAAGCCCGGCTAACTTGGCGTTGTCTGCCTTGACGGTCTGCGTCCGCACTCCGTCTACCGTGCGGATCCGCAAGGAAAATCCCGCCGCGCGCAATTTGTGGTCCGGGGTGTCGAAGTAGACCGAGCGCTGGGACATGGTTTTAGGCTTGCCTGTCAAAAGTGGCGACGCCTTAATCCGCCCGAGCGCGTCGGGCGAAAGCTCAAGCTTGAGTTCCGTTTCGTTCACCTTAGTCGTCCCCATGGCCGTGATGGGTCAGAACCTATGCTTCAACCATAACAAACTTATGGTCACCCGTCTGGGCCGGGCACCTGGGATACGCGGCCCCGCTCGCGTCGCAATCACAGTCCGCGAGCTGCAGCTTGGAATGTCCGACCTTTGGCGGACACACGCGGCCCTATGCATGGCCATCGCGCTGGGAAGAGAATTGCAGTGGACTGTTCTGAACCAGCCAAGCCGCATCACCTGCGCGATGCCCCGCGCGTCCTTCTTGTCGATCTTCACCGGCATCGTGGTTCGTTTGAGATGCTCAGGTTTCTAAGCCAGGCATGAATTCAAACCATTAGGGCCTGGTCATTTCAGTGCGCGCGGCCGGGCGCAGATTTTTTCATCGGCCACAGGAATCCCAAGTTGACAGATATCAATCTATCGTCCAACATAAACATACACCGTCTTCTAATGTTGGACAATAGGAAAAAGAAAGAAATTTCGAATGGCAGTTCGCCCCCTTTCATCCGTGCTGAAGACACTTACTGCATTCGACTGTGTCGCGGCCGCCGCAGAGCCGATGCGCCTGGTCGACATCGCCAAGCAGCTCGGAGAAGCCCGCGGCGCTGCCCATCAGCGCCTCGTCACGCTGGTCGAGGCCGGCTGGATCGAACAGACACAGGATGGCCGCTACCGGCTGACACTGCGGGTCGTCAGCCACGCGGCCATGGCGTTGGAGCAGTCCAATCTCGGCGCACGTTTTGCGGGCGTTCTCGAGGAAATGGTGACGCAAAGCGGTGAAACGGCCTCGCTCGCAGTCCTCGATGGCAGGGATGCCGTTATCGTTCGGCGGGTGGAATCTCGTGGCGTTCTTCGCGCCGACCTCAAGGTTGGTGCGCATCTCAGGCTCGATAGGACAGCCTTCGGCCGCGTGCTCGCCTCGCACGCGCGCCCAGAAATCATTGAGCGACTGCGTGCGCAAGGCGTCAGCCTCCCGGACGATGACATGATGACGCTGGTTCGCCAGCAGGGATACGCCATTTCGGAAGTCGAAGGCCCGCGCACTGTCTCGGCGGTCGCCGCACCCATCCTAGACGCGCAGGGCGAGTGCATCGGCGCACTGGCCCTTTCGGGCCCGTTCCAAGGTTTTGATACTGAAAAATGCGCTGGGATCGTCGTTGCGGCAGCGGCGGCGAGCTCGGGGCGCATGCGAGGAGACCAATAAATGACTGCCCTTAGAAGACCTGCTCCGGCGCAGGACGCGTACCGCATTGCGCGGCTTATGCGTTCAGCCGGCGAAATGATGGCGCCTGAGCGCTTGGCCGCCATCCAGCCGTCGCGCGTCAGCGCATCGCGCGCGCTGCTCAGCCACGCAATCCGCGGTCGCTGGCAGATCCTTTGCAAGCGCTTCGAGATCGATGAGAAGGGTAACGGGGTTGCCGAATACCGCATCGATATTGGCAGCTGGCGCTTCAGCTTCCCCGTCTTCTCTTTTGAGCCCTCGCCCCATGGCCGCACCGGTCGGATCATCGGCCGGGCCTGGGACATGATGGGCGCATTGATCGAGGGCGATCTGAGCCAGGTCGATTTCGAGACCACGCGCAATGAGCTTCCCAAACTTTACGAGGGGCGCGCCACACCCGGCACGCTCATATGGTGCCGCTCCAATCGCAGCGGTCGCTTCTTCGAGAGTGCCCGCCAGGCGTTGACAGCGGGACGGCAGCCAGACGTCGCTGAACTTGCACAGACCTGCTATCTCATGCGCAACACCGGTCTCGACGGCAACGGCACGTTTGGAACGAAGAGTTTCCTTGCCTATGAAGCGGACCACCCACTGCGCTGGTCGCTCGCTGCGCAGATGCTGTGCGCCTACATGATGCGTGTCTTCGCTCAGGACCTGTTGCAGCATCTTGTCCGCCTCGGTTCGCCGCAGGCGCCGGACATGGCCAAGGACCTTCGCCGCTTCCTCGGCGTCGGCAACGGCTCGGCACTCGGCCTGATGCTATTCGTCAACAACCACCCGCGGCTGATTGAACGCTGGCTTTTCATTCGCGAAGAGGCCATTGCGCGCGCTAAGGCTGTACTCCCCGACGACGCGGGCTCACAGATCACCAAGCTGCTGACCCTCGTCGACAAGGCAATCACCTTCCGCACGCAGGATCGTGCTGCCTACGAAAACTTCACGCGTTCCGACGTGCTTGCGGAAGAATTGCAGATCATCCGGCGCGCCGTCGCCGACCTTCTGCAACGCTGGCAGGCGGGCAACCGCTTTGAGGCCGAGCCCTTCGCAGAACTTGCGGCCTCGCTTGAGGGGCGCGTCCATGCGGAAGCCATGGAAACTCTTCATTCGCTCCTGATCGAATTGGTGCCCGACGAGGCCGATGCCCTGGTCGACGGCCTGGTCATCGACGAGGAGTTGACGGGGCGACCGGAAATGCCGGTTCACCGACTGCGCGACCTGATACGCAACGATTACGCCTGGGCCTTCAAGCTTAATCTGGAGGTTCCGGCCTCCGAGCGCTACGTCTGGTACAAGTCCGTGACCGCCGAAGAACCGCGCCGCGGCCTTGCAACGGAGGTCGGTCAGAATGTCGTCAATCTCGGCCTCGACCTGCCACGTCTCGTCGTAGCACTTGACCGCGACCTCTCGGCGGCCGACCCGAACCTGAGTACAGCCCGCTTCCTGTTCGCCCATCCACAGCACAGGGCCATCGTCACCCGTGTCCAGGCCCTTGCCGGCACCAGCCTGCATTCGCCCCATGCAGACATCATGAGCGGCTCCTTCACGCCAGCTCATATCACCCGCCTTCTCAATGTCGGTATCCACGGCATCGACAAGACACGCGACTTCCTCGATCGCAACTTGCGTGGCGTTCTGTTCCATGGCGCGCCCATTCCCGAAGACATTGCTTCTGGGAGCGCCGACGAGTTGTGGTTTTATCCTGCGGAGCCAAACCTGTGAGCACGTGCCAGTTTAATCTTGCGACCTCCATGACTGTCAGCCTGCGCGAGATGCGCATGGTGTTTGAGCGCCTGCTCCAGGTCACGCGCATCGAAAGCGGGCTCGTTCCGGCCCTTCGCGATTGCGCAGTCTACTCGGCCGCCCTCGGCGGCTTTGCCCGCTTGCCCGCAACGCTTGAGACGATCAGCAAGGCCACCCCCAGCGCACTTTCACTCGAGGGATCGGATGACCCTGTCATTCACTGCGGCGGCCAACATGCCTGGCTTGCCGCCGATGCCGCCCTTGAGCTGGCGGTCGAGATCCTGAAGACCGGCGGCCGTGGCATCGTCACCGTGCGCAACGCTGCGGACATCGGCGAATTGCGGGTCATCGAGGCGCTGGCGCAGCGCTTCGGCTTGAAGGCAATAGTCGCTGTTGGCGCCGATCGCGCGACGATCGCCGTCACGCCCGCAACTGATCCCGATGACATCGCCCTGCTCGACAAGATCCGCCGCGACGGGGTCGATGTCGACGCCGCGCTCTGGTGGGAACTCTACCATCGCTCCGCAGAGGCGCTCGCACCCGACTCCTATCTTTCACGCCGCCATGCCGGACCGATCATCGTTGAGGCCGACGGCAAGGTCATCGGCCGCCAGGACGAGGACGAGACGGACTTTTCGTTGCTTCTCGCTGACGCGCCCAATAGTGCCGTTTCCGCCAAACATTGAACGGAATGACCATGATTATCGATGCTCTGCAATGCGGCCATTTCAACCGCGAATCCTTCGAAGCCCTGAAACGTGGCGGCTACAGCGCCGTCACGCCGACACTTGGCTTTTGGGAGGGGACGATGGAGTCGCTCGATTCCCTTGCTCGCTGGCGCGACATGGAACGTGAAAACGCCGACATCATCCTGATTGCCCGCACAGCCGCCGATATCGAGCGCGCCGGGCGCGAGAACAAGCTTGCGATCGTGCTCGGTTATCAGAACTCCAACCTCTTCGAAGACCGCATCGCCTATGTGGAATTCTTCGCCGAGCTCGGCGTGCGTGTCGTACAGCTCACCTACAACAACCAGAACGAACTTGGCGGCTCCTGCTACGAGGAGAATGACAGCGGTCTCGCCCGATTTGGCAGGGACGTTGTACGCGAGATGAACCGCGTCGGCATGCTCGTCGATCTTTCTCATGTCGGCGACCGCACGACGCTTGACGCCATCGAATGGTCCGAAAAACCGGTCGCCATCACCCATGCCAACGCGGCCTCGCTCTTTGCGCACAAGCGCAACAAGTCCGACAAGGTGATCAAGGCACTCGCGGAACGCGGAGGCGTCATCGGCTGCGTCGCCTACCGCAACATTACGCCCGAAAGTGCCTGCGCGAGCGTTGATGGTTGGTGCGAGATGGTGGCGCGAACGGTCGACATTGCCGGCATCGATCATGTCGGCATCGGTACCGACATTTCCCACAACCACACCCAGAGTGACTACGACTGGATGCGCAAGGGCCGCTGGACGCGCTCCATCCAGTACGGCGCCGGCTCGGCGGCAACCCCCGGTGCAGTGCCGAAGCCGGAATGGCTCTTGAGGCCGGAAAACCTTCAGGACGTGGCGCCCGCACTCAAGCGCGTCGGGTTCAACCAGCAAGAGGCAAACAAGATCCTCAGAGACAACTGGCTGCGCCTCTATGGCGAGGTCTTTCGCGCCGACTGATCGATCCGGAAACGGAATCCAACAAAAGAAGGGCCGCCGCCGGGAGGCGAGCGGCCACGAGGAACAGCAATCAACGACCGTTCGACTAAGGAGAACAACGAATGGACACGTTCAAGAAAGCATCGGCAATGCCGGTCTCGCGACGCGCCGTACTCGGTGCAGGCCTATTCGGGGCCGCAATGCTCGCATCACCTTTCGTGCGCCGTGCAAGCGCTGAAGAAAATGTACTCTATGTCAACACCTGGGGCGGCGACTGGGAAGCCTCCGTCAAGAAGTTCCTCTTCGATCCCTTTACAGCCGACACCGGTATCGAGATCCGCACGGTCTCGCCGATCTCGTTTGCCAAGCTCGCAGCGCAGAGGACGACTGGCGTCTTTGAGTTCGACGTCACCACGCTCGGTGTTGCCGACGTCGCCCGTGCAAATGCCGCCGGCCTCTTGGAAACGCTCGGCGACCACGTCGACACCTCGAAACTGTGGCAGGGCGCGATCTATGAAAACGGCCTGTCGACCCACGGCTTCGCCACGCAGCTGGCTTACAACAAGGCGAAGTATCCGGACGGGCTGAGGAGCTGGACCGATTTCTTCAATGTCGAAAAGTTCCCGGGCAACCGCAGTTTGCAGCGCCATGCCGCCCGCATTCTCGCCATCGCGCTCCTCGCCGACGGCGTCTCCCCCGACCAGCTCTTCCCCTATGATCTCGACCGTGCCTTCGCCTCGCTCGACAAGGTCAAGGACAACGTTCGCGTCTGGTGGACGGCAGGCCCGCAGGCCCGCCAGATCCTGACCGACGGCGAGGTCGACATGGCGGGCCTCTGGGACAGCGATGCTGCCGGCGCCAAGAAGGCTTCCAAGGATCCGATCGAGATCGTTTGGGATCAGGCGATCGTCGACCAGGCGTGCTGGATCGTCGCCAAGGACAGTCCGAGGGCCGAAAACGGCTTCAAGCTGATCAGCCATATCGGCCAGAATGCCGAAGGCCTCGCGAAGTTCTGCATCGCCGACCAGAATGGCCCGATGAACCCGAAGTCGTTCGATTTCATTCCGGCTGACGTGGCCAAGACCATGCCGACCTATCCAGATCACCTCGCCCGCGCTGTCATGCTCGACGGCGCCAAGCTGACGGCCCAGATCGACGAGCTGAGCAGCCGCTTCGAGAGCTGGGTCGGTCTTTGATCCAAACCTCCCGGTTCCGCAACAAGCGGAACCGGGAGGATCTGAAAACAGGTGAAACGGCATGAGGATCGGGTTTTCCCGATTAGGGTACTGAGGGAGCAGTGACATGAAACAGAGATCGTTTTCGCCCATTGCGGAGGGCCCGATACCGCTGATGGCCCCGGCAGCGGTTTTCCTTGCGGTGTTGTTCCTGGTACCGCTTGCCTATGTGGGCTGGATGAGCGTCTCGCAGCCCGCTCTTGGCCTGCAGAACTTTGGCCGTCTCCTGCATTCGGGCCTGTTTGCGTCCGTCATTTACCAGACCTTCAGGACCGCGTTCCTGGTCACGGCCCTTGCGCTTCTCTTCGCCTATCCTCTGGCCTATGCCGCCGCCAACGGATCGAAACGCTTCGCAACCTTCCTGCTGACCGTGGTCGCTCTGTCATTCTGGACGAGTTATCTCGTGCGCACCTATGCCTGGATGGTCATCCTCGGCAACCAGGGACCGGTCACAGCACTCCTTACCTGGCTCGGTTGGGATCCGGCACCCAAGCTGCTCTTCACCACCTTCAGTGCAACGCTTGCCATGACCCATGCGCTGATCCCTTTCATGACCATGTCGCTTTTCTCGGTCATGAAGCGCATCGATCCTCTCCATGTCCGCGCTGCCGAAAGCCTCGGTGCGAGCCCACTCCGGGCCTTCGTTGCGGTCTACCTACCGCTCTCGGCACCTGGCATCGTCAACGGCTGCACGCTTGTCTTTATCACCTGCCTCGGCTTCTATGTGATGCCTGTCCTGCTCGGCAGCCCGCGCGACCAGATGATCGCCGGTATCATCGGCGACCAGATCGAGCAGACGCTCGATTTCGGTCTCGGCTCGGCGATCTCCATCGTCTTGCTCGGCCTCACGCTTGCCGTCTACGCGCTTTACAACCGTTTCTTCGGTCTCGACCGGCTTTGGGCAGGAGGCGGCCGATGAACCCGTTCCTCCGCGCGCTTGCGCTCCTCATCGCCGTCTTCGTTGCCGCGCCGATGTTCATCGTCATTCCTATGTCGTTCAGCTCGGCAGCCTCGCTGACTTTCCCGCCGCCGGGTTATACGCTCGCGAACTACATCAATTTCTTCTCCGACCCGAACTGGACAGAGCCGCTGGTCAACAGCGTCATCATCGGCATCGGTACGGTCTTCGTAACGCTCAGCCTTGCGGTCCCCGCGTCTTTTGCTCTCGTGCGGCACATTTTCCTCGGACGTGGATTGTTCAATCTCTTGATCATGCTGCCAATGATCGTGCCAACCATCGTCATGGCGCTCGGGTACTACATGTATTTCGGTCAATTGCGCCTCGTGCAGAGCTACCTGGGCGTCATCCTGGCCCATAGCTGCATCGCCATGCCCATGGCGACGTTGATCCTGACCGCAGCGCTCAAAGGGTTCGACCAATCCGTCGAGCGGGCCGCGATGAGCCTGGGTGCATCACATTTCACGACGTTCCGGCTGGTCACCTTCCCGATCTTGCGTCCCGCCTTCACGGTTGCCGGCCTGTTTGCCTTTATCGCATCCTTCGATGAAGCCGTTATCGCGCTCTTCATCTCCGGCCGCGACAAGGCAACCCTGCCGCGCCAGATGTTCAATGCCGTCCGCCAGGAGGCGGATCCGACGATCTCGGCAGCCTCTTCATTCCTTTTCCTGCTTGTTCTGGCTGGCATCTCAATCTGGCTTGCACCGCAATTCCTGCGCCGCCGGTCCGGTTTCACGCGTCAGCCGCTCGAAAACGGCGCCACCAACACCGCTCCCGCGGCATCCTGATCAAGGAGCAAAGCCATGAACGCCCGTTCCCTCACACTCCGCAGCGTCAACAAGAGCTACGACGGCAAGCATATGGCGGCCGACGACGTGTCGCTCGACATCAAGGCCGGCGAATTTGTCTCCTTCCTTGGACCCTCAGGCTCCGGCAAAACAACCACACTGATGATGATTGCCGGTTTCCAGCATCCGACGAGCGGCGAAATCCGGCTCGGAGAGCGTGCCATCGACAAACTACCGCCGCACAAGCGCAACATCGGTATGGTCTTCCAGAACTACGCGCTCTTCCCGCACATGACGATTGCCGACAACGTCGCCTTCCCCTTGCGCATGCGGGGCGTGGAGAGGGCGGAGAAGGACCGCCGGTCGCGCGAGGCGCTGGCGAAGGTCGGCCTGCAGGGTTTCGAGAAACGTGTCCCCTCCGAGCTATCCGGGGGCCAGCAACAACGCGTAGCCCTTGCACGGGCGCTCGTCTTCCAGCCAGATGTTATTCTGCTCGACGAACCGCTCGGCGCACTCGACAAGGCGCTGCGCGAGCACATGCAGGTGGAGTTGAAGCGCATCCACCGCGATCTCGGCGTCACCATGGTCTATGTCACCCACGATCAGTCCGAGGCCATGACCATGTCGGACCGGATCGCCGTTTTCAACGGGGGACGCATCGAGCAGGTCGGCACTCCGAACGAAATCTATTTCGCGCCGAAGAGCCGCTTCGTCGCCTCTTTCATCGGCGACAGCAACATCATTGCCGCCACTTCGCTTGGCGGTGGCCGTTTCGAGACGCCAGTCGGCGTCGTCGACACGAAGGCTGCAGGTGGCGACCGAAACACCAAGGCCGAGCTGCTGCTGCGTCCAGAAATGATCCGTCTCGCTGTCGGGGCGGAGGCTGGGCGCCAGCCGATGAAGATCGACAGCACCATCAACTACGGCGACAACCTTCTGGTCATCGGAAAGCTCGGCAGCCAAGCGATCCGCATGCGCGTACCCGGCGTCGATGCACGAAGACTCGACGGCGCCTCGGAGTGCCACGTCACCTGGCGTAGCGAAGACGTGCACGTCATCGCCTGACAATCGCCAAGCAATTCAAGCATACCCTGGAGCCTGCCATGAACGACCGCCCAAACTCCCTCCACACCCTGGACCGGCAAAGCCTCGTCCATCCCTACACCAACCTTGCGGTTCACCAGGAGGTGGGGCCGCATGTAATCACTGGCGGCGAAGGGATCTACGTGATCGATGATGAAGGGAAGCGCTACATCGAAGGTCTCGCGGGCCTCTTCTGCGCCGGTCTCGGTTTCAGTGAGCAGCGGCTGGTGGAAGCGGCGACGCGGCAATTGAAGACAATGCCATTTTACCATTCCTTCGCCCACAAATCGACGGAACCGGGCATCCGTCTCGCCGAGAAGCTGCTTGAAATGGCTCCTGTTGCGATGTCAAAAGTCTTCTTCGCCGGCTCCGGCTCCGAGGCGAACGATACGGCGATTAAGCTTGTCTGGTATTATAACAATGCGGTCGGACGACCTGAGAAGAAGAAGATCATTTCGCGCCGCAAGGCTTACCATGGCGTAACGGTCGCCACGGCCAGCCTCACGGGCCTGCCGTTCAATCATCGCGATTTCGATCTGCCGATCGCCAATTTCCTGCACACTGACTGCCCGCACTACTGGCGGTTTGCCGAACCCGGCGAGAGCGAGGAGGACTTTGCGACCCGGCTAGTCGGCAACCTTGAGACAATGATACTTGAAGAGGGCCCGCAAACGGTGGCGGCGTTCTTCGCCGAACCGGTCATGGTGTCTGGGGGAGTGATCACACCGCCGAAGACCTATTTCGAAAAGCTCCAGGCGGTGCTGAAGAAGTACGATATCCTTCTGGTCGCAGACGAAGTCATTTGCGGTTTCGGGCGTACCGGCAACATGTTCGGGTCAGAAACCTACGGACTGAAGCCGGACATGATCAGTTGCGCAAAACAGCTTTCGGCCGCCTACATGCCGATCTCTGCGCTGATGATCAACGAGAAGATCGCGGACGTCCTCGTCGACCAGAGCCGCAAGATCGGCACCTTTTCGCACGGCTTCACCTATGGCGGTCATCCAGTCGCGGCCGCCGTCGCGCTGGAGGCACTGACGATCTACCAAGAAACCGACATCGTCTCCCACGTCCGCGCCGTCAGCTCGCGCTTCCAGGAGGGCATTCGCAAGCTTGGCGAACACCCACTGATCGGCGAGGCCCGCGGTGTTGGCCTTGTGGCCGGCCTCGAATTCGTCAAGGACAAGGGGACGAAGGAAAGCTTTCCGCCCACCTGGCAGGTCGCCAACCATGCAGGCAAGTTCGCGACCGAGCGCGGAGTCCTTACGCGCGGTCTTGGCGACATGGTGAGCCTATGCCCGGCCATGATCATTTCCGAGATGCAGATTGACGATCTCATGACCCGCATGCAGCTTGCCCTCGACGACACGCTTTCGTGGGCGCGCAGCCAAGGCTACATCGCGTGATGCCGCAGATCGCCATCTCCAACCGTCCGCCACATTGTTATGAACGGCTCGGCATGCTGATCGACGGCCGCTGGATCTATGAGACCGAGCGGCGGGACGCGGTCATCGATCCTGCCAGCGGTACGCTCATCGGCCATTTGCCCCATGCGACTGACGTCGATCTCGCGGCGGCCGTCGCCTCCGCGCAGCGTGCATTCGATAGCTGGAAAGACCGCTCGCCGCTTGACCGCGGACAGGTTCTGCGCCGCTTCGCCGAACTCGCCCGCAAGCATGCCGAAGACATCGGCCGAAGCATGGTGATGGACCAGGGAAAACCGCTTGCAGAAGCAATCGGAGAGATTCGATTCGCGGCTGACCATGCCGATTGGCACGCGGAGGAGGCGCGACGCATTTACGGTCGCCTTGTCCCTTCGCGCGATCCGCGTGTGCAACAGGTGGTCACCCGCGAGCCCGTCGGCGTCTGCATTGCCTTTACCCCCTGGAACTTCCCTTTCAGCCAGGCGCTACGCAAAGTCGTGGCGGCCCTGGCGAGCGGCTGTACGATCATTCTGAAAGGCCCGGCGGAATCGCCCTCCTCCTCGGTCGCGATCGGCCGGCTCATGCAGGAGGCGGGGCTGCCAGACGGTTGCCTCAACATTGTCTGGGGATCGTCCTCGCATATTTCCGAGACGCTGCTGGCGGCCCCTGAGGTGAAGAAGATTTCGTTTACGGGCTCTGTCGAGGTCGGCAAGCTGCTCGCTTCGCTCGCCGGCCGCCACATGAAGCGGTCGACGATGGAGCTTGGCGGCCACGCTCCCGTAATCGTCTTCGACGACGGCGATATTGAAGCTTCTGCCGACGCGCTTGCCGCCCAGAAGGTCCGCAATGCCGGGCAGGTCTGCGTCTCGCCGACCCGCTTCTACGTTCAGGCAACAGCGTATGACCGTTTCCTTGCACGCTTCGCCGACAAGGTAGCCGCAACGAAGGTTGGCAATGGCTTTGACGAAGGGGTGCAGATGGGACCGCTCTGCCACGCCCGCCGGGTGACGGCCATGGAAGGCTTCGTACAGGATGCTCGCGACCGGGGGGCCGAGATCGTGACCGGCGGCACCCGCATCGGCAATGCCGGCTTCTTCTATGCACCAACGGTCGTCGCCGGCGGCTGTGACGCTCTGCAACTGATGAAGGAGGAGCCCTTCGGTCCCGTTGCGACCGTTACACCGTTTTCTGGTTTTGAAGACGTGATCCGCCGCGCCAACAGCCTTCCTTTTGGCCTTGCTTCGTACGTGTTCACCGCTTCGAGCAGTCGAGCCCAGCACACAGCGCAAGCGCTTGCCGCCGGGATGGTCAGCATCAATCACTTCGGCCTGGCGTTACCCGAAACGCCATTCGGTGGCATCAACGACAGCGGCTATGGTAGCGAAGGCGGAGTTGAAACCTTCGACGGCTATCTCAACACGAAGTTTGTGACCCACTTCGAAGCGCGACCCGAATGAGTAGCCTTACTTCCTTGGAGAACAAAATGTTTGAAGCCATCGATACCGGATCAGACCCTTGCGACGTGCCAGTCAGCGAAGTCGTGCGTGCCGGCAACCTCGTCTGGTCGGTCCACATATCGGAGGACCCGGTGAACGGCGACCTCGTCACCGGCGACATTGAAACCCAGACGCGCCGAACACTGGGAAATCTCGACATCGCGATCCGTGCCGCAGGCGGCACACTGGCCGATGTGGTGCAGGTTCAGGTTTTCCTCACTGAAAGATCGGATGCATCCGGCATGAACAAGGTTTACGCCGAGTTCTTCAGGGAGCCCTATCCGGTACGTGCGACCGTGGTGGTGAAGGAGCTACTTACTGAAGGTCTTCGCATCGAAATCCTCGCCCACGCCGTTCTCGGCAACAATACATAAGGGAGCGGATTGTGTTTGAGAAAGTCGAAACCGGCATCGCTGCGTCAAAGGCGCCTTTGAGCGCCACGGTCAAGTCGGGCCCTATCGTGCGCTCCGCCCATATTGCGAAAAACCCGACGACGGGCGAGCTGATCACCGGCGACATCGAAACGCAGGCGCGCCAGGTGTTCCTCAATTTGCAACAGGCGCTCGAGGCGGCGGGCGGCACGCTTGCCGATGTCGTGCAGATCCAGGCCTATCTCACAGACAAGGCCGACGCAGCCGGCATGAATCGGGTCTATAGGCAGTTCTTTTCAGCGCCCTACCCGGTCCGTGCCACCGTCGTCGTCGATCTTCTTTCCGACGGAATACGTCTGGAGGTACTCGCCACCGCGGTCCTTTCGACCTCGGCCTGACGATCTTTTCCCTGTTTGCTCCAGGCCGTCCAAACGGGGCAGAAACCGCTCAGCTACGTCTGACGAGCTACTCCCAGCTGCTGCGCTGGGCGTCGACAGAGTGCTCTGCGCCCCTGCAATCGCCGCGAGATGCGTCAAGCGCCCCAGTCCACGCGCTCGGCCGGCGGCAAGACTCTTGCATGAATGACCTGAGACCCATCTTCCCTCCCGTTTCAGGAGAGGCTTGGACCCTTCATAACCAAAATGAAAACTGGCAACAGAGTCATATAACATCCGTGCCGAATGCTGACAGGGAAACTCGGCAATCAACAGGACTTGTAAGATGATCGATCTGCGACCTACAAATGGTTCTTTCCAAGACCCGTGAGACACTTGTAGGGCAATGCCGCGCAGAAACCCTAGGATGTTGATGAAGACGTGTTTTGATGCTGCTGTGGAGGGAAACTGGAAGAGCGATGACCAAAAAAGAGCACCCCACGCTTTTGTTCAAAACGGATACGCGCGCAATCCCTCTAAAGAAAGCTCTCGCATTCTGGGAAGAATCAGCCGGTTCGCTCTACGATTTCAACATTTTTCAGGCAAATGAATTTCACACCGCACATTGTACATTTCGCCTCGGAGACCTGTTGCTTACACACTGTGTAAGCGTGGCCCAAAAACTTAGTCGTTCCAACTATCGCATTGGCGCGGACGGTTACGACCATTTCGAAATACAGTTTTTCATCGATGGTCATTGGCGACGCCATGACGGTCGAGAAGAAGCTTACGCCGGGCCAGGAGACATGATCGTTCATGACGCGGCGCAGGCCCATGCGGGATCAGCAAGCGATTTCTGCAATCTTACTCTCTTCGTCCCCCGCTCACTGCTGGCCCGATTGTTGATCAACCCCGATGACCACAATATGAGAGTGCTCGCGGCTCGCGAGCCGATGGTCGGGTTGCTCCGCAACCACATCGACAGCCTTTTCCGTCTATTGCCGCAACTCGACGAGAAGCAGGCGGCGACGCTGGTAGCGCCGACGCTCGAACTTATCGCCGCCACCCTCAATGGTGTCCCGAGAGAAGATACGATGCACGGAATAGCCGGGGCGCAACTGGCAACTATCCGCCGTTATATCGACGCTCATGCACTGGATCCTGATCTGTCGCCCTTTCAGATTGCAGCACACTTCACGATTTCATTGCGCAAGCTCGCCTATCTCTTTTCAAAAGATGGCGGCGTTGCCTCCTATATTCAGGAGCGGCGCCTGGAAATGGCGCGCCGGGCACTTCGCGATCCCGCTCAGGCACACAGATCCATTGGAGAAATCGGTCTCGAACACGGTTTTACCTACGCTCACAATTTCACGCGCGCTTTTCAGCGCCTTTACGGCATCACGCCGCGCGAGGCGCGGGCGGCCGTAGCGCAAAGATACCGGATGGCAGGGATCAGCGAATCGCAAAACTGGTTCGACCGAGCGTCCCAATGGGGACGTTGGTAGTTGCCACATGCGCTCGCAGGCAACCAGCTGACTTTTGCGTAATGTGATTATTTTGAACGGTGCCATTTGCGCGCTGGGATAGATTTACGCGGCCGCTCTTTTTCATACTTACCATCAGCTCCGGAATATTGATTGTCTGGGCGCAATTGGCGCGCTGGAGGCCTTCACGCTGCCATCACCACGGGACGTCGCTGCTCGGGGACGTTAATTTACGATGGCTGCCTGCCAGTCCGGCGGACCGTCAATTCAACGATAGTTTCGCACGGAATCGGAGCCGACCACATGAGAACATTCCTTCTACCTGCCATTCTCGGGCTCACCGCATCTACGGCAATGGCTGCTGATGTCGCTCCCGAAAATAGCGCAACGTCTGTTGCTGTCGATGCGTCCACCTTTGTGTGGTCGGGAGCATATCTCGGTATTCAGGGCGGCGGTGGTTGGGCCAATGGTAAATTCTCCGGCTTCGGCATCGCCGGATCCGAAGATGCCAATGGTGGCCTCTTTGGTGGGTTCGCCGGCTATAATTATCAATTCGACAATAGGCTCATCATCGGCGTTGAAGGCGATCTCGAATACAACTGGAACGAACAGAAAATCTTCGGCGCAGATTTCGGCACCGATTGGGCAGGCTCGGTGCGGGGACGCGTTGGCTATGCCTTAGATCACGCGCTCATCTATGCCACAGCCGGTTGGGCGGCGACGCGTGGCTATGTCGATGTGCCGGGATTGGGCAAAGAGGAAGCAACGTTCAACGGCTACACGGTCGGCGCCGGTTTGGATTACGCCTTCACCAGCAACATCTTCGGCCGCGCCGAATACAGGTACAGCGACTACGGGGATAAAGACCTGCAGGGCATCAACGTCGATGTCGACCAGCAGACCGTCAAGATTGGTCTGGGCGTAAAATTCTAGTGGCGACGGAATGCTCGCTCGTTGGCTTCCAAGCATCATCAGGCTTTCAAGGCCGTCGGGTCTTGCCGGGTTGACGATCGCCGGCGTCTGAGCCGGCGGCAGGCGCCTGCCATGGTGGCGATCGTTGGTGGCGCCGGTTCGTTCCGCGGGGGGCCACTCAAGTGCATCAATGAAGGCTGCGCGTCTTCTTATTTCCCACTGAGCTTCTTGTTCGTATGATCCCCACTGAGACCTTTTTCTTTAAAAACCAAAGCCTCCATGGAGCGCGCTGGGATTCGTCACAGGCGTGGAAGACACTGAGACGCGGCTGGTCAGTATTTCTGCTTGTAACGCTCATGCTATTGTGCGGCTCGCCAGCGCAAGCCGCCCCTCCTGCTATCACGCAGCAACCCCAGGACCTGACGGTAGCGGCCGGGCAATTCGTCACGTTTTCCGTCGCGACCAGTGCTAGCGATGCGACTTATCAATGGCAGGTCAGTACCAACGGGCATGATTTCTCGACAATTCCAGGTGCCATCGAGAGTACATACACCTTCAAGCCCGTCCGCGTCAGCGAAACCGGCACACGATATCGCGTTGTAGTCAGCAAGGACGGTGAGAGCGCCTATTCAAGGCCCGCGACGTTGACGATCACAAAGGCAATTTCGATCGTCCTGGTGTACGAACTGCCGAAAGGCAGAGTTTACGGCCAGTCGGTGGAAATCAAGGCGCTCGTCATAGGGACGAGCAGCAAACCGAACGGCGAAATTGCCTTCATGGATGGAAATACAAGGATTGGCACAGTTTCGTTCGATACCAGCAATGGGGCCGCCCTCACCATCACAACCAATGAGCTTGGCTCTGGCCAGCATATCATCACCGCTGTCTATTCCGGCGACGAGAACCATGAGCCCGGCATCAGCAGTGGCGTTGTCATCGATATCGCCAAGGCCGACCAAAGCATCTATTTCGATACAGTTCCACCTAGGCAGGCGATTGTCGGTCAGACATATGATGTGACCGCTCACGCGATGCGCGTAAGCCAGAGCGTGCCTGTCGAGGTCAAGGTGGAAAGCGGCGACATATGCACTGTTTCCAACGGTGTTGTCACTTTTCTGAATGCTGGTGATTGCGTGGTGAGCGCCCAACATATGGGAGACGCCAACTTCAACGACTCGCAAAAGGCTACACAGACAGTTCCGGTGATTGCGGCGCCCGCCCAGGACCACTCGGTTTCCTGGTCATCCTACGGCCCCGGCCGTGTTATCAATGTCACCTTCAATGACGATCCCCAGACGACGATCAGTAGTCCTGTGGAAGTTTCCGAAGAGCGGATAATAGCATTCTGGAACGTCTCACCGGATGCGGGCGCGACATATCGTGAGCCCAGCGGATGCGGTATTCACGCTGTGGGCGCTGCATGGTACACCAATCCCATCACGTCGGATTGCTCGATTTCTTTCAGCTTTGAGGAAATTACCATCTCGCCTGCGGCGTTGGTCAACGCAACAATCGGCGTCGCCCTCAATCAGACGATCGCCGCGACGGGCGGCAATCTGGATTTTGTCTATACGCTGACCAGTGGCACGTTGCCCGCAGGTGTGACGCTGGCCGATACCGGCGAACTGTCGGGAACGCCGACGGAAACGGGTAGCTTCACCTTCACCGTTCAGGCGACTAACGCGCGTGCCCATTCGAAAGCGGTGACCTATACGCTTACAGTCGAAGCAGCAGCTCCGCGACCTGAGGTTATTTCGACCGGTGTGATCGGCAACCCTGCGTCCGACGCCGTCAGCGTGACGTTTGATGTCACCTTCTCCGAAGCCGTCACGGATTTTACCGGCTCCGACCTGGTGCTGACATCGACCGGCACCGCTATCGGGAGGCTGGCGTTAATCCAGACCTCGGACAACATTCATTATACCGTCCGGGTCGGCGATATATCCGGATCAGGCACCCTTCGCCTTGATGTTCTGGCAAATGCCGTCAGCAACATAGCAGGAAATAGAAATCTGGCTTTTACCCGTGGAACACCTTGGAACGTTGCTCCCTCGATGATCCTCACGCCGCCCGACGGCTCGAACCTGTCGAATGGCTTGGTCGGTGCCGCGTACAACGATGGTTCGATTTCCGCGACCGGTGGTGCCGGAACCATTACGTACAGTGCCGCCGGTCTGCCCTCCCGTCTGTCCATTGATCCTGCGACCGGTGCGATCACGGGAACGCCGACGGCCGATGGAACGTTCACCGTTGCTGTTACCGCAACCGGAGCAACCTCCGGCACGGCCAGCGTGAGTTATACCATCGTCGTCGCGGCGGCCCCACTGCCTGTATCCCTGACACCGGCCGACGGCTCTGCGTTGACCGCGGGCGTGGTCGGCACCGCGTACAACGATGGTTCGATCTCCGCGTCTGGTGGTGCCGGCACTATCACCTACGGGGCCACCGGTCTGCCATCAGGCCTGTCCATTGATCCTGAGACCGGTGAAATTACCGGAACGCCGACGGCCGCTGGGACGTTCACCCTTGCTGTTACTGCAACTGGAGCAACCTCGGGGGTCGCCGCCGCGAGCTATATCATTGTGATCGCGGCGGCCCCACTCCCTGTATCCCTGACACCGGCTGAAGGCTCTGCCTTGACCGCGGGTGTGGTCGGTGCCGCGTACAACGATGGTTCGATTTCCGCGGCCGGCGGTGCCGGCACCATCACGTTCAGCGCTACCGGGCTGCCAGCTGGCCTCATCATCGACGGGGCTTCCGGTAAGATCACTGGAACACCAACCGCAGATGGTGCCTTCCCCATTAACGTCACCGCGACCGCTGTAACCTCAGGCTCGGCTTCGGCCAGCTACACTATCGTTGTCGCTCCTGCTCCGCCACGCCTAACGGGGATTTCTCCTGCAACCGGTTCCACGAGGGGTGGAACAGCCCTCACGATCACCGGCAATCATCTCAATGGCACGACTAGCGTGATGCTCGGCCGTGTGGCAGCAACCAGCATCGCGGTTGTCAGCAATACCCAGATCACCGCCATCGCCCCGGCCAATGTCGCGGGTTCAACCGATGTTTCAGTGACGGCGCCAAGCGGTACGGCCACTTTGCCTGCCGCTTTTACCTATGTCTCACCCACCCTCACCTTCTCGCCGGCGTCAGGCTCAATTCCATCAGGGGTCGCCGGCGTCGAATACACCCGGGCTGTTTCCGTATCAGGCGGCACTGCACCCTACAGCTACTCGGCAACCGGGCTGCCGGAAGGGATGGACATCGAAGCGCGCACGGGCACGATCCACGGCTTGCCGACTACACCGGGGAACTACACCCTCGTCCTCACGGTGCGCGACCAGAACGGGCTGACCGGCACGGCGACCTACAGTCTGGCGCTTGGCGGCATTTATCGCCCCGATCCGTCGCAGGATGCGGAGGTGATCGGCCTCATCAACGCACAGGCACAGGCTGCTCAGCGTCTTGCCACCACCCAGATCAGCAATTTCAACGATCGCCTGGAGCGGCTGCATGGCGACGAGAGCCGACATGCGCAATCGCTCGATATTCGCATGGGCGTCACGCAAAACGCCGACCGGAGCGAGCGTATGAGAGCCGAGGTGGAAAGACCGGGCAACGATCCCGGCGGTCGCACCATGGGAGGGCCGCAGAAAGAACCAGGCACGGAAGCTGGGAACGCAGTGGAGCCGATAAACGCCATGTTTGGCGACACGGCCTTCTGGACTGGCGGGTTCGTCAATTTCGGGACCAGTGAAGGCGGCAACATCGATCTCGGGCACACCCTCGTCGGCGTCAGCGGCGGCGTCGATCATCGGTTTGCGCCGGACATGGTCGCCGGATTCGGTTTCGGTTACGGTCGCGACAGGACCGACATCGGTTCAAGCGCCACAACCAGCACCGGGCAGGCATTCAGCGCCGCGCTCTATGGCAGCTATCATCCCACACCGTTCTATCTCGACGGTCTGCTGGGGGTGAGCCGTCTCGACTTCGACAGCACGCGCTATGTGACCTCGACTGGCGACTTCGCCACCGGAAGCCGGGATGGTACACAATTCTTTGGATCACTGTCTGCCGGCTATGAACACAGAAACAACGGTCTGATGTTCTCACCCTACGGGAGTATCGAGGGCGCCCATACCCGCCTCGATGGCTTTACCGAGACGGGGGCAGGACCGCATAGCCTGTCCTTCGGTGATCAAACGTTCGATATGCTAGCGGGGGTTATCGGCATGCGCGCCGAACACGCAAATCCGATGGAGTGGGGTGTGCTCAACTCGCGCGGGCGGCTGGAGTACACCCACGACTTTTCTGGATCGAGCCAGGCTAGCATGGGATATTCTGATCTCGGTACCATGCCTTACGCGCTCGAGCTTGACCGTTACATACGCGATTACCTGACGGTCGGGCTTGGCATCGACGCCAAGTTCAACAACGACATGACGCTCAGTTTCGACTATCGCACTGCTTTCGGCTTCGACGGCAATGCGCAGAACCACACATTCGGCGTTCGTATCGGTGGCAACTTCTAGGGCAACGACCTGACGGGCGGCGACGGGCTACGGCGTTAATCAGTTCGGTTTACCCTTGATCCGACTGATCTTGCTGTAATCGCCGCCGCGATTGGTGAGAGCCGACGGTGCGAAAGCTCGCAAGGCATTTGAGAAGGCTCTTCCTTCGAGGCAATCCGCGACGGCGCTTCGGCATAGACGGCAGTCTCGGCGCGGACGACTCGACTACGAAGAGTGCCAAAATGTTCTTCGACTCATCGTTGGCGATGTTGAGTGCCTGACTCGCCAACTGTTCCTGGACCGGAGCGCTTTCCAGCGCGCGGAGACATCGTTCATGTCAGGATCGACCAGACGGCCGACGCCTTGATGATAGTTTTCATCATAGCCGCCACGAAATCAGTCTGCGGTTCGACCTGTGATCCAAGTTGAAGCTTCCAGTAATACTGATTTCGAGAAAATTGAAAGTTTGCACGCTCCCGATATTGTCGCTGGATCGGAAGGCCAGCGCTTAATGGAGGCACCAATGGCCGACGATGATGAGCGCCTGCTGGTGGAGCTAAACGCCCAGGCGCAAGCAGCCGACGAGCACCGAGACATTCTCCCAAACCTCCGGGCTCTCGCGCTGGCCCTTGCCGCAAAGTACCGCACCGCTCCCCCGATGAAATTGAACGTCAGGCAAACATGTGGCGCGCGCCGCCTGCACTGGAGAGAATGAGGACTGGTTGCAGGCCTGGGCACGGACCCGGTTCTTCGTGGTCATGGGCCACGCGGCTTACCGTTTGTCCTGCCTGCGGAAATTGTTAGGGGATTCATCCACCTCTCGGCGCGAGGTAAAGGTCACCACTACTATGGCGCTGGATCTGGAAGCGGACGCCCTGCTCTGATCACGCTCTGCCACGAATTGCTCGCATTCTGAGCCTGAAGTGAGCGATGGACAAATCCGGCCTCATCTTCATCGTGCTGCTCTGCATTCTCGTGGGGATCGTGCTTGGCATCATGGCGTTTGAACCGGAATTCGGATCAGAAACAGCGCCGACACCACCAATCACCCGCTAAACTAGGTGGTGCGCCTTCAAGCTAAATCTAAAACGCGAGAACGAGCAGCGAACATCCACAGGACATACCGCATGTCTAAGCTCAATTAGCTCGTCCGGAGTAGGAACAAATTGAGATCAATTCCCATGAAAAAAGGCCGGGGCGAAACCGCACCGACCTTCCTCATCATCGCTTGCCAACCAGTGCCAGTACATCCGTGGTCAAAAGTCTAAAGCGACGAGGCATTTGCGAGCGGCGAATCATTCAGCGCTCATAGCAATGCCAACGACGAGGTATATAGGAGGCCAATGTGTTGGAAACAAGTCGCTAACCACCTGGAGGCGTCGCGGATCGCGGAACGGTCGAAATACGACACCTGCCGTATGTCGCCGTCTCCGCAATAGTCCTAGGCCAAAGTCTCCCGCAATCCTTGGCGGGAGGTTCGAACCTAGGAGACTACCGATGAAGATCATGATTACAGCTGTGGCATCCCTCGCTTTTGCCTCAGGCCCGGCGAGTTTTCCCTCTAATCTACGTCCGCAATAAACTGGCTAGTATAGTTTTCCATTCGGCCGTCTCGTCGAAGCCGGCGAACGGGGCGGGCTTTCGAGGAGCGTTCGCCGCGGGCCGCTGGCAAACGGGTGGGCCGAGGCGATCATGGTCCATCTTCATGTTGATGAGGCTCGTCTTCCTTGATGTTCAAAGCGTCAGGGATGGTGATTGCGTCGGGACCGTATTTGGCGTAGGCGCCAAGGAGGGTCTGGCGGCACTGACGGCGAGATTTGGCGAAAAAACGCGCTAGACCTCTTGAACTGGCGCGGCGTCGAAAATAAATTTTCGTCGAGCGCAAAGCGCTTTCCTTGTTGAAAAACAATCAGTTCAGTGAGGTAGAAATGCAAACGAAGATGTTTGATCGACCAGTTTACCTGAGTGAAAGGAAGGACCTGGTCATCGAGATTACCAACCTGGCCGACGCGATCGACTTCCTTGAGGAGTGGTCCGAAGGAGATCAGGATGTTATCCACGATGCGACCTTGAAGACGTGCTACCTGGCTCACGACGGGCTGAAGCCCATCAGTGTCGCGCGCGATACGCTCTGTGCGTTTGCGAAGAAGAAGGGGATTCTTGTTGAAGCGCCCGCGGTTCTGCCGTGGATGCTCAAGGGAACGTCTGGGGGTGGCCGCGTATCTCCGTGACATGACCATAAAGAGGGGCTGCGATGGCGGCCTCTCTGGTCCCACCGGCACGGATGGGAAAGATTTCTCATGCTGGTTCTTCGTCAGGTTTATGGGCGCGCTTTCGCTACGCGCGAACCGCGACATCCGCGTAATCCGGGTTGAGCTCGACTAGGATACTGCGCAAGATGCTTGCCGAGCGTATGGCGGTGGACGACGCAATATGAGCCCGACGGCACCTTGGCATGGCCTCAATGCGAGCCCGACGCACATGGTGTGGCCATCGAGCATGAAGCGGGGTCGGCGCTCATGCCTCGCCTCCCTGCTTGCGGAACAAAAACGGCGCGGTATCAGTTGCCCTCCTGAGGAGGAGTCCATCGTGAGCACGAAACCTACTGAACCAATTCCGATGCCCGGCCCGGCAGGCCTGACGCCCTCGGAGCCCCAGGTTGTTACCGTCCCAGGCCCCAGAGACCCGAAAAGGCCCGAGGAAGTTCCACCAGATACTCCGCCCGATTCGCTGCCCGACCCAGATCGCCCAATTGAGGAGCCGGGACCTGATGATGTCCCGGAAGAAGCGCCCGACATTACCCCAGTACCGGGCGAGGAAATTCCGGCGAAGATGAGCGATTGAACTGATCATGCCAGTATCTCCGCGGTTTGGCAGCGCGGTCAGGGACCGATTGCAGCGGTCACGAAGACGGGTGATCACTGCGGCTGTGTAGCTTCAGCCGTTGTCCGACATGTTCATGCTAGACTTGAGACAGAAGACTTCGAGTTCGGCTATCGCTTCGCGCAGGGGTCGATGACCGTGATTTGGGTTGCCTCGCGACTCGACGAGTTGCTGGCAGTTCGCCGCGACGGTGGCTGCCGGAAACAGGGGGAATAGAGTTGCCCACGCCGAAGACCTGAACGAGAACGGGCATCCGTCGGCATTGAGCCGCCGCGTTATCTCCGGAGCAGTCCTTCCGCGCCGACGATTGATCGTCCGTATCGATCCTCAAAAAACGAATCTTCCTAGGTCCGTTTTCCTACATCGCTGGTCACCCGCGTTCTCGTATCGACATCCATCAACATGCACGAGGAGGCGAGACTACGCCGCGGTTCCGCTCCGGTTCCGGTCGGAAGATTATGAGATTTCGGACGCAAACCAGGAGACCTGGCTGTGTTCCTTGAGTCCGGGCGGGATGAGCGTGACCGCCCCATACTCATGTGTAGGTCGACTGCTAAAACGCTCCAAACTAGATTCCCTGATGTAGCCCGACCGGCACGTATGAATTGCGAAAACAGGAGCGCATATGTCGAAAGCAGAAATCAGCCCCCGAAAAATCATCCAGCAGGAAAGACCGACGCCGGACGAACTGGTTCCGTCACGCTACGCGGTTCAGGTGGGTGAGATCGAAGTGGTGGTTATCAGCGATGGGATGCTGACACCTCCAGCCGAGTCAATGGCCACCAATGCCAACCCAGCCGAACGTGGAGCGTGGCTAGACGAAAGGTTTCTATCGAAGGAAGCCTTTGACTGGGCGTTGAACGCCGTGGTGGTACGTAGCGGCGACCAGACGATTCTCATCGACAGCGGTATCGGCGAAGAGTACCCCGACTTCCCCCGAGCCGGACAGTTTGGCCATCGTCTGGAAGCCGCCGGCGTCGATCTTGAATCCGTGACCGACGTTGTATTGACGCACATGCACTTCGACCATGTTGGCGGGCTGCTCGTCGAAGGCGTGAAAGAGAGGATGCGTGCAGATCTGCGCGTCCATGTGTCCGCGGCAGAAGCCAAATTCTGGAAGTCACCCGATTTCTCGCTTACGGCCATGCCACCGGCACTTGCGGATCTGGCACGCAAGGCGTCGCTCGAGTTCATGGACATGTTCGGCAGTCATTTGCGCACCTTTGATGAGCAGTCCGAGGTGGCGCCGGGGGTGGTTGTCGCACGCACCGGCGGCCACACCCCAGGGCATAGCGTGGTCCGGATCTCGTCTCGCGGCGAACGGCTTATGTTCGGGGGCGACGCCCTATTCCCGGTTTCCTTCGACCATCCTGAGTGGCATAACGGCTTTGAACACGACCCAGAGGAAGCAACCCGCGTCCGGCTCCGTCTTATGAAAGAGCTGGCGGAAACCGGATCTTGGCTGGTGTCGACGCACATGCCGTTCCCGTCGGTCGGTCGTGTGGCAGCCGCCGGCGACCTTTATCGCTGGGTCCCGGCTTGGTGGGACTACTGATCCCTACGGCGATTAGGATCCGACCTAAGGCGTTGGGTTGACTGACCGGTGGATCCTAGGGCGGTATGGCCCTCGATCCACCGGTCAATCGAAACGAGAACATTTGGAGCCTATCCTGCGCGACCCTTCACGCTAAACGGCTGTGCACGAAGGATGAAGGTGGCCACGCCGCTTTGCCCCGTAAAGCCGACGCACTCCAAGATTTTCCTGTCGTCCGATCTGTGGTGGCGACTACTCAAACGTGCGGAGAAGCAGGAGACGAGAGGCCACATCAACTCTGGGCCTTTGAGGCGCCTGCTACGCCCCTGCCGGTTTTTAGCATCGGCATCAATGATAGCCGATATCGCTGCATCATTCAGCGAAGGGGGCTTCGGCGATGAGATCGACCGAGGAAGGGACACTGTAACCGGGAACCAGGCGCTCGCCGAAATCCCGGACAAAATTGTCGTAGGTGGTTTCGGGCTGCGTTTTGGCGATGTGGCAAAAACATGCGGTCATTTTTTTCTTCATCCCAAGCCGGGGAAACTCGGCAATGATCGCCCGCACTTCGGACGAGGGAATGAGGCTGTATTTGAGGCCCACAACATCAAAGCAGATTCCTGCCGTGCAAAGTGCGATCTCCGCTTCCTTGTAGAGCCCGATCGAGGGGGTCGAGTTGAGGGCGACGCTGTCCCAGATCAGCTGGGCACGCCGTCCATCGAGTCCGGCTTCCGTCGCGAACTTTCGAGCCAGATCGGCGGCTTCCACTTCGAAACGGCGGGGCCCTGCAAATCGCTCATTCAGGGTGATATCATGCAACAGCGTGCCGACTGCGAGCACCTCGGCGTCGTGCGTTATGTTCTGCAGCTCGGCGATCTTTGCGGCAAACAGCCAGGATCGCATGACGTGATTGAAGAGATAGGGCTCACAAGCCTCCCGCGCATAATCGATCGCTCGGCCGACGAGCGGCGTTCCCGGAACCGAAGTGCCGGCGACGATGCGTGCTTCCATGGCAATCATGTCACAACCTCTTCCTGACTGCTGCAGGGCAAAAAATTGGGGAGAGCGCGGCGCATCAGCACCGTGCCGCGAAGAACCGCACGCGATCTCCAAGGATGTCCGATCGCATGCGGTCGCTTGATTGGCGGCTAGGTCAATATTCGGTTAATAGTCCCAGAAAACCGGCACCCAACGAAAGGCGTCGCCGTCAACCGCAACGTGCCCGACCGACGGGAACGGCATATGAGTAGCTACCAGCAGTTCCCCAGTCGCCGCCAGCTCTCGCAAAAGCCGGACCCTAACACGGGCAGCTTCCTCAGGATCGTGCTCGAAGCCGTTGAACCAGTCGGGGTGCTCGAAGCCAACCGCGAACACGGCGTCGCCGGCGAACATCAGCCGGTCGTTCCCGGACGCAACGCGGACCACGCTGTGCCCGGGGGTATGGCCGCCGGTGCGAGAGACGACGACGCCCGGAGCCACCTGGTGTTCCTCATCGAACAGCCGCAGCTGGTCATGGTATTCCTTGGCGAACCGTTTGGCGGCCGCACGAAGTGCATCCGGAAAGCCGGCAGGCATGTTGACATGCGTGAAATCGGGCGCCTCCCAGAACTTAACCTCGGCGGCGGCAACGTGAATGCGCAGGTCCGGACGCAACCGATCCTTGACGCCTTCGACGAGCAGCCCGCCAACGTGGTCCATATGCATGTGGGTCAGTACGACATCGGTCACGGACCCGAGGTCGATGCCGGCACTCTCAAGTCTCTTCACCAATTGCCCGGCCCGCGGCAGGTTCAATTCCGGATCCAGCCCCAGACCGGCGTCGATAAGGATCACCTGCACGCCGCTGCGCACCACCACCGCGTTCAGCGCCCAGTCGAAAGCTTCCTGCGGCAGGAACATATTGTCCAGCCATGCGGCGCGTTCCGTCGGGTCGGCATTGTGTCCCAACATCGCGGTTGGAAGGGGTAGCACTCCATCGCTGATCACCAGCACTTCAATTTCGCCGACCTTCACCGCGTAGCGCGATGGAACCAATTCTTCGGTTGCCGATCGGCCGCCACGTAGGGTGTTATCCAAGCTCATGATTGTCTCCTCCTGCCCCATCGTACGGGGATTTGCTTCTGCCTGCGTCATGATGCGCTCCTGTTCTGCGGGGTTGGAACGTGCCGGGCACGGCCCATGCGGCTGAGTGTATTGGGGGGCATCTGAGCAGTCGATTGGGGTCAAGGGAGAGGATAGGCTACACTAGAGAATAGGGTAGGCTGGCTTGTTCGTTTACGAACGCGAGGATTCAGTGTTGCTTGAGCTGGCATTTAAAAGGGCGTCCCGAAAATAGGGCGTGATTGCGATTGATCAAAACAGACGGCCGCGTTGAGCGTGTTGCGCTCCCACGCGAAACTCTGCGACCGGCGATGTAAACAGACATTTGCGCCCCCTCCACCCGGTTGGTTGTTTGATAAGACAGTCGCGATGCCCGGGCGGACGGAGCTATGCCAAAGCGTGGATTCTGATCAGCACTGTCGATCGTCCAGGGCATCGCGAACGGCCGCAAGCAGGGTGTGCCCTGCAAAAGGCTTTCGCAAAAACCCGTCAATGCAGCGTGCGCGGTCCTGATCGGCGATTTCATGGCGCCCCGTGATCAGGAATACCGGCAGTTGCGGGTTCTGCTGCCGGGCAAGATCTCGGAGTTCGAATCCATCAGTACCGGGCATCCCGATATCGGTAATCAACACGTCAACGCCCTTAAGCCCGGAAGCGAGCAACGCCTCGCCCGAGAGGAAGCTGCGGGTTTCGTATCCCGCCGATTCCAGGAGTTCCGCCAATGAAGCAAGCACGCTCGGGTCGTCGTCGACGAGCGCTACCACAGACTTGTTCATACCGTTCCTCCCTATGGCAGGCTATTGGTTCATGGCATCTTCGCCACGTCGAGCGGCAGGGTGAACACGAAATTCGCGCCGCTCGGTTCATTCTTTTCTGCCCATAACTGACCGCCATGCGATTCTACGATCGAGCGGGAAATTGCGAGGCCCATGCCCATGCCCTGATCTTTGGTTGTAAAAAACGGCTCGAAAATCTTGTCGGGGAACTGGACGCCTCGCCCCCTGTCCTTGACCTCAACGCGCACCATATCCCCCGCCCGGAAGGCGCGGATCTGGACAACACGGTCGTTCGAAACGGAAGCCATCGCATCCATGCCGTTGCGCATGAGATTGACCAACACTTGCTGAATCTGCACCCGGTCGAATGGGACGAGCCGGAGACCGCTCTCGCCTTCGATATCCATCCTGATGCGTCGCCGACCCGCCTCCTCTGCAAGCAGGTCACGCGCCTGCCTGACGACGGCGCCAAGCTCGGAACTGTCACGCTTATCCGTCGACTGCTTGAAGAGGGCGCGAATGCGGCTGACGACATCTGCTGCGGAATTGGCGCTATGAACTATGCGATCGAGCGTTTTCTGGGCGCGTTCGATATTGGGCGGCTCGGCGGTGAGCCAGCGCTGGCAGGCGCTGGAATAGTTCATCACTGCCGAAAGCGGCTGGTTCACCTCATGCGCGATTGAGGCTGATAATTCTGCCAGGCTGGCGGCCTGACTTGAGCGGGCGAGATTTTCCTGGGCACGGCTCAACTCCTCTTGGGTCTGGACCTGATCGTCGATATCCAGGCAGATGCCGTTCCACTGAACGATTTCGCCGTCACCATTGCGCATTGCCGAAGCACGGGTCTCCACCCAACGGTACACGCCGTCAAAGCGCCTTAGGCGATGTCGTAGCAAATAGGGCTCGCCGGTCGCTAGCGAATGGGCATACCGTTCCTTCACGGCAGCTAGATCGTGCGGATGGATCACGGCGTCGAGCGTGCCTTCCAGTCGGGATTTTCCGAGACCATCCGTTTCCTCGAGATTGAAACCGAGATATTGGCGGAGCCGCTGGCTGCGATATATCGGCTTGCCATCCGGCAAGGCGCAGTAGACCAACGCGGGCAGCGTTTCGACGAGTTGCTGGAGGTGTTGCTCGCTCTCGCGTAGCGCTTCCTGGGTGGTTATGAGGTCGTGGATGTCGGAGCTCACGCCACACCATTGGACGATCGTGCCCAATTCATCCCGCAGCGGTTCGGCCCGCGTCTCGGTCCAGCGATAGTCACCGCCGGCACGGTGTTGACGGTATCTTTGAATATACGGGATGCCTGTCGCGACCGAATGTAGGAAAGCCTCTCGCGCCGCCGCCCTGTCCTCGGGGTGAACGACGCCGAGCGAAGCCGATTGATCCGGCGCGATCATATCTTCGAGCGTGGCCCCGGTGACTTCCGTGAAGGGTTTGTTGACATAGGTCGGAGCTCCGTTGGCCATCGCGCTCCAGATCAGCGCCGGCACGGTGTCGATAAGCTGCTGCAGTTGCCGTTCGCGCTCGCGGAGTGCAGCCTCGGTTCTCTTATACACGTCGATGTCCAATGCAGTTCCATACCACCCGGTAACACGTCCCTGCCTATCACGCGTCGGGCGGGCTGCAGCCCAGTGCCAGACATAAGCGCCGTTGGCACGCAGGATCCTGCATTCGAAGTTCCAATGCTCGCCTGTCCTGAGCGCGTGTCGTACTGTCTCTCCCATTCTTTCGCTATCGTCGGGATGCGTGCCGCGCTGCCAGCCCTGACGCCCGCCTTCCAGGAAGGATTTGCCATCCAGCAGAAGGTTGAGATCCTCAAGCGTCATCGCGATAGAGGTCTGCACCGCTGGAGTTGCATAGGTAAATTGTCCGGTGACGTCGATCGCCCAAGCGCCGCCATAGAGCTTTTCGATGGCAAGAGCGGCCTGGACCGCATCAGCCGTCTCACCGAACGAGCTTGCGGTCATCCAGGACTCGGCCTGGCGTGCCACAGCCGGATCGACTTCGATGCTGATCCCGTGATCCGGCTCCACACGAAACGCAACCCGCTCGTAGCTGCTATCCGCCTGAAGCTGGCGGTAGCTTCTGATCTGGGGGATGCCGTGAAAGAAGGCTCGCGCAGCCGCCTGCTCGTCGGTTAGCCTGTCGTGCGGATGTACCGTGTCCATCGACAAAAGGGGGTCCCGAGCGGGTCGACCGGCATGCGGGCTATCGGTGTCTTCGGGGAGGGCGATGTCGATTAGCGTGCCGCACCATCCGGCGATTGCGCCCTCCCCGTCACGGATCGGCTGCCCGGTGCTGCGCACCCAGCCATAGATTCCGGTCGCACGCAGCGTTCGGTGCTCGACAGTGTATTGCTCGCCCGTCTGCAAGCACCGGCGCCATGCGACAGCGGCTGCATCGTAATCTTCCGGGTGGATGACCCGACTCCAGTCGAACCTATTCTTATCCGGCTGCGAATTGAGGCTTTCCGGGCTTGCGCCGAAAAAGGCGAGCGCGGCCGGTGTCACATAGATAAGTTTGCCCGCGGCATCGGCGGCCCAGGCATTGCCGGTGATCCGCTCGACCAGCTTCGCCGCCTGTAGGGCATCGATATCGGGTGGGCCTTGCGATCCACCACTACTATCCATCCCCGACGTTCCGGCGGAGTTCGACATGCCTCAACCCGACCCCATTGCACTAGGAATTGCCATGGTGCGTCTTAGAGCGAGACAGCACTACGGCCTATTTTATGAGAAAGGTATATGGGAGCTTGCGACAAAAACACCTGTTCCGAAGGATAGGGCGAAGATTCGCAAGGCAATTTTGGCCTTAAACGCGGCTGAGGCGTACCCACTATGAGCGCCGGACAGACGTCCGCCGCTGACGCGGCGGAGCCTAAAAGGCCTGTCTGGAGAGACGCGGGCGGTTGTCAGGTGGCGAGCCCTTCACTCCTCAACGCGGCCTGGACCGAAGGCCGCGCCAGCAGGCGCCTATCGAGCGCAAGCAGCGGCGCCGGGATTTCGACGCCGAAGATCTTGGCCCAGCTCATCATCACGAACAGATAGAAATCGGCCACGCTCGGATGATCGCCGAACAGGTATTCGTCACGCATATGGTCGGCGAGATACTGAAGGCGATAGGTGATGGAGGCGCTAGTTTTGGCGTGTTCCTTCGTGTTGGCACCCAGAAATAAGGATTCGAAGCTCTTGTGGATTTCCGTGGAGAGATAGGCTAGCACCTCGATAAGCCGGGTACGGCCCAACTCGCCGCTGACGTCGAGCGCCGGCAGTTCTCCCGCTAGATAAGCCAACACCGCAACATTTTCGGTGACGACTTCGCCACTGTCGAGCATCAGCGCCGGCACATATCCCTTGGCGGTCACCGCGCGAAAATCATCCCCCGACGCGGTAATCTTCGTTTTCAAATCGACACGTTCGGCTTCGAACTGAATGTTTCCCTCGATCAGGCAGATGTGGCTCGCCAGGCTGCAGGCGCCCGGCGCGTAAAAGAGTTTCACGCCCATGGTCTCGTCCTTCTTTGGTGTTTTCGATGGTTTTCGGCCTGCGGCCGACATTCAGGTGCTGAAGATCGTCCGGATCGACTTCAAGAAAGCGGAGGCGCTCCGTTCGTGTTTTGCCGCTGCCATCGGAAGCTGGCTGTTGTCGCCGGAACATGCGGATAGCATCGCCGCGACCTCCTCGGCAATCGCCGGACGGTCGGCGATCAGGCGCGCGAAACTCTTCTGGTCGATCTCGTAGGCGGCGATCCGCGTCAGCGCTTGCAGCGTGTAAGCTTCGTGCATTCCCGCGAGGAGCCCGGTTTCACCAAAGAAGTCGCCCGCCGAAAGGCGCCGCTTTTCCTGCTGGTCATGCTGCATCGATACGACGCCGGTGCGGATAATCGTCATCGAGGGCAGCGACTGTCCTTGGGAGACGATGACATCCCCCTTGCGATATTCACGCTCTATGCCCGATTGGGCCAATTTTTCTCTTTCGGATCGCGTCAGTCCGGAGAAGATTGGATTTTCATCGATGACCTCCTGCAGCGTCACATCAGGTGGCCTGGCTGTTTCATTCGACGGGGTTCCATTGATGGTGGCCATGGGCGGCATCGCAAGCTGGATACCGGCGGATCGGCAATGTCGGTAGAAGCGGTCGATCACCTCGTTTTGCGCCTTCATCCTCAGCATCGGATTGCTCACCCGGAAAAACAGATGAATTTCCAGCGCGGTTGCATCCACGCCGCTCAGCGAAACCAAGGGCGGCGGCTCCCGCATGATGGAATTGCAGCCCGCCAGAACCGTCAGCATGGCCTCCTCGATAATCGAAGGAGCGTGCGTCGGTACCACCCGCACCGTCATCTTGAGAAGATGCGTCTCATCCGGCCGGCTGACATTAGTCAGCTTTAGCTTCGCAAGGACGCTGTTGGGCAGGACCACGATATTGTTGGCGCCCGTTAGAATCTGCGTCGAGCGCCAGGTACTTGCAATGACGCGTCCTTCCGTGCCGTCCTCAAGGAGGATCCAGTCGCCCAGCACATAGGTGTGCCCGAGATTGAGAGCGACACCGGAAAATACGTCGCCGAGTGTGTTCTGAAGAGCAAGGCCGAGCGCAATGGCTATGACGCCGGAAGTCGCAATCAGCGTTCCAACAGGGGCGCCGAAAACGAAAGCGAGGGCGGCGAGCGTGACGCACATGTAAACCGCGCCGACGACGATATCCTGCAGCAAACGGGCCTCGCGTGGCCTACCTTCCAGAACCAGATAGATCCGCACGAACCCGATGACGGCCCAAGAGAGATGGAGCCACCACAGCAACTGGGCGAAGACGATGAAAGCCGCCTGCTCGTCGCCAATACCCAGGCCTTGCGATTGACCAAGCGGAATATCTGCGAGAACGATGACGGAAGTCATGGCCGTAAAGAAGATGATCTGCACCACAAGCCGCAGATTGGAGCGCGTCGGACCGATGAATTTCCACACGGCTATTCCGGTCAGGCCAAGAATGATCAGCCATGCCAGCGGCGCAGCGGCGATTTCAATCAGATATGCTTGAAACATGACGATCGTCCCAAGATCCGGCGATTAGTAACCAATGCCAGCGATGTAGTTCGCCAACATATGTTCCTGCAGTTGTTCCTGCTCGAAGAGCAGCACTCTCAGCGCGTCGCGGATATCCAGGACACCGAGCGGTTTCGCATCGTTGCCGAGGACCGGCATGTTCTGGATGCGGTTTTCCATCATGACCTGCCATGCGGCCTGCAAATCGTCGCCCGAGCTGCAGGAAATGATGTTGCGACTCATCAGCGAATGAGATCGGATTTGCTGAGCACCCCCGCCGCCTTGCCGCCTTCCTCGCTGACGACGGCCAATTCGATCCCCGGATTGGAAAGCGTCAGGGCAGCAGCCTGCAGCGTCGCGGCGACATCGATCAACATCAGCCGACGTCATGGGATAGAGCTTTTCAATGCGCATGGATTCCTCCTGACAGCGCTCGTCGGCACAGCCGGGTATCTCGGTGTTGGTTAGAACCGCTATGGCGCCGGCCACCGGAGCCATAGCGTTGTCGATGCCAGACAAGGGCTGCGGTTAGGGTCGGTGAGCAGAGGTCTGCCGGGACGGCGAACCCAAATGGAATATGCGCGGGCGCTTACTTCTTCTGGGCGGCGGGGGACTGTAGCCAATCCTCGAAGTGGATCGCGCCGAGGCGGGCGCTGTCGTCCGGAACCAGTGTCCGGTCATTGATCTCGATCTCGAAATAACAGGCCTTAGGGTCAGCGACGAGGGTGCGCGGATCGTTGGTAGCCTTGAGGTAACGCGCGATGAACTCGTTCATAGGGGCTAGCTCCGGACCGGCGATCTCGATTACGCCGTTCACCGGCTCGGCCAGAGCGGCATCGGCCATGGCATCGGCGACATTGTCTGCTGCTATCGGCTGGAAAGCGCCCGTGGGCGCGCGAACATTCGTTCCCTCGGTCGCCGATTGAGCGATGGCCCCCACGAACTCGAAGAACTGCGTCGCGTGGACGATCGTGTAGGGAATGCCGGAATTCCGGATGTGCTCCTCCTGCCGCAGCTTGGCGCGGAAATACCCCATCGCCTGCATGCGGTCGGTACCGACGACCGACAGCGCTACGTGATGGCGAACGCCTGCAGTCTTTTCTGCAGCGAAGAGGTTGCGGCCGGCCGCTTCGAAGAATTCCATGGCGGCCTTTTCTTCGAAGCTTGGCGAGTTCGCCAGGTCGATCACGACCTGCGCACCGGCCAACGCTTCGACGAGGCCTTCTCCGGTAACTGTGTTTACACCCGAATTCGGAGAGGCAGCCAACACCTCGTGGCCACGCTTGCGAAGCCGTTCAACGGTCTTCGATCCAATGAGGCCTGTGCCTCCGATGACGACGATTTTCATGTTCAATCTCCTAGTTTAGCTTGATTCGGGTTTGCGGGTTGCGCACCGGCGTTACTTCGCGGAGGCTGCTTCCTCGATAGCGAGGCGATGGATGCGAGACCGTCAGGGCATGTGACCCGCCCTGAATGCTAAGGGTCTTCAAGGTAAGCGCACACTTCGCCATAAATCTCATTGCCGCCGGCGGGATGTTGCGATCTGCGGAACCGCAAATTGCGTGGAAGGCAGCGTCTTCCACGAGGCGACGCCCGACCGTTCGGCGACCTGTGCCACGGGACGTTGAGGAACTGCCATCAGCCGCGCCGAGTATTCGGGCACATCGGCGGCAAACTGATCGTGGAACCGGTCCGGCCGAATGTAGAGATCTTGCCGCCCTCCGGCAGCGTAGTCGTCGTTAACGCGTCGGCCAGCGTGCTGCCGGGAAATTCTCCCGAAAGGCTTACGCTGGATTCACCTGCCTCCGGAGCGACGGCGGCGAGGTCGACCGAGGCCGTCACATTCGCATTTCCGCTGGCTGTTTCGGTGTTGACCGCCAGTGCACCGATCACGTCGTTCGCGCTCGACTCCGCAAACGCGCCATGCACCAGCACGATTGTCGGCTTGTCCTGGGAATCGGCTGCTTGTGCGAACGCGGTAGCTATGGTGCCCACCGCTGCGGCGAGCGCGAGAGCTTTGATGATATCGCGCATCTTACGTCTCCAGTTAGAGCCTTTTCGGCCGGTCAGGAGAATGCATCACGGCGGCCCGCCGGCCTATCGAACCCATGCATCGGCCATCTAGTCCCAGAGTACAGGTATGATAGATCGGGTGATTAGGATGCGCCCTGACTGAGTTCACCCCATCGCAGTTCGTTAAGAGCAACGGCTTCAGCTCATGATCGGCTGCACAAAGTTTTGTAGCGAATTCGCAGTCTTCACGTATCTGGCGAAAAAGTGAAGTACGACATCGCGCGGCGCTGTGCGCCGCGACTAAACATTTTTTTAAGAAATGAGAATGGACGTAAAGCGGCGCGACGGCGCCGCCGCAAGCTCACGCTTGCGGCTTCTCGCGCAGGCTGGAAGGCAGTGAATCCCATGCACGGATGAGTTCTCCGACGGAAGTAGTTCGCATCTTGCGCATCATATTGCTGCGGTGGAGCTTCACGGTGATCTCGCTGATGCCGAGTTCGAAAGCGATCTGCTTGTTGAGGCGCCCGCGCGCCACTTCTCGAAGAACTTGCCGCTCGCGTGGGGTAAGGGTCGCAAATCGGGTGGAATGCTGGTGGATGTTTTCTGCCTGTGCCCTTTGCTCCACGTCCCGCCGAATACCGGCAATCACGGCGTCGAGCAGCGTCTGGTCGCGCACGGGTTTCGTCAGGAAATCGACGGCCCCGGCTTTCATGGCCTGCACGGTCATCGGTATGTCCCCGTATCCCGTGAGGAAGATGATGGGTTTCGTTACCCCACGCGTCGAGAGTTGGTGCTGCAGATCGAGGCCACTCGCGCCCGGCATGCGGACGTCGAGCACCAGACACCCGGGCCGGTCGGGAAGGCCGGCGCTCATCAGTTCGCGGGGCGAAGGGAAACAGGCGACGTCGAGGCCGACCGATTCGATGAGTTCCTGCAGGGAGTTGCGAACATTTTCGTCATCATCGACTACAAGAACCAGCGGACTATCCGCAACGACAGCTGGGGTGCCCATCTCATCAACTCCGGCAGATTGTAGGCGCTACCATGCGCAGCGCGCTAACCTTGCCGCACTGCGACCGAATACGCGCCGACGAGTGAAGGGTGCCGTTGCCGGCCAAGATGAATATATCCTTCATCACTCTAAATCCTCATCTTCCCGAGCCGGCCGCATCTCTGCCAGCCCGGCCGCAATTGCCAGCCGCAACCCATGTCCGCTTTTCCAGCCCGTCAGGACAATGCTCCGTCTTCTATTGCACCGCTTCGGGTCCGGCCCTTCGTCCTGTCGGCAAGCCATTTACGGACTTCGTCAGAAAATTCCGGCGGCGCCTTGCGGCTTAAGTCGCCGGCAATGTCGGCCAACGTCTCGCTTCCAAGGGAATCCCGCATGGCCTTTTCCGCGCGCAACATCACCGCGTGGATTGCGCATACGCCTTTCGTTGCCCATGACGGCGGCCGCTCCCGATATACGGCGCAGCGACCACGGATCTCCTGACAGTCGAATAAGGGCTTCCTACCTTCGATCGCATCAACAACCTCCAGAACCGTGATATTTCCAGGCTGCTTTGCGAGCAGATATCCCCCTTTGATACCCTCGGAAGCTGATACGATCCCCGCTTTTTCCAGCTTCGGAAATATCTTCGCCAGAAAACTAGGGGAAATTCCCTGAAAATCCGCCAGGTCGCGGTTGCTCAGCGGCGTTCCGGGCGAACTTGCCAACCACAGGAGACAATGCAGCCCGTATTCCACACCTGCCGTCATATGCGCCATAACGCGGACTATAATTATCCGCGTTTTGGCTGGCAAGCACTAATTTGAACCGCCGGCGAAGCGGTACTGTCGCGGTACAAAATCAGCGACCGCCGGAGACAGGAACGTCTCTCAATTCCGCTAAAGCCATCATCGGAGTTCGGCAATTGGCAGATTTGGGTGAGTTGCGATTGGGCATGCCGCACATCCTGACACCGATGGATTTTCGCGAACGTGACTGGTTGAGCCGTGCTCTTACGGCAAAGCCGCCACCCTTCCGGATGGCGGCCTTTGATCACCAGCAATTTGCAAAGATTACTGTGCAGCCTCTTCGATTAGGTCCGCGACTGCCTTGGGCTGCGACACCATCACCACATGGGATGCACCATTGATCACGACAGTGTGCTTTGAGCCTGCCCGTTCGGCCATGAAGCCGAGTGCCTTCGCAGGGATGTTCTTGTCGCCGTCCCCATAGATGAAGTAGGAGGGCAGCGTCTTCCAGGCTGGCGAACCGGACTTTTCCGTCAAGGCGGCTTCAGTGATCGGGCGCTGGCCGGCGGCCATCAATGCCGCATCCTCAATCGAAACGTCGTGGGCGAACTGGTCATGAAACTTCGCCTGGTCGATGGAAAGATCGACGCCGCGATCTGCCAGCTTGACCGGAGCGGCGAGCGCTTGGCCAAGCGTTCCGCCCGGGAACTTACCGGCGAGATCGGCAGCTGCTTCCCCTGCTTCCGGAGCAAACGCTGCCACATAGACCAGCGACTTGACATTGTCCTTGCCATTGGCAGCGGTCGAGATCACCTGGCCTCCGTAGGAATGCCCGACCAAGACGACAGATCCTGTGATGCTCGAGATGATGTCGGAAACATAGGCCGCATCGCCGGCGACACTGCGCAGGGGATTGGCCGCGGCAACGACTGTGTAACCGTCCTTCTGAAGGATCTTCGTCACACCATTCCAGCTCGAGGAGTCGGCGAAAGCGCCGTGGACGAGAACGACAGTGGGCTTTGCAGGCTGGGCGAGTGCACTGCCGGACAGGAGGGCGGCGGCAAAGGCAACGGTGGCGGCGAGTTTGAACATGACGACTTCCTTCGTGGTTCGGATCTCGGTTTAGGTCTTATTTATTTGTGTGCAATTCATTTGTGTCCAATCTATTATGCTGCCGAAACGTGGTTGTCAACCGCTTGCAAATAAATCGTGCACGATTTATCTGTTTGGAAAGGAGATCGCCATGACGAAGCCAGACGACCATCCCGGGGTCGCCGGAATGCTCTGCTTTTCCCTCTATTCCGCAAGCCACGCATTCACCCAGCTTTACCGGCCGTTGCTGGACAAGCTGAGCCTGACGTACCCGCAGTACCTGGTCATGGTGTCGCTCTGGAAACGCGACGGGCAGAACGTCAAGGAGCTGGGTAACAATCTCTTCCTTGATTCCAGCACGCTTACGCCGTTGCTCAAGCGCCTGAACATTGCCGGGTTCATCACGAGAACGCGCAACCCCCGGGACGAACGCGAGGTGCTTCTGCACCTGACGGAGAAAGGCCGCGCCCTGCAGGGGCAGGCCGATCATGTCATGCATTGCATCGGCGATGCGGTTGCGCTGGACGCGAAGGCCCTAGATACCCTCCGCGAAACGATCGACGATCTACGCAACAGGCTTCAGGCAGGGGCGGGATAGTTCGAAAACCTGCTCACAGCGACAGGCCGAGAAGCTACCTCGAAGGGGGACGCAGAGCGTGCACGCGCCCCGATCCCATCGTCGGTCCGTTTCGATGAACCTTCCAGCCGCATTGTCGTGGATTTCACAAACGGCGCAGCTTTCATGGTGCCTGCCCGATCGATACAAGGCCTGGAGAATGCAACGCCTGCCCAGTTGGCGGAAGTCGAGCTTTTGGGCGAAACTGGCTTGCATTGGGAAACCTTAGACGTGGATTTCACCATCCTCGGTTTAATGAAGGGCATATTCGGAACTGCGAAGTTCATGGAGGCTCAGCGCCGAGGCGGGCAATCTCGGTCCGCCGCGAAGATCGAGGCAAGCCGAGCCAACGGCGCGAAGGGCGGGCGTCCCCGGAAGATCAGCTAGCCGGCCAATCGCCGCGCTCTTTCAGCCGATACATTCCGAAGCAAAAAATGAAAACATCGGATGTACAAGGGGTCGCCTTCGGCGGAAGCAGGGTATTTCAGTCGCGTACTGACTTCATTGTCTTTCTTAGCACACCTGAACTCAGGCAGAGCGAGAAAAACGATCCTGGCCACTTGGTGTGATGCCCACACACAGCGTGCCGTCATCACGTAGCTGCTGAAAACCCTCTGGCGCATGTAAGTGCGATGTAAAACAGGCATCTTTCTGTCGAGTAGAGTTGAATCGATCGATGCTATTTCACGCTCAATGCTTGAGGATCTGGCTAAGAAACAGCTTCGTACGTTCATGCTGAGGGTTAGTGAAGAACTCTTTCGGCCTCCCCTGTTCGACGATCTGACCGGAATTCATAAAGATCACCCGGTCAGCAACAGCTCGGGCAAACCCCATTTCATGGGTAACGCAGACCATCGTCATGCCGTCCCGGGCAAGACTTGTCATCGTGTCGAGAACCTCCGAAACCATTTCAGGGTCGAGTGCGGAGGTCGGCTCGTCGAACAGCATCACCGCCGGTTGCATGCAAAGCGAGCGTGCGATTGCCACGCGCTGCTGCTGGCCGCCGGAAAGCTGCACCGGGTACTTGTTGGCCTGTTCGGGGATACGCACCCGCTCCAGGAACGTCAACGCCCGCGCCCGCGCCTCTGCTGCCGGAACACCGTTGATCCACATCGGCCCAACCATGCAGTTCATCAGCACAGTCATGTGGGGGAAGAGATTGAAGTGCTGGAACACCATGCCGACGTTGCGCCGCACTTCGGAGACATTGCGCATCTTGCTGTGCAGGCTGATACCGTTGACGACAATCTCACCCTCCTGGTGTGCCTCCAGGCGGTTGAAACAGCGGATGAGGGTCGACTTGCCGGAGCCGGAAGGGCCGCAGACGACGATGCGCTCGCCCTTGCGGACCGTCAGGTTGATATCCGTCAGGACCTGAAAGGCACCGTACCATTTGGAAACGTTCCTGACGTCGATGATAGTCTCAGCACTCATCGGACCTTGCTCCTGGCGTAATGACGTTCGATGCGGGACTGGATGAGTTCGAGGCAGATGGACATGATCCAGTAAAGCATGGCGGCGGATATGAGCATTTCCATGTGCTGGAAGCTCTTTTGCCCAAGCGTGCGGGCGAGGAACATAAGTTCCCAGACACCGATGACGGAGACGAGCGAACTGTCCTTCAACATAGAGATGAACTGGTTGCCGGTCGGCGGAATGATGACGGGCAGCGCCTGCGGCAGGATGATCTTGCGCATGGTAAGCCCGAAGCCAAAGCCAATGGAACGCGACGCTTCCCACTGGCCGCGGTCGATGCTTTGAATGCCCGATCGAAAGATTTCGGTCATGTAAGCGCCGTAACAGAGCGAAAGCGCCAGGATGCCGGCTGGAACCGCATCGATGATGATGCCAAGTTGGGGTAGACCCAGATAGATCAGATAGACTTGCATCAGAAGCGGGAGCCCGCGGAAGAATGATGTGTAGAAGCTTGCGATCGCATAGGCGAAACCGTTGGTCGAAAGTTTCGCAACCGCGCCAAGGATTGCGATGAGCGAGGCAATCAAGATCGAAACGGCTGAGACATAGACGGTCGTCACAAGGCCTTGCGCGATCAGGAAAGGCAGCTTCTCCTCGATAAAGGGCAGGCTTAGGTGGAAGGTCTGGAAGAAGGCGAGAAACAGCACCAGAAGCTCCATCCAGACGATGGCGATCTGCAGCCTGAGACTGGCGAAGCCGATGAGCACGATGTTCAGGCAGAAGAGCGCCGCCACGACAAGAGCAATGGCGAAACGTCCGTAGAAGCCGCTCTCCAGCGGCTCGCCTATCACCGGGCGCATCAGTTCGCCCATCGTTGTCCCGGTCAGATTGAAAGCCATGAAGACGACCAGGACGGCTGCGAAAACCGACGCCACGAACGGAGGCTTGTGGACGAGAATTTCGGAGTCAACGGTATCCGGATAGAGCATGTTAGTCCCTCTGGACAAAAAGGCGATCCGGACCAACCCGGACCGCCAGACGTAGACAAGCCTACTTCACGACCGTGTAGTCGACGCCGTACCACTTTTCCGAGAGCTTGCTCAGCGTGCCATCGGTCTGCATCGACTTGATCGCTTCGGCGATCTTGTCGTTCAGCTCCTTGTCACCGTGCTCGATGGCAACGGCCAATGGCTCATAGAAGACCGGATCGCCGACCTGCTTGATCGGATATCCGGCCTTGATGGCATCGCGAATACTCGGCAGCGACGACACCACCGCATCGACGCGAACGCCGTCGCCGAGGCGCAGGTCGTCAAAGGCCGTTGTCGAGTTGGCGTAGGACTTCACTTCCTTCGGCTTGAACGCGTATTCGAAGGCGGGAGCCCCCGCGGCATCGAGCGTCAGTTCCTGCTTCGCGTAAGCTTCGAAGGTCGACGTTGCCGTCGTTCCGACGACCTTGCCGTCCAGGTCGATCAACGTGACGGCGAGACTATCGTTGTGCACAGCGACCGCCGCCGGCGTGTAGTAGTAGACGGCCGGGAAGTCGAATATCTTGGCCCGTTCCTTGGTCGGCGTCATCGAGCCCACATGCATGTCCCAGCGGCCCTGCCAGTTGCCGGCGGTGATGATATCCCAGCCTGGGGTGACGAACTCGACGCCGACACCGAGGCGCTTGCCAATTTCCTTGGCAACATCGATGTCGAAACCGTCCATCTCGTTTTTGTCGTTCATGAAGGACTGCGGCGCCCAGCTGGCGTCGGTTGCAACCTTCAAGGTCTTTGCGTCGAGCACGCGCTCGAGCACGGCTCCGGCATTGGCCGGAAGCGCCGTGAATGATATGGCCATCGATGCGGCCGCCGCTGTCAATCTGGCGAAAGTGTTCATTCGGTCGTTCCCTCTTGTCGTTCTGGTTTGGGCAGGGTCCTCTTCCTGCCATAGGGGTGATCTTGAGTTCTCAAGCGCCCTTCTGTCTTCCGGCGATACGAGGCAGCGCGGAGCCGCCCTTTCCTAATAACCGTGGAAGTCAGCGCTCTTCTTTCTTGTCCATCTCGTCACGCACAGTCCGCGCGATCCCGAAGGTTTCGACGCCCGCGGGAATGCCGCAATAAATCGCGATCTGGACGAGTGCCGCACGAAGTTCCTCGTCGGTCAGGCCATTGCGGATCGCGCCGCGGAAATGGATGGCGAATTCATGCATGCGGTTGAGAGCCGCCAGCATACCGAGGTTGAGCAGGCTGCGCTGCTTGAGATCGAGCCCCTCGTCCGTCCAGGCTGTCCCCCAGCAATACTCATTCAAAAGATCCTGGAAGGGACGCGAGAAGGCGTCGCTGTTGCCGATTGCCCGATCGACATAGTCGTCGCCGAGCACCCTACGCCTCACGGCCTCGCCCTTCGCCTGCAGCGCCTCATCCATCGACTTTTTCCCCCTGTCTCAGAAAATCGGCCATCAACGTCGCTACGAGCTCCGGCGCTTCGACAAGAATGGAATGGCGCAGGCCCGGCAGTATCCGGAGTGCGGACCCGGGGATGCGCTCGTGCATGTACCGGGCCATCCGAGGATTGGAGCCTGCATCGTCCTCACCGGTTGCGATCAGCGTCGGGCAACGGATCTGGTCAAGGAAGCCGCCGAAATCCGTCTCGGCGAGCACCCGGTAAGCAGCGACATAACAATCCGGATCGTTTTCGGCATCGCGTGATCGTAGCCTCGCGATGATCTCGGGATTGCGCTCCTGGAAGTCTTCGGTCAGCCAGCGCGACAGCGACGCGTTGTGGTGATCAGCGGGCGTGCCCGCCCTGAGTGCCGCCAGGCGTTCAAGCACGCGCTCCCGTTCGGCCAACGTTCGTCCGGCAACCGTCGAAAGCAGCGTAAGCCGGCGCAGTCGGCCGAGATGGGTCAAGGCAAGACGCTGGGCGATGAGCCCGCCGAGTGAGAAGCCCGCGAGATTGAAGGTGGAGAAGCCCGCCTGATCGGCCAGAGCCAACGTCTCGTTGACGAAGTCGTCGATCTCGTATCGCCCCTTGACCCGGCTTGACTGGCCGTGGCCACGCAAATCGAAAGTCAGGATCGTAAAGCGATCCTTCAGCCGTTCGACTACCCCCGACCACGCCTCCAGATAAGATCCGACGCCGTGAATGCAGATGAGCGGCTCGCCCTCACCGTCGATACGGTAATTGAGCGTAACCTCTCCGATGGTATGGCGTTGGGTCCCCGCCATCGTCAGCGCCCCACCGCGACGCGCTTCTGCTCGTTCTCGCGCGCCGCAAAGAAGGGCATGATTTCCGAGATGAACAACTCCAGCGTCCGCTTCTGCAATTCGAACGGCAGGTTGAAGGTCAGGCCAAGACAATATTGGTCGACGCCAGCCGCTTCATAGGCCAGCAGCTTCTCAATCGCTTCGTCCGGTGTCCCAAACATCAGGTTTTTGCGGATGTTTTCCGGATTGTAGTTATCCTTGCCCTTGACCGCTTCATAAGGCACGGCTTCCGGGAAGCCGTCGCGCACCGCGCCGATATTCTGCATGAGGTTTTCGAAGGCGCGGCCGTAGTCCATGCTGTGCTTGACGGCGAGTTCCCCACCATCCGGCCTGTCGTAGACGCAGGTGCGGCGCTGCATCATGAAGCGCGGTCGCGGAACTTCCGGGTGATCAGCGACCGCTTTGTGAAACTTGTCAGAAAGCACCTGGATTTCAGCAGCCGGCGCAGAGAGCGGCGTCGACAGAATGCTGGCACCGTTCGCAATCGCCCAGTCGAATGTCCCGGGATCGCGCGCCGCAACCCAGATCGGCGGATGCGGCTGCTGTAGCGGCTTGGGCACGGCCGCCGTCCGAGGGAATTTCCAGTAGCGCCCTTCATGCGTGTAGTCGCCGGACCACAACTTCTTCACGGCCGGGACGATCTCCTTCATGTAGGCGACGCCTTCTTGCTGCGGCATACCGCCGGCCAGGCGATCGAACTCATACTGGTAGGAGCCGCGCGCAATACCGAATTCCAGGCGGCCATTAGTCAGATGGTCGCAAAGCGCCGACTCGCCCGCCAGCCGGATCGGGTTCCAATAGGGTGCAACCAGCGTTGATGTGCCTAGCCGAATCCGATCGGTGTGCTGTGCGAGCCAGACGAGCGTCTGGAACGGGTTCGGAGAAATCGTGCATTCAAGCGTATGATGCTCGGCGGTCCACAGCGCCTCGAAACCGCCTTCATCGGCAATTCGCGCGAGCTGAAGCAGGTTGCTCTTCACCCGCTCCATCGGTACGTCCGGAGAGAAGCGTTCCATCGTGAGGGAAACTGCGAACTTCATGGTTTTCTGCCTTTCCTGTGCCGGTGCGTTTGTCGTTACTTCAAGCGAATGACGAAGGGGTCCTGCATCGCGCCGGAGTAATCGACGATGACGTTCTTCAGCCGCGAGAACTCGTGCATGACCTCGAAGCCGCCACGCCGGCCGTAGCCGCTTTCCTTGAAGCCGCCATTGGCGGACATGAAGGAGGCGGATCGATAAGTGTTGATCCACACCGTGCCGGCGTCGATCCGATTGGCGAAGCGCAGCGCCCGATCGATGTCCTTGGTCCAGATGCCAGAGGCGAGGCCATAGCGCGTGTCGTTGGCGAGTTGGATCATCTCCTCCTCGTCGCGGAACGGCATGACCCCGACCACAGGGCCGAAGAGTTCGTCGCGCATGAAGGTCATGTCGTTCTGCGCGTCGATCATGACGGTCGGCTCGAAGTACCAGCCTCCTTCAGCAAGTCCTTCTCGCTGGGGTCGGCGGCCGCCTGTGGCGATCTTCGCGCCTTCCCTGACGCCGGATGCGACGTAGCCCTCCACTTTCGTAAGTTGGTCGGCGAGCGCGAGCGGGCCGATATCCGTGTCGTCGGCCGTCGGCAGGCCGACGCAAATCTGCTCGGTCCTGGCGACGAGCGCGTCGATGAACCTGGCGTAGGCACCCGCCTCGACAAAGCAGCGTGAGCCTGCCACGCAGGTCTGGCCGGCAGCCGCGAAGACGCCGGAGACGACCCCATTTACGGCATGTTCGATATCGACATCCCCGAAGACCACATGGGGCGACTTACCACCAAGCTCCATTGAGCAGGGAATGAGGTTCTCAGCTGCATTGCCTGCGATCCGTCGACCGGTGACCGTACTGCCCGTAAAGACATATTTCGCGACACCGGGGTGGCGCGTCAGCGCCTCCCCGGCGCTTTTTCCCGTACCCGTTACCACATTGACGACGCCAGCTGGAAAACCCGCCTCGTGGATCAGCTCGGCAAGCGCCAGCGTGGAAGCAGTTGCATGTTCCGAAGGCTTGATGACGACCGTGTTGCCGATCGCCAGGCATGGCGCCAGCGTGCCGGTCAGCAACATCAGCGGCGAATTCCACGGCGTGATCATTCCGATGACGCCCAAGGGTTCGCGAAGATTAAAGTTCAAGGTGTCGAGCCGGTTGATCGGGATCGTCTCGCCCTGCAGCTTGTCGGCCATGCCGGCGAAGTAGTGGTAGCTGTCGGGCATGGCGCGCATCTGCGCCGTGGTTTCCTTGAGCAGCTTGCCGTTGTCGCGGGTCTCGATTGCTGCAAGCGCATCGGCATTCTGACGCACGAGCTCGGCGAGACGGCGCATCAACCCGCCGCGGTCGGTCTGTGTCATGCGCCGCCACGCCGGGTTGCGAAAGGCGGTGCTGGCCGCGGCAACGGCGGCGTCGACATCGTCCGCATCGCCATCGGCAAATTCGTACCAGGGCTTGCCCGTCGTCGGGTCATAGCTTTGGATATACGTGCCGTTTCTGGGCTTCACGAACTGCCCATCGATGAACACGAGCTGGCGCGATCCTTCGATGGAGGTAACTGTCGTCTTCATATCACTGTCCTTGGTCTTGGGAGGCTTGAAGCCAGGCACGGGCTTCGCCGTCGATCATCGCGACGCGACCGCCGTCATCAGAATCCATGTAGATGCCGAAGCGCCCCGCCTGCCGCTCGCGCACATAGCGCCGCAGCATGGAACGCAGTTCATGGGTGGCGATCGCGTCATAGGGCAAATCGTCGATCGAGAAAAAGCGAAGATCACCAGGTAGGCTGCTCCCCTCGCCGGCAAGGCGGGCGCGGTAAACAAGATAACCCGGATCGCTGTCGGCAACGTCGAATACGGAATAGAGAAACGTTTCTTCCGGTACGAGGCGAAGCGCATCGCCGCCGTCGACGACGAGCTGGCTATCCGCCTTTCGACGCCGTGCCGATGGCAGCACCCAGTTGCCCTTGCCGTCCGAGCGCAGCAGCAGACCATCGCCAGCTTCGATGAGATAGCCGATGATCATGCCATGAGAAGCAAGCCAGCCATTCGGCAGCGGATCCTTCACGCTGGCGTAGCGCCCCCTGCAGAAGCCAAGCGGCGCAGTCGGGCTTGTGCCGAAGGCGCGAACCTCACCGATCAAGATCGCATGGTCGCCGGCGTCAACCGTGTTTGAGGTGGTGCAGTCGAACCAGGTCAAACTGTCTGTCAGCACCGGCGCACCCGTGTGGATGTGGTCATGCGTCACCGATTGGAACTTGTCCTGCGACTTCGAGGCGAAGATCCCGGAAACATCGACCTGTCCCTCATGCAGAACGTTGACGGCAAAGCATCCGGCTCTGGTGAAGGCGTGGTAGCTCGATGCCGACTTCGCCACGCACACGAGCAGCAAAGGCGGGTCCAACGAAACGGAGGTAAAGGAGTTTGCGGTCATGCCGCGCGGCGTGCCGTCCTCGTCACGCGTCGTGATCACGGTAACACCGGTCACGAACGTGCCGAAGGCGCGACGCAGCGCTATGGGATCGATAGGCGCGTCGGTCGATGCGGCTGTCTCGGTCATTCCTCAATGCCTCCTCTCCATCAGGTTGAGTAGAGGCTATCCCCGAGTTACCGACCATTCTTCCACGCCTTCGTAGGAGCAAAGGGAAAACGTCTCCGCCGATCCATAGGAGCATGAAGCAGGCCGAGAACGAGCGCTGCGATCGCCGCGCAACAGGTGGTCAGACCAGGAGGAAAAATCAGCCGCGGGCGGCGGAGCGATTGTCGATGACGCCGTTGAGGCGGATCGCGAGCTCGACGGCGAAACGCTTCTCCGGCGTTTCGACATCTATGCCGAAAAGCTCCTGAATGCGCGACAGCCGGTAACGCAGTGTTGTCACATGCAGGCCCATCGCATCGGCGCAGGCCTGACTGCGACAGCCCTCCTGCAAATAGATCGACAAGGTTTCCAGGTAGGGCGTTCCGTTCTGGCGGTCGTGGTCGGCAATGGCGCCTATGCTTTCTTCCACGAAGCCTCGGACATCGCCGGCCTCGCAAGCAGCGACCAGCATCGGAAGCGGACCGAAGTCCTGGGCTGCGAGCGATCCGGTCAAGCCGAAAGAGCGGCCGATCCGGATCATGCGGGCGCAGCGCTCCCAAGCGGCCGGATAGTCGGCGAGCGCCGCGCAGCGATTGCCGGCCACCACGATCGGCTCCTCATCAAAATATCGGCCCAACTCCTCCGCAATGCGGCGTGTGAGCTTTACCAGGCGCTCCTGTCGCTTGCTGGCGTCGTAAGGGACCAGGCAGACGGCACCACCAGCGATGGCGACCAGACCCGCCGGCAATGACGCCTGCTGCATGATGCGCGAAAGCGTGTGCTCGACATCGACGGACGCGCCGCCGAAAGCCTTGGTCTTGTCGGGAAAATCGATGACGATCATCTGCTGAGGCACGGAGAAACTAAGCCCAAGGCGCTGAGCACGCTGGGAGATATCATTCGCGTCGCGCCAGCGGCCCTCCACCACCTCGAAGAAAAGCTCAGTCTGGGTTCGCGTCTCAAAGCGGAAGCGAATGAAGCTGCGCATCATCTGTACACTCAGCGCAAATTTGGCGCTATCCAGCATCATCAGATCCAGGTCGCTGAATTCCTGCGGCGAAGGGAAAATGATCAGTGCGCCGACCAATTGCATGTCGACCATGAGCGCTTCGACGCGCGCGGAAATCTTGAAACGGTGATTACCGAGATCGAGAAACAGACTTGTCTCTTCGCTCGCGCCCCTTTCGGCCGCATCACGCGCCGCCTTCATCAGCGCACGGGCGAGCAAAGTCGAGGCCGCATCCTGCCAGCCATTGTCATCGATCAGCGTCGGCTTCGGCGACCTGCCGGCCATGACGTGGTTTGCGGTGAAATCGACGACAACCGTTGGATTGGGTATCATTGCGCCAACCATCGCTGAAAGCGATGACACCGATCCGTCGCTCAACACATGCTCCAGAAGCGAGGTGTGCGCCTTGAGCGTCCGCTCCAGACGCTGCGCAGACACTTTCTGTGCCTCCAGCTGATGTTCGCGCTCGACCGCAATGGCACCAAGGTGGATGATCGACCCGAGAAAGGCGAGATCATCCTCTGAGACCTCCGTCACCTGCCGCGCAATGACACTGAGCACCATAGGGCGGCCCTCCGCGTCCCTGCAATTCATCGGCATCACGAGAACGGTGCGATAGTCGCGCTCGAAGGCTTCTTTTCGATAGCCTGGAAAGTCGACCGTTTCCCGCGCGTCACGAATATAGACGGGCTCGTTGCGCTGGAGCGCGATCAGTGACGGGCTCGTCGCCAGTTCCCATTTGTCCGGCAGTTGCCGATCAATCAGCGTGGGATCGTGGCGCACGATCACATGGGCGTAGCCGTGTGCCGCATCGATGCCCATGATCGATCCCAAGGCCCAGTTGGCATGGCGGCAGGCGGCGGCGATGAGCTGCTGCAGTACGGTCCGCAAGTCGCCGCCGCTGTTGATTTGGCTGGCGACGTCGCGGAGCGACAATATCCGGGACTTCTGATCCAAATCGGCTCGCCTCTTGACTTCCGTCAACTACCATGCGCGCACAGACCGTATAAATCCACTATCTTTCATAGGAAAATTTGGACGGTTGATCCGACGAAACATAGGAACCAAAACCTGGCTTCCGCAGGTGCAGACAATCAATCTCCGGCGTACTTATCCGAGCCCGCATCCAGCACGTGTCATGCGAGTGTATTCAGACCTCGTGGCCACCGGGCTCCCTATGACCACGAAAGCTGGAGTTGTTGCCGAACTATGTCTTAGTCCACGGCCGCCTTCTGGAGCACAGAGATCGCAAGGATCTTTGCACCGGTCTTGATGGACGTCTCCGGAGCCGGCGCAAAGAAGGGCGAATGGTTGGAAGCAACAGGTCTGTTTTCATGCAGGGCTTCTTCGATCTGTTCGGGAGAACTCCCGCCGATCCAATAAAAGATCGAGGGCACGCCCGCCTCGATGAACTCGGGATAGGTTTCCACTCCAAGCGTTGGCTGCACGGCGGCTGGTACATACACGATATCTGCGAAAGACCTATCCAATGCCGGCTTGATGTCACCGATCAGCTGCGACGAATTTGTGCCGGCCACAGCGCCGCCGCCGATGCGCAGCAATTCCGGCTCCGGGGCCTTGGCCGATTGTGCCGTCGTGCCGGCCACCCTATGCATTGCTTCAAGCAGCAGCTTGCGGGTCTCTGGCGTGGTCGAACGCATCGTCAGCTTGAGCTTGGCCTGATCAGGGATGATGTTGCCGGCTGTCCCCGCCTGAAAGCTGCCGATTGTGATCACACCGGGCTCGCGTGGGTCTTTCTCGCGACTGACGACGGCCTGGATATCGGTGACGAAGCGGGCGCCCAATACGATCGGGTCGATCGAAAGGTGTGGTGCGCTACCGTGCGCCCCTCGGCCTTTGAAGGTCAGGTCAAACGTATCGGAGTTTCCGCTGAAGGCCCCGTCCTTCACGGTAATCTTGCCGGCAGGCTCGCCGTTCACATGCACCGCGAAACCGAAATCCGGCTTTGGGAACTTCTCGAACAGTCCCGCCTTGAGCATCGCCGTCGCGCCGCCGCCGATTTCTTCGGCTGGCTCGCCGACCAAAAGGAGCGTGCCGCGCCAATGATCCTTCATGTCGACCAACAATTGCGCAGCCCCGAGCCATGACGCCATGTGGATATCGTGGCCGCAGCTGTGGGCGACAAAAACCTTTGCGGCGTCGGTGTTCCCGGGCCACTGGGTTGCCGGCACCTGTACCCGGCTAGCATAGTCAAGTCCGGTCTTTTCCTCCATCGGAAGGGCATCGAGTTCGGTGCGAAGCATAATCGTCGGTCCGTCACCATTCCTGAAGACGCCGACGAGAGCGGATTCGACACCGAGGCCTGCAGTTACCTCGAAGCCGAGCTTGTGAAGTTCAGTTGCCAGCAGCTTTGCCGTCCGAGTTTCGTGAAATCCGAGTTCGGGATTGGAATGGATATCCCGGTAAACCCTTTCAAGTTCAGAATATTTTTGTTCGATGAGTGCGTCTAGTTTTACGGTGTCCGCAAGAGCCGGACTTGCAGAAACCTGCAGCGCGAGAAGCAGAGCGCTCGAATTGGCCAGTATCGTCTTCATTTGGGTCCCCTTCAGTCTCATTACGTTTCTTGACGGGACCATGATGAGGAGCACCGGCAGCGGGGGCATTCTCCTATACAGAGGAAAAGCAGCGGCAATTTTTCTCGCCACTGATCTAAAGTCTGCAATCTGGGCGCCAAAAGGCAGGCATTTCAGAGATCGATTACTTGAGGGCCGCAGCGATCCAGTCATCAGGAGAGATGGAACCTGCCGGCCCCCATCAGCCTTGGACGCTGCCGGCCAGCACATTGGTCTGCTTTCTTTCGCAGGATCGTTCGAAGCATCTCTTCATCCGAACATAGGAAGAATTCACCGGGCATCGCGGTAGGTTGTCGCAAGTTTCCACTATCAGCGGCTTCAGAAAATGACCCTCGGCATCAGAAAAATTTGCACTTTCCTGGAAGAGACCTTCGTAGAAGGCGGCAAGGCGGCCTCCCGTCCCGTCAATATCGTTGTCGTGGCAGCGGTAATCCGTAACCCTTGGGCCGGGCGAGGCTTTGTCGACGATCTCCGGCCGGAGATCATCCGCATCGCCGGCGAACTGAGCCATGAAATGACCGACCGGCTATTGCGCCAGCTGGCGCCGGAAAGGATCGAGGCTTGCGGCAAGGCAGCCGCGGTCGGGATCAACGGAGAGATCGAACATGCCTCGGCGATGATCCATACTTTGCGGTTCGGCAATCCCTTCCGCGAAGCGATCGGCGGCACCAACTATCTGGAATTTGCCAATACCCGCAATGCGCCAGGTGCTCTTCTGTGCCTGCCGATGATGCACAAGAGTGAGAACGGCAAGCGATCGCATTTCCTCACAGCCAATTTCCAGATCGCCGATGCGCCAGGCCCGGATGAGATCATCGTTGCCATCGGCGCTTCCGATAGCGGTCGTGCCCATGCACGCATCGCCGACCGCTTCCAGGACATCGCCGAAATGGAAGCCGAAAAAATGGCCTCGCTCAGCAGGGCCTGACCAAGGCAAGCACGCGGATACCGGCGCAGGAGTTTGCCATGAGACTTGACGCGATTGACCTGCGCATCCTTGACGCCATCCAGCGGGATGGCCGCATCACCAAACTCGCGCTCGCCGAAAAGGCGGGCCTCTCTCCAACGCCGTGCTGGATGCGACTGCGCAAGCTGGAGAGGGCCGGCATCATCAGCGGCTATCATGCACGCCTGTCGCTGCGACGCGTCGCCCCGGTAGCCAGCCTGGTGGTCGAGATCACCCTGGCCAACCATCGCCAGGCCGACTTCGACCGGTTCGAAAGGGTCGTCCGCGACATTCGCGAGATCGTCTGCTGCTGGTCGGTCGGCGGCGGCGTCGACTATATCCTGAAGGTGGTTGCAGCCGATATCGATGCCTACCAGCGCCTGATCGACGCGCTTCTCGACCGCGAACTCGGCATCGCCCGCTACTTTACCTACATCGTTACCAAGACCGTGAAGGAAGATCCAGTCGTGCCCGTTTCTGTGCTCGTGGCCGATGGAGCCTAAGCAGCCGAGCGTTGGCTGCCACCGACCCTGCCACCGAGACTATGTGTGCCATCCACCTCGTTTCGTGGCGGCCTTGTTCCAGACGGATTGAGGCCGCGTGCCTGGAACTAATGACGGGCGAGACGGTTTGAGCTGTGACTCTTTGGCATGACGCTGACGTGCCCTCCTGGCTGGGTAAGCCTCGATTTTGAGGAGATTTGCATAATGAAGATTTCGTCCAGATTTCGTTCAGTCGCGGCTGCGGTTATCGCTGTAGCAGGAATCAGCTTTGCCGGCTCCGCGCATGCCGACAGCGGTACGATCAGCTTCTCAGTCTACAAGGCTGCCTTCTTTGTGGGTGGCTCTGGGGGCGAGGGCACGCTGACCTTCCATGGTCGCCGCTATCCCATCTCTGTCGGGGGCCTCTCGGGCGGCCTCGCCTTCGGGGCTTCGAAGACCTATTTCCAGGGTACGGTTAGCCACATTCGCCGCGCCCGGGATGTGACGGGGGTCTACGGTGCGGTGGGCGGTGGCGGCGCGCTCGGCAAAGGGGCCCAAGTAATCGTCATGACCAATGACAAGGGCGCCCGACTCGAACTCTCAGGCAAGCAGGTAGGCCTGCAAGTCAACGCCGATCTCAGCGGCATTGCCATCACGGTGAAGTAAGGGCCGTCGCTCCGTTCGTCGTCCCTGCAGTCGGTCCACTACGCTGAATACAAAGGCCGGCGCTGCCATCTAGGAAGCGGCCGTTCCACTTCGGCCCCGAACGCAACGTTAGAGGATTCGATTTGGTACTCCCGGCGCTCCTTGTTCGTTCCCGATGGCTAGTCGAACCGCAAAGTTCCACCGACTGAGACGATCGGAAGCTGGCAATATGCACCAGTCGGCATGTTCGATGTTGAGAGGATTGATGCCGTGTTCTTTGACCTTATAATCCATGGCAACCGATAGTGTCGGGTGCCTCCGCAGCGCGTGTCGTCAACCAGAGGAGCGTGGAAGCCGGTATCCCGCGCATCGGCCGCAACGATCAGCGACGATCGCCTTGAAGGATCCGAACGGTCGACCCCAGAGCGCTAAGCGCCTGATTTTGAGGGGCTGCACCCACCCATAGGCGCACTACAGTTCTGGATGGAAGTGGGCATTGCTGCGCAATGTTTTGCCGCAATTTTTCCGCTGGATCGGCAGATTGGAAATAGAACAAAGAGTAGACAGAAATTCATCTGTATAGGATAGGTAACCGGCAAGACAGCGAACCCATGCGTGCACGATTCGGGAGCTAGCCGTGACTTTCGTTACCCATCGCGACCCTATCGACACTCCCGTTCTCCGCAAGGAAAGAGGCGCATTCTTCACGCCTCCGGCGATTACCCGTTTCATTTCGAAATGGGCCATTCGCGCGCCTGACGATCGCGTGTTGGAGCCTGCCGCTGGCGACGCTGCATTCTTGGTTTCCGCGGTCGATCGCCTTCGTGAACTCGCTCCCGGCCGGCGCTCGTGCCCGATGGTTCATGGCGTGGAGATACACGCCCACAGCGCGGACGTTGCCCGCAAGCGGGTCGCTGACGCCGGGGGCGAGGCCAATATCCAACTGTCCGACTTCTTTGCCGTCACGCCTGATCAAGCGTTCGACGCCGTCATCGGAAATCCTCCCTATATCCGATACCAGGACTTTACCGGGGAAGCCCGCGCCCGTGCCCGGGAGGCGGCTATCAGGGCCGGCATTTCCCTGACCGGGCTCGCGTCGAGTTGGGCAGCATTCACCGTGCACTCGGCATTGTTCCTGAAGAAAGGTGGCCGCCTGGCCTTCGTGTTGCCCGCCGAACTGCTCTCAGTGAACTATGCCGCTCCCGTCCGCAAGTTCCTGTTCAATCGATTCCGCGACGTGCAACTCGTATTGTTCGACGAGCAAGTGTTCCCCGAAGCGGAAGCGGATGTCGTACTTCTCCTTGCGGACGGCTATCTCGGCGGACCGGCGGATTATGCAACCATCAGTCAAACAAAGAACGCCGCAACGCTCGATACTCTAGGTCCTGGACAGAGCTGGACACCGGCCGACCCAGCGGCCAAGTGGACCAGCAGTCTCGTCGATGCCGACGCGATGCATCTTTTGCAGACGCTCTCCGCAACTGGCCTCTACACGAACTTGGAAACCTGGGGCGATACGACGCTCGGGATGGTAACGGGAAACAACAAATACTTCACCCTTTCCCCCCAGCGTGTAGCTGAGATTGGACTGCTCCCGGACGAGTTGCTCAGCCTTTCACCGCCCGGAAGCTCTCATTTGCGGGGCCTCTCTCTTTCGAATGCCCAGCTAAAGAAACTCGGTGAAGAGGGGAACGCAATCCACCTCTTCTATCCGAGCGATCCGCCTTCCGCGGCCGCGGCAGCATACATTGCAGATGGCCATAGGACAGGCGTGGACACCGCCTACAAATGCCGGGTCCGCAAGACTTGGTATCGTGTGCCACTGGTTTCCCCCGCCGACCTGTTGCTAACATGCATGAACGCGGACACGCCTCGGATCACGGAGAACGCAGCACAAGCCCGTCACCTTAATTCCGTGCATGGGGTCTATCTCAACGATGCACACGGGGTCCTGGGCCGCGAGCTCCTCCCTGTCGCCAGCTTGAACTCCATTACGTTGCTGCATGCCGAAATGGTCGGTCGCGCCTACGGAGGCGGAATCCTGAAAATCGAGCCGAAGGAGGCCGACGTCTGGGCCATGCCCTCGCCTACCTTGGTTACCTGTCGCGCCGACGGGCTTCGCGAGGTCAAAAGGAGCGTGGCAAAACTTCTGGACAAGGGAAGGCTGCTGGATGCCGTCAAGATCGTCGACCAGGTACTGCTAAGCGAGGGCGAGGTTTCGCCCGCACAAATGGCAGTCGTCCGGCATGCGCGCGCGGAGTTCGTAAAGCGTCGCAACTTGAGGGCGGCAAGTGGCCGCTAAACCCAGTTCCAAAGCAGAAGCCTGGGAAATTTTTGACCACATCGTTGCGGTTGCCGCACCTGACGGGGAACACACCAATCCTTGGATTCTTGGATCGGACGGCCAGCCGTACTTCCGTCCAGACTACGAGACCCTGGCGCTGCTGCTTGGGGTTCCGCTCCACCTGAAAGCGGGAACCCAAACCGGAGTTCCTGCCCTCGCTCTCGATGTCTGGCTCAGCTATGAACTTCGCAGGGCTGGTTTCGGCATGGACCAAGTCTGGCCAAGGCCATCAAACCCACGCGTTCTTCCCGCGCCTGTCGCCGCATTCGTGAAGTCACTTCCGACGGCGATTCGAGCCAAGGCTTAATCCCATCTGATATCGAACACGTCCATTCCCAGCGTCACCTCCTCCTCGGCTTCGATTCTCGGCAAAAACTACCTGAAACAGGTTGACGTCATCATCACCGATTGGGTGACCGGCCCGGAATTGTTGATTTCGACGAAGCGAATGGATTCTTCCTATGGAAAGAATGCGCCGAACCGCATCGAGGAATCATACGGCGACGCCAAGAATCTTCGCTTGCGCCACCCGCTCGCGGCTCTCGGGTTCTTGTTCGGTCTGAGGTCTGACATCCTGGACAAGGAGCCCAAGACGGCCGAGTGGTTGTTCGACCTCTTGGCCAAGCTTGGGCGGGAGGACGACGCGTATCACTCCACCTGCCTGGTCTTGATGGATTATTCAAGCGATACAGCACGGCTGGCAACCGTCGAGGAGGAACCCAGCGAGGGCATACTGGAGCCGGGTCCGCAGCCGATAACCGATCCAGCCGACGATGCGATCGCGCACCTTGCCGTCAGTACGGTCCAGAGCATCGTCAACGCGCTGCCCAAGGTATCGATCCTCGAAAACCACACCCCGGATGACGTTTCCCCGGCCCGTTTTCTTACGTCGCTGGTCACCCGCGTTCTCGCCGCGACACCCGTCAACATGCACGAGGAGGCGAGGCGACGCCGCGGTTCGGTATTGGCAAAAAAATAGAATTCCGGGGTCAGTTCGCTGTGTGCAGCGCCGTTCCGGTCGATACATTATGCAACTTTTGTATGTAGCCGGGTACATTCTAGTTCGAAGCGCGACATGCCAATGATTTCAATGTTTCCCCTTGGAGATTTTGGGATGTCACGAAGCTATTCGCAGCTGAATCTGGCGGATCGCCGCCGCCTCTATCACTTTGTCGAACGCAAGGTGCCGANGTTTCCCCTTGGAGATTTTGGGATGTCACGAAGCTATTCGCAGCTGAATCTGGCGGATCGCCGCCGCCTCTATCACTTTGTCGAACGCAAGGTGCCGATCAATGAAATGGCGCGCCAACTCGGTCGTCACCGTTCCACCATCTATCGCGAGATCAGGCGCAATACATTCCACGATCGCGAACTGCCCGAATACAGCGGCTACTTCCCMACGGTTGCCGACGACATCCGCAAAGAGCGRCGGCGGCGTTTGAGGAAGCTGATGCGGCACCCGCAATTGCGCGCACTGGTCATCGAGCAGCTGGAGGCGCTGTGGTCACCGGAACAGATCGCCGGTCGCCTGTTCGCCGATGGCGTNCGGCGGCGTTTGAGGAAGCTGATGCGGCACCCGCAATTGCGCGCACTGGTCATCGAGCAGCTGGAGGCGCTGTGGTCACCGGAACAGATCGCCGGTCGCCTGTTCGCCGATGGCGTSAGCGCCGTGCSTGTCTGCACCGAGACGATCTATCGCTTCATCTACGGCAAGGAAGATTATGCGCTGGAGCTCTATCGGCATTTGACAAGCGCCTCCAAGCCTCCTCGATCGCACGCAATTCAACCTTAAGTCTGCGGGAACATCATTACCAAACAAGTAGAACGTCTGGGTACTGAACGCCGGGGGCGCAAATCGTGCGTCCGGCTCGGTGCAATCGCAAAGATAAATGAACGTCCTTGAAGCGCCTACGCCTCGGCGCGACTGAGGGAAACATGAACACGCGGGAATTCGTCCACACCGGCGCGCTCCGAATGAGCGAGCAGGGGATTTCGCGCTATTTTTGCATACAGCGAATGGGAGCTGGATACTGCCCGACCAGTTCATCGACAGTCAACAAGGTGACACCCTCCACGATCGATTGAGCGACTAAAATCCGATCAAAGGGGTCCTCATGGATCGCTGGCAGTCCATCCACCGCTACTGCGTGTGCGCTGGTGATTGGGAGCTCTTGGTAGCCGTTATCGATGAGACCGCGGCGAAGTAGTCGTGGATCTACGGTAAAATCGGCCCGGCCAAGTCCGCGCTTGATGGCCACCTCCCAAAGACTCGCCGCGCTAAATAGCAAGACATTTTCGGTATTCTCGATTTCAGCCAGAGCGGCGGGCGGCAGCTTCCCAGGCTCTCCCGCAGCCCAAAGCAGAAGATGCGTATCCAGCAGGAGTTTCATCATTCGCCGCCAAACAGTTTCTCGATATCTTCGCCACCCATACGATCGAAGTCTTCCGGTACGGAAAACTGCCCCGCCATGAATCCGACGCGACGAGTTTCGTCGGCGGTAGGAGTCTCGACCGCGACGACCTTCACCAAAGGCTTACCCGATTTGGCAATGATAAAGGACTCGCCTTTCGCTGCTTTCTCAATGAGCCGGGACAAATGAGTTTTCGCCTCGTGAATATTTACAGTGTGCATGGCCCTACCTCGAACTTAGTCTCATAAACTTAGTTCGACTTCGGCCTGATAGCAAGCGTAGCCCCGCGAAGAATCGACTTTGACGCCAAGCGGCCCAGAGAAGGACTAGGCTGTAGTGGCGAATTAATCATTTGAGCCAGAGCATGATGCTTGCGAGATTTATGAAGCCGAGGAAATTGGGCGGCGAGCTTGTCATAGCGTGTTGCGATGCGTCGCCATTGTTTGAGTTTGGCAAATCGATGCCCCATCGCTGTTTGTAAGCGATACGATCATAGACATGTTGATGCTTGCGATGCCGGCGCGGCGGAACGACTGGTTCGCCGCCTTGATCAAGGATGAGGTCATGCCGGCTGTCTGCATCATAAGCGCGATCGGCTGTCTTCCGGTAACCGATGCGGCGAAAGTGTCCTTCCGTCACATCGAGTATACGCTCGCGCCACATCTCGACTTCGGTGCCCGTGCGCCCCTGTGGGATCGTGATACGTGGCATGGACGCCCCTATTCTGCCGCCAGCGCCATCGGCTGTGCCAGATGTTCGACCGTTTCCTCTTTCCCATCTGCTTTGGGTGGCTTGATACGGAACCACACGGCATACAGGGCCGGAAGGAAGAGCAGGATCATCACTGTGCCTACCGCTGTGCCACCGATCAGAGTATAAGCCATCGATCCCCAGAACACGGAATGGGTCAAAGGTATGAAGGCCAGGATTGCCGCGAGAGCAGTCAGGATGACAGGGCGCGTGCGCTGCACAGTGGCTTCGATGACAGCATGGTAGCCATCGAGACCAGCCGCCTGGTTCTCCTTGATCTGCTCAGTGAGGATCAACGTGTTTCGCATCAGGATGCCTGCGAGCCCGATCAATCCGAGAATAGCGTTGAAGCCGAATGGCTGATTGAACAAGAACAAGGTCGGAACCACCCCGGCAAGACCAAGCGGTGCGGTCAGCATCACCATTGTCATTGTCGATAGACTGCGAACCTGCAGGATGATGACGATCAACATAGCTGCGATCATCAGTGGGAAAACCTGCACAAGGGCAACGTTGGCCTTCAGGGACTCCTCGATGTTGCCGCCCATTTCGATGCGGTATCCAACTGGAAGCGATGCGATCAGCGGCTGAAGGGCCTTCATGACCTGTTGCGAGACCTCCGGAGGCTGTGTCGCCTCGTTGATGTCCGACCTGATGGTGATGACCGGGGTCCGGTCGCGGCGTTTCAGGATCGGTTCTTCGAAGCGGATCTCGGAATGCCCCATCTGATCCAGGGGAACCTGGCGGCCATTCCGGCTCATCAGCGAAAAGTCGGCAAGCCTTGATGGATCGAGGCGATTTTCGCCAGCGCTGCGTGCGACAACAGGCACGTTGCGGATATTGTCGCGAACCTGTGTGACAGGAACACCGCTGAGCAGCAACTGCATCTGCTGAGCCGCTTCCGACGGTGAAAGACCGATCAGATTAAGCCTCTCCTGATCCGAAATAAAGCGTAACACCGGCGTACGGTTGCCCCAATCCCGGTTGGCCTGACGGACATCGGGCACAGTTTTCATAATTGCCAGAGCTTGCTCGGAAATCTTGTAGAGTTCATCCTGATCAGGCCCCATGATCCGGAACTCGACTGGGAACGGCGTATACGGTCCAAATACGAGCTGGGTCACGCGCACGGAGGCCTCGGGAACAAGACCCTCCGATATTGCGGCACGAAGGCGGTGCTTCAGTTCTTCGCGTGCATGGGCATCCGGCGTCAGCACGACGACCTTGGCGAAGGCGGGATCTGGCAATTCCGGAGCCATGGCAAAGAAGAACCGGGGTGCGCCCTGCCCCACATAGCTAGTGACGATCTTTGTCTCTGGCTGAGCCTGTAGCCAATCTTCGACTTTCTTCACCGCCGATGATGTGGCCTCGATGCCCGTGCCTTCGGGCATGCGCACTTCAACCAGCACCTCGGGACGGTCCGATGTCGGGAAGAACTGCTGCTTCACACCGCCCATCCCGACGACCGAGGCGGCCATGGCGATGCCAACCACGGCGCATACCATAAATTTATGCCGGACGGCGAACTCGATGACGGAACGCAGGCGACGGTAGTTCGGCGTATCGTAGATGGCGTGATGACCGCCCTCGACTGGCTTGATTTTTGGCAGCATCTTTACGCCAAGGTAGGGCGTAAACGTCACCGCGACGATCCAGGATACGATCAGCGCGAAACCGACGACCCAGAAGATATTGCCAGCGTACTCGCCAGCGGTTGATTTTGCAAAACCCACGGGCATCAGTCCGATGATCGTGACCAGCGTGCCCGATAGCATCGGCGCCGCGGTATGGCTCCACGCATAGGCGGCCGCCTTGATGCGGTCCATGCCCTCTTCCATCTTCACGACCATGACTTCTATCGCGATGATGGCATCGTCAACCAGAAGCCCCAGTGCAAGGATCAAAGCGCCGAGCGTGATGCGATCGAAAAACCGCCCTGTTTCCAGCATGATGAGGAAGACAACCGCAAGTGTGAGCGGCACGGCAAGGGCCACGACGATACCGACACGCCAGCCCAGTGCAACCAGGCTTACGAACAGAACGACACCAAGCGCCATTGCGAACTTGAGCATGAACTCACCGACCGCCTCATCGATGTTCACGGCCTGATCGCTGACCTTAGTGAGAGTCATGCCCAGCGGCAGTGTCTGCGCGATCGCGGCGGACCGAGCCTCAAGCGCCTTGCCGAGATCCAGTCCGTTCCAGCCCGCTTGCATCACCGCGCCGAGCATGATCGCGGGTTCGCCCTCATGGCGGATGACATAGGTTGCGGGGTCCTGATAACCGCGTCGCACATCGGCCAGATCGGAGAGCTTAAGTGTTCGTCCAGCAGCAACAATGGGCGTGTCGGCAATCGCCTGCACGCTGTTGTAGGCCCCGTCGAACCGGATAAAGACCTGTGGCCCTCTGGTGTCGATTGAGCCCGCGGGCGTGACTGTGTTCTGTCTCTGTAAAGCAGCAGCGATATCCTGCGCCGATATTCCAAGTGTTGCCAGCTTGGCATAGGAAAATTCGACGAAGATCTGTTCTGGGCGCTCTCCGAGAATGTTGATTTTCTTAACTCCGGGGACATGCAGGAGATCCTGGCGGATGACCTCGGCCTGCCGGACGAGGTCGCGCATCGGCATCCCGTTCGCCTTCAATGCGTAAAGGCCGAAGCTGACATCGGAATACTCGTCGTTGACAAACGGGCCAATAACGCCCGGGGGCAAATTTGGGGCTTCGTCACCGAGCTTCTTGCGCGCCTGATAGAACTCCTCGTCGACGGCAGATGCTGGCGTATTGTCTTTGAGCGTGACCGTCAGGAAGGCGTAACCCGGTCGCGTTGTCATCTCGACGCGGTCGTACCAGGTGAGTTCCTGGATACGCTTCTCTAGGGGCTCCGCCACAAGATCCTGCATTTCGCGCGCTGTGGCACCCGGCCAAACTGATGTGACCGTCAGTGTCTTGATGGTGAAGGAGGGATCCTCGGCGCGTCCCAGCTTGACGAAGGCGTAGGCGCCCGCAGCTGCCAGCAGAACGATGAAGAACAAGGTAGCGGCGCGTTCGCGAACGGCGATGGCGGAAAGGTTGAAGTTCATTACTTTGTCACCTCTTGCTGAGAGGCAACCCTGACGGTGGCGCCATTTTCAAGCAGATGCGCGCCGAGAGCGACAACCTGTTGGCCAACCCCCACTCCGATAACAAACGCCGTCTCTTCGCCGATCCGCTTCACTTCGATCGGAGTAAACTTCACGGATGAAGATGTGTTATCGACCACCCACACACCTGTCCGACTACCATCGTCCAGGATAGCGCCCACTGGTACGGCAACCTCCGATTGGCGGTCAGCATCTAGAATTCTGATTGTCACAGTCGAGCCAATCGGGGCTGAGGCCGCGTTGCCTTCGAGAATATAACGCGCCTCGTAAGTCCGAGTTTGGGGATCGGCAGAATCGGAAATCTGTCGCAGCCTTGCCTTCCCGCTTAGACCCTCGCCTCCATAGACACTGGCCTGCGCTTCGGAACCGATCTTCGGCCGCAGGGTCTCTGGTAGCCAGACAACAGCTTCACGCGGCCCCGCCTGGGCAAGTTGAATGACGGTCTGACCCGCTGCAACGACCTGCCCGGGATCTCCGAGAGTATCGACGACAATTCCATCCGAATCTGCTAGAAGAACGGTATAGCTGGCCGCGTTTTCCGCGACCTCGGCTTCCGCTTCAGCTGCTGCAAGTTGTGCCATGGCAGTGTCGAGCGCCGCCTTAGCTTGTTCATAGCGCTGTGGAGTGGCCGCCAATCCATTTTTTACCAGCGCCGCATAGCGCTTTTCGTCTGCTTGCACCTGGATCAGAACGGCGCGTGCTGCGGCAGCGGTATTGCGCTTCGCTGTGAGCGCAAGCTGGAGATCGGTCTCGTCAATGCGCATCAGAGCCTGACCTTGCCTGACCTGCTGTCCCACATCCACCATCCGCTCAAGGATCTTGCCCGGAACTCGAAATCCGAGATTGCTCTGTACCCGGGAAGCGACCGCGCCGGTAAACGAGCGTTCCGCTGTTCCAGTCCTCGCCGCCTCAGCCACTCTTACCAGTGGTGAAGCCGTCCTTGGGTCAGCAGCCTCGGCCTCCCGTCTGGCGGGTTCGAAAACCAGGAAAAAGGCACCGGCTGCCGCTGCCGCTGCCACGAGACCTACGAAAGTCAGGACATGTTTGCGTTTCATTTTCAGTTTCTCTTCTTGACCGGCGACGCGGATAATTTAGATTGCGATCTAACTCTATTTGCATTATAGATGTCAACTTAAATCTAAACGGAGGTCGATATGAGAGTGAGCCGAGCACAGGCCGAGGAGAACCGTGAGACGGTGATCAACGTCGCAAGTCGTCTTTTTCGAGAACATGGCTTCGATGGCATCGGGCTCAAGGATCTGATGAAGGGTGCTGGCCTTACCCAAGGTGGTTTCTACAAGCAGTTCGCGTCGAAGGACGACCTTGCTGCGCTGGCCTCGAGGCGCGCAATGGAAAGTGCTACCCGAAGATGGTCAGCGGCGGCGGCGAACAGTCCGGATCCGCTTGAAGCCGTCATGGAGTTCTATCTCTCCTCGGACCACAGAGGCGAAAAAGCAGAGGGTTGCCCTCTGGTGGCGTTGGGATCGGACGCGGCTCGCCAGAGCGAAGAGGTAAGGCGCCCGTTTGAAGTCGGGATCCGGGCTCACTTTGAGGTTCTGGATGAACTGATCGGCGAAAAGGCCTCTAATCCCAGCAGTAGGGCGATGGCCATACTGTCACTCATGGTGGGGGCCGTTACGCTGTCACGGATCATGGAAGACCAGAATTTGTCGCAAGGGATCCTCGACGCGGCGGCCAGCGAAGTCAGACGCATTGCGCGCGGTGACGATGTCGTGTGAAGGCTGAGCTGGTTCGATAACTCGGCGCGAATAAGGACCAGCTTTAGATACCGCCCGGTTCGGGTGAGAGCGTCTTCGAGGCCGTACGTAACTGCATGTTTTAACAACAGACCCTGACCGCATCGTCGGCCGGGAGGCTAGAGGCATGCCTATTTTAAACTGAATACAGGTGAGAACACATGCGTCGTATCGTTGTAACAGGAATGGGAGCTGTAAGTCCCCTTGGTGCGAATGTCGGTATCTCCTGGTCGCGCCTGCTTGCGGGTGAAAGTGGTATTCGGCGACTGGGTGACGACGTCGTTGGGGACCTGCCTTCGAAAATTGGAGGTGTGGTCTCCTCGTTCACTGAGGATCAAGAAGGCGGTTTCGATCCCGACACGATCATGGCTCCGAAGGACCAGCGCAAGGTCGACCGGTTCATTATCTTCGCACTGGCGGCCGCTGAAGAGGCCCTCGCGCAGGCGAACTGGAACCCGACCTCGAATGAAGACCGGCTACGTACCGCGACGATCATCGCGTCGGGCATCGGCGGCTTCCCCGCAATCACCGAAGCGGTGCGCACCGTCGATCAACGTGGTGTGCGTCGTCTTTCACCCTTCACTATACCGTCGTTTCTCGTCAATCTCGCAGCGGGGCAAGTCTCGATCCGCCATGGCTTCAAAGGCCCCCTCGGCGCGCCCGTAACGGCATGTGCTGCTGGCGTTCAGGCAATCGGCGATGCCGCCAGGCTCATCCGCGCCGATGAAGCCGATATTGCGATTTGCGGTGGGACAGAAGCCTGCATGAATATCGTCAGTCTTGGTGGTTTCGCAGCTGCCAGATCGCTGTCGACCAGCTTTAACGGAGCACCAAGCCGGGCATCGCGTCCCTTCGATATGTCACGCGATGGCTTCGTCATGGGCGAAGGAGCCGGCATGCTCGTCATCGAATCCCTAAGCCACGCGTTTGCTCGCGGCGCCACGCCACTTGCTGAACTGGTCGGATACGGCACGACTGCTGACGCCCATCACATAACGTCCGGACCCGAAGACGGGAACGGCGCGCGCAGAGCCATGGAGATCGCTATTTCACAAGCTAGAATTTCTCCGCTTGAGATCGGTCATCTGAACGCGCACGCCACCTCGACCCAGGTCGGGGATCTCGGTGAAATCAGGGCGATCAAGAACGTTTTTGGTTCCAAAATGACCGTGGCTGTCAGCGGGACGAAATCGGCCACGGGGCACCTGCTCGGCGCGGCCGGAGGACTGGAGGCCATATTCACGATTCTGGCGCTCAGCAACCAGGTCGCACCACCGACCTTGAACCTGAATGCTCCGGATCCGGAAGCCAATGGTATCGATTTCGTCGCGAACGAAGCGCGACACCTGGACACTGAATACGCCATATCGAATGGCTTCGGCTTTGGCGGGGTCAATGCCAGTGCACTCTTCCGGCGCTGGACAGAAGGGGGCGCCGGCCGCGCTCCGTCAATCGGCTGACGCTAAGCTCGCTCCCAGAACAACGTGAAACTGTGTCTTTGCCGCGGGTGACATTCTATGAAGGGTCGGGAAGACAACATCGCCGCACCGCTGCATCACAGTCGATAACATTTTGCAACTTCAGAGGTCTAAAACAGGAAACCGGCACGCCATCGAATGGACACAGTGAATGCCGGCATACAACGGGTGATCGACGCCGAGCGGCTCACGCCGAGCTCTCCCAAGGGTTGATCACGGAGGCGTCTGTGTCTTCGAAATCCTTGACGTTGCGTGTGACAAGGATGAGATCGTGGACGATCGCAGTCGCGGCAATCAACCCGTCGATATCGCCGCGGGGGCGGATTGCCGCGATGCGGCCCCATTCGACCGCGATTTGGTTGGTTATCGGCAAAATGCGGTCACCATGGTCGTGGCGCAGCTTGCGCAACCATTCGGTGAAGTGCGCGGCAGTCTTTGGATCCGACCTGTGTTTCAGGGCAATGCCGCGCATGATTTCGCCGAGGGTAAGCGCACTCAGGTGGATGCTGAGCGGATCGACAGAGCGCAGCCAAGACACCGCCTGCGGCGTGCCGCGTCGCGCCTCTGAGACGATGTTGGTGTCAACCAGATACATCAGAAGGCCACATCGCGGCTTGGCGTCTTGGCGCGTACATTCACCACATCAGCGAACTGATCGTCCCAAGCGGGACCGCCCAACAGATCGTCGACCAGCGTTGGCCGGCCGGCGCGCAGAGCGTCGTAGTCATGAGCGGACAGCACGACGGCTGTGCGCTCACCGCGCAGCGTGACAATCTGCGGCCCTTCATGGCGCGCCTTCTGCACCACCTTCGAGAATTGGTTCTTGGCGTCCTGCAGTTGCCATTCCATAGTTTCGCTCCAAATTGGCTAGACTGTCTAGCTATATAGTCCTATTTGTCTCCCGTTGAAAGTGCCAATGTACCACGCGGCCGACCGACGGCCTGCGCGCAACGCCGCACGATCAGCGATCTCGATAACCGAGCTGCGCGGCAGATCACGCACGCGGCACGGGCCGAAAAACAAACTCTGAGCAGAAAAAAGCACGGAAACCGCGGCCAGTTCTTGCGGCCAACGCGTTCGAAACAGATCTCGATCCGTCTGGGCGACGGCTCGAACCACCCAGGAGGAAACGCGCATGGACTGGGATCGGCCGAAGGTAATTGGAGGCAACTCAAACAGGACTGCCCTGGCATGAACGAAACCCCCCGTCGGCGAGGTTTCCTATTCGAGACGGCGAGGCTCTTCCATTGTTCAGTTTTGCCTGAATCCCCGCAGCCCCCATATTGGCTCGAATAGCGGTGCACGAAACCGGCGTAATTCACTGAGGTCGTTGGAACTTTTGCTCACATCAGGGCGTTTCCGGGTTCTGAACATGCTCAAAGGAGTGGGACCATGCGACGTATTCTGACTGCTCTTGCTGCGACTGCGATGATCGTAGGAACGGCTGCCGCACAGACGGCCGAAACCACGACCACCGAAACCTTCGTCACCGCCAAGCCGACCGATGTGCTGAGCTACAATCTCGTCAATCTCAACGTCACCAACAATGCCAACGAGGCGATCGGGGAGATCAAGGATTTGATCCTGTCGGACGACCAGCTGACGGGGTACATCGTGTCGGTTGGCGGGTTTCTGGGGATGGGAGATCGCTATGTAATTGTGAGCCCGAAGGCCGTCAAAATCACATACGTCGAAAACGACAAGAAGTGGACGGCGGTGATGGACGCGACCAAGGATCAGCTCAAGACGGCCCCGGAGTTCAAATACGAAGGCCGCTGGGAACGCTAGTCCGAGTAGCGGTCAAATATGAGGTTCCAGGACGGAACCTTGCCCCTCGCAAGGGGCGAAGTCTCAATCGGAAGGAGCGGTTCAAACAGCGGTCCACCTTTTTTAAGGACGCGTTGATTGGCCAAGATTTCAAAGCCCGCCGCTCCGGCTATTGCCGTCGGCCTTACCCCGGCGGCTGGCGGGTGTTCGCTTCCAACCAGGCGGAAAAGGCGAGATCGGGACAATGGCAGCATTAGCGGCCTGTCGAAATTGCCTGGTGCAATTGCACTGCAGCCCGTACCCTTTGCCCACTCGGTAGCCATGCCGTAGGGCGCGATGCCAGGGCGGGCAAAGCGCCGTCTGCACGCTGGCGCTCTTGATGAGCTTACCAGCACCGCGCTCGATCATGTGGCGGGCAACCCTTAGCCATGATGGCTCCTGTGGTTATGCTCCAGGCTACGGGCCTGGTCGTCTGACTGCCCGTGAAGGGCGGCCAGGTTAGAGGTTTAGAGGGTTAGCGGACGGCGCGATCGTACCACCGGATAGTTACAGTCGAGCGCCGCTACTTCGAGAACGTTCTATCCTGATCTTCGCCCGGGGCTTTCATTCTGCCGACCATGCCGGCCAGCTCGGAGAAGCATGGAAGATCCGCCTCGGGCTGGCAGCGATTAGCGAGTTGCAGTAGCAGTATCGGGAAACTGATCGCACTACGATGCACCGGCGACAGTCCCTCCCAGGCTCCGCTACCTGTCTGGATCGCCTCAGCCTTTCGCAACGCGATCTCGATGTCTTCGGCCGACAACAGGCCGCGCCGAACCAACACGTGATTGATGGAGGCAATCGCCATCAATAGCCCTTCGATCTGCAGGTTCGCGAGGTTCATGACTGCCTCCACCTAATAGGTGCACTCCGCGTAAAAAGGCTCGAAACGGAACGCTGAAAGCACTTCTTCCCGGCCTTTCCTCCCTTCCAAGCGGCGCGGAGGGTTGATAAATAAACACTTCCGATGCCGTATTGTTCCCCTCCTTCTATTTGCGGACGGCGGCAAGTTTGGAACAAATTTCCTTGTGTCGCAGTCGATTGTGCGACCTTGGGAACATGACAACCGAGGTCAAAGACAAGGAAGCAGGTGCAACAGCCATTTTAAGCGACCAGCCAGCGGAGTTGCTGGCGGGCAGCGCGGGCGGTGTTGTACGAGGCGATGCTTCGCCTTTGGGATGATGAGGCTTTGTCGCTGGCCGGAAATAGAGCATTTAGAGCGGTTCTGGCGATTTTCCCCTTCCTTGTATTCGTCAGTTCGCTAACCGCCTTCCTCGGCGATCGTGGTATCTCGGATCACCTCATTGCGATCCTGATCGCGATCATATTTCCTTGGGCGACACATTGGTTGCAGAGGTTCGCGCGGTGACGACAGTAAGGCGCGGCGAGGTCGCAGGCGCCGGTGTCCTGCTGACCATCTGGGCCTGTTGTTTTACGCCACGTCATAGAGTTTGCAGATGCCTATCGTCATCGGAGTGATCGGCGAGCAACGCTCGTAGCTCCCGCGGGAATGGCATTGGCGCCTGGGCTGGTTTAGCGGCTCAGCCGTGCAGATTTCGGTAAATCGGGATAATCATTTCAGCGGTTGCGTACAAGCGTTTCGCTGAGTCGCGGACAAGGGGTGCGATCGCATTCCGGTTGCCTGGTTACTGTTACGGGCGTTGATTTCGGTTATCTCGCCACCGGTCAAGAGCGTCGGGTTTTTCGTTTCCGCACGCTGTCGCCTTCGAGCGTTATGCGGTGAGCGTTGTGAACAATACGGTCTAAAATCGCATCAGCCAAAGTGGCCTCTCCGATCATTTCGTGCCAGGCCACGGGAAGCTGAGCCGTGATCAGGTCGATTTCCGCCGATATCGTTCCTCGAATAGTTCTAGCAGATCGAGGCGCTGTCGATCGTTCAAGGTATGTGTTCGCCAGTCATCCAGCACCAGCAAGTGCACGCGCGCAAGCTTATCGACGAGGCGCGGAAAGCGTCCATCCAGCCTGGCAAGTGCCAGGTCCTCAAACAGCCTCGGCATACGAACGTAGAGGACTGAGTCGTCGAGGTGTGCCCCCTGTTGTGCGAAGGCACAAGCAATCCACGTCTTTCCGGTGCCTGTTTGGCCGGTCAGGATTAGGTTCTCGTTTGCCTTCAGCCATCACCTTGCGCCAGAGATAGGACGTTCCGGCCATCAAGACCGAGGTGAGATCCAAAATCGATGTCTTCGTTCGAGGCATTGGCAAACTCGGTCGAGCATCAACCCTTGAGCCTGGACCGCCCGGTGGATGGAGCCACCAGCCGCGCCATAGAGTCCCAGAAACTAAAAGTTGACTTTCGGATCAGTTTTCTCTATCAGTGATTTATCGATATTTGCTTGCTGAACTTTGGTTACCGCGCATTTAGCAACCGCGCCCTGACGAACCTTCCTTTCAAAAATCGCTATCTTCATCCGCAGCGCTTGTGCGCGGCGGTCATTCAATATGCTATGAAAGGGTTCATCATGACCA